>JAMFTB010000084.1 GCA_026225595.1 Terriglobus sp. | reverse complement strand
TCATACGCAATTGCATCGTGAACGGTAGATCCCAGCGACTGGGCAGCCGTCACGCCGCGGCCCAGTTCAACTGCTTTTACCGCCTGCAAACTCATCACAGCCTGCGCCAGCAGGCCATCCAGCCGCTCATCCCAGTTCACATGCGTGCCAATTCCGGGCGGTACGCCATGCGCTACCACCTCAAACACGCCACCCACGGTGTCGCCTGTGCGCAGCGCCTTGTCCACCTCGCCGCGCATGCGCAGCTCCACTTCAGGGTCAATGCAGTTCAGCAGAACGGTTTCGCGTGCGGTGCTGGCGACAATCTCATCCCACTCGTAGCCGCGCTCAAGCTCCACCGCGCCCACGCGGACAACGTGCGAGAGCACCTCAATGCCCAGCGCGCGCAGCAGCATCTTGGCCAGTGCGCCACCGGCCACACGCGCGGTCGATTCGCGTGCCGAAGCCCGCTCCAGGATGTAGCGTGCGTCGGGAAAGTTGAACTTCAGCGATCCGGCAAGGTCTGCGTGGCCGGGCCGGGGCGATGCCACAGCCTTATGCTTGGCCGCGTCGCCCTCTTCCACCGGCAAAATCTCTTCCCAGTTCTTCCAGTCGCGGTTGGCGATGGTCATGGCAATGGGCGAACCGATGGTTTTACCGTGGCGCACACCGCTCAGGATGTGTGCCGTGTCTGTCTCAATGCGCATGCGGCCGCCGCGGCCAAAGCCCTGCTGGCGGCGCCACAGTTCGCGCGCCATAAATGCGGAATCCACTGGAACGCCGGCAGGCAAGCCGCTGAGCAGTGCCACCAGGGCCTCTCCATGGCTTTCTCCGGCTGTTGAAAAGCGAAGCATCTTACTCCCTGATCAAAGCTTGATTGTACCAATAGCGACCGGGCTAACCTGTTCCAAACAGGGACATGTAAGGTGCCGAAATCGTAAAACACACTGCACAGGTTCACCCCCATGGGTGGGATGCGTGCTGCAATGGTGGGATTCGTAGTCACTGCGGTGGCATGGCAGAAGTCGGACCACGCACCTAGTCTGAGATAGCAGATGTGGATGGACAGATGAAAGACCCCGAACAGAACGATCCGTTGCGGCCGCTGGAAGAAGAGATACGGCGCTTTGAAAAAGACAGCATTGTCTCTCTGACTTTTCCGCCGGAGCTTGAGCAGCGCCATCTGCGCGAGACAGGACCCTCCCGCGCCCGCATGTTGCTGGTGCAGGGGCTGCTAAGCCTGCTGGCGTATGACTTCTTCATTGTGGGCGATTACTTCATGGCGCCGCAGCACATGGCCCGCGCCATGACCGTTCGCTTTGGCGTGGTTACGCCCATTGTGTTGCTGGTGGCCATGCTGGTGAAGAGCAAGCGCAGCCACACCGTGCGCGAGCTGGCCACGTCCTTCCTGTGCGTTATTGGCAGCCTCAGCATCCTGTACCTGCACTACGACCTCAGCCCCATGGCAACTGCGGAGGCGCAGACGGGCCTCATCCTGGTGCTGCTGGTGGCCAACTGCCTGTTGCGCATTGACCTGGCCTTTGCGGCGGCAACGTCTTTCCTGATTGTGGCCATGGACACAATGTCGCTGTATGTCGACACTCAGATGCTGACATCGCAAAAGATGGTTTCCGGCGGCATGCTCATGTGGGTAGCGATTCTGACTCTGACTGCCAACTACACGCTCACGCGCGAGCGGCGCTTCAGCTATCTGTTGCAGCTGCGCGGTCGGTTGCAGCGCGGCCTGCTGGCAAACGCCAATGCGGAGCTGCTTGCACTCTCCTCCACGGACCGGCTTACCGGCCTGCCCAACCGCCGCGCCTATGATCTGCGGCTGGGCGAGCTGTGGGAGCTGGCTGCCGACAGCAAGCAGTCCATCAGCGCCGTCATGGTGGATGTGGACCACTTCAAGCGGTTAAACGACACCCACGGCCATCCCTATGGCGACCGCGTGCTGCAGCGCATTGCGCAGCTGTTGCAGCAGGCACTGCGTGCTGAGGACGATTTTGTTGCACGTTTTGGCGGCGAGGAGTTTGTGGTGCTGCTGCCCAGCTGCGAACCAGAGATAGCGATCAAGGTGGCTGAACGTATCCGCACGCTGGTTCAGGTAGCCGGTTCGCCGGCGCTGCAGCGCGACGGTGCTGCGCCGCAGGATGTGTGGGCAACTGTCAGCTGTGGTGTTGCCACCATGCGGCCCACGCACAAGCTGGAGCCTTCACGGCTGATTGCAGACGCGGATGCGGCCATGTACCGCGCCAAGCAGGAGGGCCGCAATCGCGTATGCGTCGCTCCGGTTCCGGGTGCCAGCGGGTCCAGGCTCGCCGTGTTCCCAAAGCGAATCCAGAGCGCGTAAGAGCGTTCAACAGCAGGAACAAGCGCAGGGCGTGACCATGTTCGTCACCCCTGCGTGTGCGGAATCCGCACGATAGTTACGCATGCCATAACCGCAGAATGCTACGCTTATGCCCATGGCGATGACCCTCTTCCAACACGTTCGTCAACGGCACAATGCAGATCTGGCAGCGTTGATCAACGCTATTGCGGACGGCGCAGCAGCCATTGAGGCAAAGATCCGCATTGCCGGGCTGGGTGATGTGCTGGGCGCGGCCGGTAATGAAAATATCCAGGGCGAACAGCAGCAAAAGCTGGATGTGTTTGCCAACGACACCCTCACGGACGTGATGAAGGCGCTGCCCACGGTGGCCGCAGTCGTCAGTGAAGAGGACGATCAGCCGCTGATCTTCACGGACCGTCCCAACGCGAAATTCATCGCAATCTTCGACCCGCTGGACGGGTCATCCAACATTGATGTGAACGTCAACGTGGGCACCATCGTCTCCATCCAGGGCGTAAAGCCGGGTGCGGACGCACGCGCAGCCATTCTGCAGCCGGGCAGCGAACAGGTCGCCGCGCTTTACGTGAACTACGGCCCCTCCACCATCCTGGTCTACACCGCGGGCAAAGGCGTGCATGCGTTCACGTTGTCTGGCGGTGAGTTTCTGTTGTCGAGCGAAGACATGCTCATGCCGGAGCAGGGTACCTACTACTCCATGAACGAGGGCAACATCGGCGATTCGGAGAAGGTCTACGGCAAGGCCATTGACCGCTTCCGCGACGGCACGCTGGTGGGGCAGAAGTACAGCTCACGCTACGTGGGCTCGTTCATTGCAGACTTTCATCGCACGCTGCTCAAGGGCGGAGTCTTCCTCTACCCGCCGACCAAGAAGGCGCCCAACGGCAAGCTGCGCCTGCTGTATGAGGCCAATCCGCTCAGCTTCATTGCAGAGCAGGCAGGCGGCGCGGCCAGCAACGGCCGCTATCGCATCCTTGAGATCACGCCGACGGAGCCGCACATGCGCACACCGCTGGTCATTGGCAGCCTCAGCGAGGTTTCAGCGGTCGGCGGCCTCATCACCATCACGCCAAGGGAGTAGCGCGACCCCGTGGTGAACGAGGCAGCCGAACGCATCTATTACGACGATCCCGCGCGGCTGGAGTTTACCGCCACGGTCACCGCTATCCGCGAACTGCAGCGAATTGGCGGGGTCCCCGTCTGGCAGATTGCACTCGATCGCACAGCCTTCTATCCCACCAGCGGCGGCCAGCCGTTTGACACCGGCATGCTCACTGCCACGGCGCGCTCCGGCGCAGTTCTGCAGGCTCTCATAACCGATGTAGCCGAAGACGATGCAGGCGAGGTGTGGCACACCACCGCCAAGCCGCTGCAGGAGGGCACAGAGGTCCGCGGCACCGTGGACGCCGCCCGCCGCCACGACCACATGCAGCAGCACACCGGCCAGCACCTGCTCAGTGCCGTGCTGCTTCGTGACTTTGCCGCGGCAACGGTTTCGTTTCATCTTGGCGACGTCGCTTCCACCATCGATCTGGATGTGCCGTCGCTGACGGACGAACAACTGCGCGCGGCAGAGTCTGCAGTGAATGATGCTGTCGCTGCAGCGCTGCCGCTGGCCATCCGTTATGTCTCCAGCGAAGAGGCGCAGACCATGCTGGCTGCTGGCCTGCTGCGTAAGCTGCCGCCACGCGCTGGCCGCATCCGCTTGATTGAGATTCCTGGCATTGACCTGAATGCCTGCGGCGGCACGCACGTCGCCACCACCGCAGCTATCGGCCCTGTGTTGCTGCGCGGTACGGAGCGCGTCCGCGGCGGCTTGCGGCTGGGGTTTGTCTGCGGCACGCGAGCCATCGCGGCAGCGCGCGAAGATTTTGCACGGCTTTCAGCACTGGGGCAGGCGTTGTCCGTGGGCGCAGGCGACATTGCAGAGAGCGTCGCGCGGCTGCAGGCAGAGAGCAAGTCCGCAGCGAAGGATCGCGCCGCGCTGCTCAACTCGCTGGCACAGATCGAAGCTGTACAGCTATCGGCTGCCTCTGGCGAGGCTGGTGCTGGCAAAGATAAGGGTGGCGTCGTCATCCACACGCTGGACGCGCAACTGCCCGGCCGTGATGCTGCCTACGCCAAGCTGCTGGCCTCGCGCCTGATAGCGGAGACAGCCACCACCACCGCGCTCATCGTTGTTCCGGAGGGGGCTCCAGAGCCGGAACGCGCTTCCATTGTGCTGGCGGCAAAGCCAGGCGGCGTCGACTGCGGCACACTACTTAGCACAGCCCTGGCAGACCACGAAGGCCGCGGCGGCGGCAACAAAGAGATGGCACAGGGCGCACTCCCCTCATCGCATCTGGACAGCCTGCTCCTGCGTCTTCAAAGCGAACTGAAGGCACCCGCAGCGGTTTGAGCCGTCACGCTCGTTCCTGCTACACTCAACACGTTGTTCGCGTCTGGAAAGGCGCTTGAGCAACGCCGCGAGCTATCTTTTTAAGCCGCCGCGGAGCACGGTAAGGGCCTGTAGCTCAGCTGGGAGAGCGCCTCGTTCGCAACGAGGAGGTCAGCGGTTCGATCCCGCTCAGGTCCACCATTCAGCCCTCGCAGTCGTAATGAATACAAAATGCTTTCGCTTGTAGGCGAAGTGCGGTAACGTGCAGCCATGCCTTCGATTCACTGGACCTTAACCCGCCTGCGGGTGTGCGCTGCTGCGTTCGCCTTTGCCCTTGCGATTATTGTGCCGCACGTTGCCGCCGCCCAGTCGCCGGATGAGAAGGTGCAGGCGCTGAGTGAAAAGTTCTGGACGTGGCGCGCGACCGAGCAGCCGTTCACCAATGACGACATCCCACGCATTGATCGTGCGCCGGGTTTCGTCTCGCACTGGTCGTCGAAGGACGCTTCCAACTACCTGAAGCAGATTGCCGGGTTTGAGAAGGAGTGGCGCGCGCTGAATGTGAGTTCCGCGCCGGTGGCCACGCAGGTGGACTATCGTCTGATTGGCTCGGCCATCGCGCGCGTCTACTGGGAGCTGCAGGTTGCGCCGGAGTGGAAGCAGAATCCGTTCTTCTACGTGAACCAGGGGCTGACGTCTGTGCAGATGGTGCTGCTGGTGCACGAGCCGTTTACGCCTGCGCGGCAGAAGGAAGTGGTTCTGCGCCTGGCAAGCGTGCCGCGCCTGCTGGAGGATGGCCGCAAAAATCTTACCGACATGCGGCAGCCTTATGTGGCCGTCGCGCTGGAGCGTTTGAACGGCATTGAGACGAAGATGCAGGCGCTGCACGATGCCATTCACTCGTCCGCGAATTTTTCGCCGGAAAACCTGAAGGATTTTGACAAGGCCGAGGAGGCCGCAGCGAAGGCCGTGGTTGCCTATCGCGAGTGGCTGAAGCCGAAGGTGCCAGGCCTAAAGAAGGAGACGGACGTTGGCCGCGCGGGCTACCTCTACTTCCTGCGCAACGTGGCTCTGCTGTCGTACACGCCGGAGGAGATCAAGTTCATTGGCGAGCGCGAGTTTGAACGCGCCGTTGGCTTTGAGGCGCTGCAGCAGGCCGCAGATAAGGGCCTGACGGATTCGCCGGTCTACGCTGATGTGAAGACGCAGATTGCCGCGGAGGAGCAGCAGGAAGTTGCCATGCGCAACTACATGACGGAGCATGGCATTCTGAACGGCTCGCCCGCGGGCGTGAAGCACTACCACTATGTGGAGATTCCGCCGTACATCGCAGCGCTTGGATCGCTTGCGGTGACGGATGACTTGACCAGCATTTCGCGGCTGGATGAAGAAGGCTCAAGCTACAAGGGCAAGCCGCACCTCGGCGGCAGCTTCTTCGCCAACTTTACCGCGACCGATGTGCGTCCGCTCACCATCCACGAGGGCGCGCCCGGCCACTACTTCCAGATGGCGTGGAGCATGCATAACCCTGACCCTGTGCGCCGCTACTACTACGATTCAGAGACGCAGGAGGGCATTGGCTTCTACGCGGAAGAGATGATGATGGTTGGCGGCCTATTCGATAAGCAGCCGAAGGAGAAGGAAGCCATCTACAGCATGATGCGGCTGCGCGCGTTGCGTGTGGTGGTGGATGTGAAGCTCGCACTTGGCGAGTACACACTGCAGCAGACCGCGGATTATCTACACACGACGGTACCCATGGATGTGAACACCGCAAACAGCGAGGCTGCAATGTTCGCGTCAACGCCGGGGCAGGCCATCACCTACCAGATCGGCAAGACGGACATCCTGAAGGGCATGACGATGGCCAAGCTGAAACAGGGGGACGCGTTCAGCCTGCAGAAGTACCAGGACTACGTGTGGCTCAACGGCAGCGTGCCCTTCAGCCTGCAACGCTGGGAACTGCTGGGCGATAAGACCGATGTGCCTGCAATTCCTGCGACGTTTGCTTGGAGCGGCAAGTAGTTTCAGCAGCGAAACGCCGGCTTTTCCAGCAGCGACAAAAAGACAGAACGCGGAGTGCGCGGTGTTTCTCGCGGTGTACGCGAAGTGATCCCCGCGAACACCGCGATGTACTTCGCGAACACCGCGCTCTGCTTTTTCCTCTTTCCATGAGTCCGCAGTTGCGGCCCCGGTAGAATGGCATGCATGCAGACTGCTGAACGCGGACCGCTATCTTCCTTCTGCTCGGGTCTGTTTCAGGCTCGCTGGGCCGCTGCGCTTGCAGCTCTTGGGGTGCTGCTTCCCGTCGTCGCGTTTTGTGCGGTGTGTGTGCGGTTTCTGTCTCCGCTGCCGGTTTCAGACGACTACGATGCGGTGCTGTTTTACCTGGTTCATTTGCATGCGGCACCCACCCGTCTGGCCCAGTTGGGAGCTGTGCTGTTTCACCAGCACAATGAGTACAAGCCCATCTGGTCAAACCTGGTAATTGCGCTGCAGTATGCCGTGGCCGGTCATGTGAACTTCATCGTGTTGTCGCTGCTTGGCGATCTGCAGGTCTTCCTGCTTGCGTGGCTGCTTTGGAAGGCATTCGCACCGGAAGAGGTGAAGGGCACAGGCAGGGTGGCGTTGTTTGTGCCGGTGGCGCTGGTGATCTTTGGCGCAAACTACGGCGAGACTCTTAACTGGCCAATGCCCGGACTGCAGAATCTTGGTGTCGTCGCGTTTGCCCTGCTGGCGCTATGGCTGTTGTTTCGCCCCGGCAGGCTTGCGCAGGCTTGCTCGTGCGTTGGTCTGTTGCTGGCGATCGCCGCCTCAGGGAATGGCCTCTTTGTGTATGTGGCGGGCGCATTTCTGTTGCTGCTGCAGCGTCGCTGGGGCGCCTTCGTTGCGTGGAGCGCCACGGTTGGGCTGGCAGCCGCGGTTTATTTCACGCACTATGCGGTGCGCCATCCGCAGCCGCAGATGGTGCATAGCTCGCGGCTCATCATCCCAATGTTCATCCTGTCTTTCCTTGGGTCTTTTGGCGGCGTCAACCTGCCCGTGGTGCGCTATACATCCGTGCTTTGTGGTGCGTGCATTGTGGTTGCGGTGTATCTTGCCGTGCGCCGCCGTTACGACAAGTGGAATCCGGCGCTGAGTGCGTTTGCAATTTTCCTGTTGATCACCGCGCTTGGCGTATCTGTTACGCGCGGCTCGCAGGGATATATTCAGAGCCTTTCCAGCAGGTACAAAATTTATTCTGATCTGCTGCTCATCTGCTGCTACGCCTTTGGTCTGCACACACTGGCGCAGCGGTCTGCCAAGGATCGGCAACGCTTTTACCAAACCGCGATAGCGGTTGCAGGCATTGTCTTCGCGGTGGGTACTGCGTACGGCATCCGCAACATGCATCAGCGGATCGTCAGCCTGAACGTGGGCAGAGATTTGTACTACGCAAGCGGCAAAACGCAGGGGCCCACGGTGTCGGTGCTGTATCGCCAGCAGGACCGCGACGATGCGAACGCATTTAATGTTCACTTTCGTGAGGCACTACGCGAGGCAGACGATGCCGGCATTTATCACATGCCTTAAAGGCTGATGCAGGGACGCACTTAGGCGCGGAATGAAAAGTGTTTGTGCCCAAAGTAGCTGAGAATGATGGGGCTGCCCACGCCAAGGATGTGTGCCACGGCTTCGCGATGCCAGTCGAACCCGAACTTCGGAAAGAGCCAGTTGGCCAGCGCCAGGCTCACAACCCACACTTGCACAAAGGCAAGCGCGTTCACCAACGAGAAGCGGAGCAGCTCCTTGCGCCAGGTGTTGGTTCCGCTTTCAAACACAAACAGCCGCGACAGTGAGAATGCCACGATCATGCCCACCAGATACGCTGCAGCAACCGCGGCGGCGTAGGGCAGGAATCGCGAGAACACAAAGCGGGAGCCGACGTTTGCCGCTGCCGCGATGATGCCCGCGCCGGTGAATCGCAGGAAGCGGCGCATCTCGCCACGACGCGATTCGTTCTGTGCGTTCCATAGGTTGTTCAGTGCGCCGGGCAGCTTCACGCCACGGGCACTCGCGCAGCCATCTCGCGCCCAAAGCGAACACTCTCTGAGATGCCACGGTCTTCCGGGTAGTAGAAGCAGGTGTCCGCAATCTGCAGCCCCTGGATGGGTGTTTCCACCGGCGGTATCTTCGCAGCGAAGCCCGGCTCGCAGATGGGCTGTGCATAGCGAAGGCGCGCGACAGATGAGGCTTTGATGTCGTCGCGTGTCAGCTTTGGATTGATGCGCTGCAGGTAGCTGAATGCTTCGTCCAGTAACTGCTCAGACGGCCACGAGAACTTGGGATGCGTTACCGGCATGTAGTAGGGAACATAGACGACATGGTCGTCTCCCAGTGGACGCAGGTTTGAAAACTCCACCACACCGGGAATCTCAATATCGGGCTCGCTGATATTCACCCAGAAATGCGGCGTTACACGCTGACGCAGCTTGAACACCAGGCAGCAGATGCCGATGTTCACAATCGATTCGTATGCAGCCATCCACTCCGCAGGCAGAGCAGGAACCATGTTCTGAAGCAGCGGCGTAGGCACCGTGCAGATCACGGCGTCTGCGTTTGTCACGCCGGCACGTGTCTCCACGCCGGTAACTTTTCCATCTGCAGAGAGCACGCGCACCACCGGCTCACCCAGGCGAATCTCTCCACCCATGCGTAGGATTTCCGAGGTGAGCTTGTCCACCAGCGTCTGGCTGCCGCCTTCAATGTAGCCAAGCTCTTCCTGCATCAGCGATCGACGTGAGCGGCCAATGCGCTTGATGCGTGTCCATATCCATGCGGCGGAGATGTCGTCTGCGTATTGGTAGAACTTCAGCCGGAAGAGTGGCTCCCACAGTGTGTCGTACACCTCTTTACCGCACCAGCGCGTGATCCAGCTCTTGCTGCTCTCTGTCTCAATTGCATCCCAGCGTTCGCGCCGCATGGAAACGAATGCGAACAGCGAATATCGAAGACGCGAAAGGATGCTGATCTCCGGAAAGGTGAGCAGCGCAATAGGATTGCCCCACGGATAGAGCTTGCCCTTCGTGAACAGTCCCATGCTGGTAGGCCGCCACTGCATTTTGTCTGCAATGCCAAGCTCCCGCATCAGCTGGAAGGTGTCCTTATCGGTCTTGCAGACGAAGTGGTAGTAGCGCTCCGTTGAGAGGCCGTCCAGATCAAAGTGCGCGGCCATGCCACCGGGCTCCGGCGCAGCCTCAAACAGCTGCACGCGATGACCAGCGCGCAGCAGGTAGTAGGCAGCAGAAAGTCCCATGGCGCCTGAGCCGATAACAACTACGGAAGCGATAACCTTCTCCTTTGCCCGCATGTGTACGTGGGCTGCTTAAAAATCCAGAACGACACCGGAATATGTGGGATCGCGGAATGTCAGATCTAGCGCCTCTTGCAATGGTGTCGATCGCACACCAAAGATGCCGGGCCAGTCAATCACCTCAAACACATCGGGTGTGACCAGCGCCTTCAACTGTGCAACGGTGAATGTAGGGTTCTTATCGACCAAAGCGTTGCTCTTCAGCAGCAGCCAGAACAGGGTGTAGGGAATTTTTACGATGTGCGCCTTTGCGCCAACCGCTCGCTTGATCATGCGCATCAGGTCGATATAGTCCACGCGCTGCTGGCCGGTAATGTTGTAGGCCCCGGTGATCCCTTTTTCAATCGATGCCACAATCACGTCGCAAAAGTCGCCCACGTACAGCGGCTGTCGCAGGTACCGTCCGTTACCCGGAATCGGAAAGACAGGAACGCGCTGCATAAAGCGTGCCAGCCATCCGGTGTGTTTGCGGTCAAACCAGCCAAACATCAGCGTTGGACGAAGGATGACCTGCGCAATGCCCGTGCCGGCGACCAGTGCTTCCTGTGCTTTCTTTGTCTCGGTGTAGTTGTCCACCGCCATGGAGTTCACCACGGACGATGAGATATTCACCACGTAGGGCACGCCGTGGAGCGCCGCGACTTCCATCAGGCGCTCTGTCGCCACCACGTTGTTGCGGACGTATTCTTCCGGGAAGAGGCCGCCGATCTGTGCATGGCCGCAGACCAGCGCCTGGCAGCCTGCGAGACCTTCCTGCCACGGACCGGGCTCTGCCAGATCTGCCTCGATCACGGTCAGTCCGGGATGAAGCTGGCGAAGGATTCTGCAATTCGCAGAACTCTTATCGATGGCAACCAGATCGGTCCAGCCCTTCGCTTCAAGCTTTGCGATCAGATTTTGACCCATCAGGCCGGCCGCGCCGGTAATTACAATTTTGCCATTTTGCATGCGTCCCTTGATACTAAATGGCCCTCGCGGCTACTGCGCTATGCTGACTGGAGCCAGGTCAACGGTACCGTGTTGGCGCTGCTTATAATGGGATGCACATGGCGCCACGCCAGCTGCCGAGCGGGAGTAGTTCAGTGGCAGAACGTCAGCTTCCCAAGCTGAATGTCGCCGGTTCGATCCCGGTCTCCCGCTCCAGAAAGTTCAAATCTCTCGTTTCCGGAAATCCAAAAGTTTACAGCCGCCCGTTGGGGCGGCTGTAAACTTTTGCAAAAATCGGTGGAAGGGAGCAGTTAGCGAGCGCCCAGCCGGTAGGTGATGCCTGCGCTGGCCTGGACGCCAAATGCGTGGCCGGATGCCATGACTGGGGTCTGCGAGAGCATGGCCTGGGCATCAAGCTTAACGGATAAGTGAGAGTTGAAGTCGTATTCGACGCCACCGCCAGCTTGTGTCATCCATCCCGCGGTCTGCTTGTAGATCAGGACGCCATTACCCGTGTTGATCACGTAGTTGCCGTCCTGATAAGTCATTTGATTGCGACCGAACAGGCCGTCCACATAGGGGCGAAAGTTGGTATTGCCCCTGCCCATAATGCCCATTGGCTCGCGTGAAATGCGTACACCGCCAACGATGTCCTTGATGCCAACTAATTTACCGGAGGACACGGGAATGGTGCCACGCACCTCCGCGGCGAGAGCGTAGCGGCCAAAATTCAGAAAGCCCAGGTCGCCGCCGGCGGTCACGCTCAGGTTATGGCCGCTTTCATTCGAAAAATCGGTTTGCTGGTGGCTCCCCATGCCCGTGGCCACACCGGTGAACATGACGAAGGCCGATGGGGATAGCCGACGCACTGCGGTTGGCGCTGCCTGGGCTAGCAACAGTTGAGCGCTGCCTAAAAACAGGCACACCACCAGAAGTGTTTTGGTCAGTGAAAGTTTCACAGTATCCATTATCTCGAAGAAATATGAAGGCTTCGCAACCAGATGCAATGAAATGCATGAATCTGGTTATTTATTAGCCTAATTGGTTTTTATGCTCTGGTGGAATCCCCCACCAGGGTTACTGCAGGCTGGCGGTCTTCGTTTGCTTGCTTTTGTCGCTGCGTTCTTCCAAAGCCACGGCTTCCGGCATGAAGGTCAGAGCCTTGGCAATTTGAGGATCGTCGTCTGTGTGGGCACGGAAGCCCGCATTGGCGCCAAACTGCGAGGTGAAGAGCTCACCTTTCAGATTCGCTTTCACCCACTGAAGGTTGCTGGTGAAATCAGATTCGCTGTAATCAACCTTCTCAGACTTCAAAAAGGTCTTGAAATCCTGCAGCACGGCGTCGTCCACCACAAAATCCTTCGTGATGTCCCGGTGGGCCAGGTAGTGTTTGGTGAAATTAAAAAACGCCGAGTGGCCGATCAGGTTGTTCTCAAAGCCGTTTGCATGCGGCGAGTCCACCTTTTCGTCGGGCGTAATGCCGCCACCACCGTACACGGTGCGTCCGCTGTCCGTCTGCTTCACCTCAAGATTGCTCTTGTCGGCTGGCTTGGCATCGTTGCGGACGTAGTAGTAGTCGTACAGCGAAACGCCGTTGTAGTCGCGCTGGATGAGGCGGCCGCTGGGCGTGTAGTAGTGGTACGTCGTCAGCGCCAGGCCGGTATTTTCTGCCACCTGAAATACCGTTTGCACCAGGCCCTTGCCAAAGGTGGTTTCGCCCACAATCAGCGCGCGGTCATGGTCCTGCAACGCGCCGGAGACGATCTCTGCAGCGGATGCCGTATTGCGGTTGACCAGCACCACAATGGGATACTTCTTGCCGCTTTCGCCGTGATTGGCGCGGTACACCACATCCTGGAAGCTGCGGCCTTTCTGGCTTACAACAATGTCTCCCTTGGTCAGGAACTTGTCGCTCATGGCCACGGCCTCGTTCAGCAGGCCGCCGGGATTGCCCCGCAGATCAATCAGCAGGCCGGTCATGTCCGGGCCAAACTTCGCCAGCGCGTCTGCCACCTCATGCGAGGTGGTCTCCATAAACTGTGTGACGTGGATGTAGCCGATGCCCGGCTTGATCATGTACGCCAGATCCACGGAGGGGCGCGGAATTTCATCGCGCACCAGGTCAAAGGTCATCGGCTTGTCCTGACCTTCGCGCAGCATCTGCACACCCACATGGGTGCCCTTTACGCCCTTTAGCAGGTTGCTGACTGCCAGCGAATCCATGCCATCTGCGCTTTTGCCATCGATGAACAAAATGGCATCGCCCGGCCGGATGCCGGCCTTGTACGCGGGCGAGCCGTCAAAAGTGTCAATGACGACAACGCGCTGCACGCCATCCTTACCCAGCTGCGGCTGAATGTGCATGCCCACGCCGTAGTAGCGGCCGTGCTGGTCCTCGCGCATCTGCGCGTAGGCCTTGGGATCATAGAAGTTCGAGTGCGGGTCCAGCACATGCAGCATGCTTGGGATCGCCCCGTCGTAGATCACCTTGTCGACCTTGTCGCCGTCCAGCTTGTCTGCGTAGTTGTCCTGGACGACGGAATAGACGTCCGTGAACTGGTGCAGGCTGTCGCGTACCGTGGTCTCGTCGTTGGCGGACTGCGCATTGACGTGGTCATTTACAAACGAGCCGGCAAGCGCGCAGGTGCCAAAGAAGAGTGAAAGCGATACAAGAGCGCGGCGAGTGCGTGTCGGCATGGGACCTCGGACGGTGCTGCGTTTCAGGCCGCTGCCAAATTGCAAAGGGGCAGGGCGCTCCAGAATATGACGGAGTATAGCATCCATTCGTCACCCGGCCGCCGGAACGAAAGGCCCTAAACCCTGGTCTGGGGCGGCTGTTAAGTATTTGGTATCAGGCGCTTTCCTTTTCGCCGGCAGGCCAATCCGGCCTCGGCCCGCACAATCCCGCTCTTCGTCATAAAATGAGGAATGGCGCGGATCGCTCTCCCGCCCGTCAAAATGGAAGCGGCGTTCGCGCCCTCCAGAGCTCATTTGCAGGTACGCATGACCGATCTAACCAGGCTGTTCCGCGCCGGCGCGTTTCCCGGCACCTTTCTCACCGCTGTGCTGGCCTTTCCAATGGCCGTCATCGCACAGCAGCAGCCATCACCGGCCATGCCCCGACCGCGGTATCAAAGCCCCGCAGTCGCGGCACCTGTGCGGCCCGGCCTGCAGACGCCCTCGGAGCCGCAGCCGCAGTACCAGATGCCAAAGACGGTATCCATCACCCCCAATGCGGAGGTGGTGGAGGACGTGATCGTCCGCGTCAATGACAACATCATCTCGCGCAGTGACGTGGAGCGCGCGCAGGCGCAGCTGGATCAGGAGTTGGTTCAGAATCCCAATGCCGGTGATCCCGTCGAACGCCAGAAGAACCTGCTGCGCGATCTGATCGATCAGCAACTGCTGTTGAGCAAGGGCAAGGATCTGAACATCAATCCGGACGCAGAGGTTGTGCGCCGGTTGGACGACATCCGCAAGCAGAACAACCTGCCCAGCATGGAAGCTTTGGAGCAGGCTGTACGCAGCCAGGGCGGCATCGCCTTTGAGGATTTCAGGGCAAGCATCCGCAACAACATCATTACCGGCCAGGTGGTGCGCGATGAAGTTGGCCGCACCCTCAAGATGTCCCACGCGGACGAACAGAAGTATTACGACGCCCACAAGGCAGACTTTGCGCAGCCGGAGCAGGTGCGCCTGTCAGAGATTCTGGTACCGCTGGCCGCAAACGCAGACGACACGCAGGTGGCTGCCGCGCAGAAATCGGCGCAGGAGATTTACGACAAGCTGAAGGGCGGCGCAGATTTTGCCGCCACGGCAAAGGCGCAGTCCGGTGGCCCCACGGCCGCGCAGGGCGGCGATCTGGGCCAGTTCAAACACGGCGCGCTTGCCGCAGTGCTTGAGACGAAGACCTTTGCGCTGCCCGTAGGCGGCTTTACGGAGCCCACGCGCACACGCCAGGGTTGGGTGATTCTGAAGGCCACGGAGCATCAGCAGGCCGGCACGCCTCCGCTGGAAACGGTTGAGGGCGAAGTGCAGAATGCCATCTACCAGGACCAGATTCAGCCTGCGCTGCGTGCCTACCTGACGCGCCTGCGCGAACAGGCCTACATCGATATCCGTCCCGGATTTGTGGACAGTGCTGCCAGCGCCAAGGAGACCAAGCCGGTCTTTGCAGCGTATGTGCCGCCAGCGCCCAAGAAGGCAAAGCCGGAAAAAGCGCGCATGGACGCTGGACGCATGGCGCAGACCAAGACGGCTGCAACGGCTACGGTCGCACCTGCCGTTGTGGTGCTGGATAAGCACGGCAAGCCGAAGAAGGTGAAGCGCGAGAAGGTTCGTTATGGCCAGGCGCCGCGGACTGCGCTGCCAGACGCTCCGGGCGACACGCCCACGACCACCGCAGCGGCGGCATCGGCTGAGGTTGCGCCGGGCCAGGTCATCAGCCCGCTGGGCGAAGCCACCAACACCACCATCGCTGCAAATGCCGCGCCGGATGCAACGCTGGATGCGCTGAGCAAGCCTGCGGCTCCACACAACAAGACGCGCTTCGCTTCGCGTGAAGTTGAGGTGAAGGCCAAGAAGACAGCCAAAGTGCAGGCCAAGGTCGAGGAAAAGGCCAAGGCCACTCCCGATGGTCCGACCACGGAAGAGAAGCAGGCCAAGACGGTGCAGGCAAGCGCACTGGGCCTGAACGGCTCTGACGCGACCAAGAAAAAGAAGACCAGGACCAAGCACAAGAAGGGCGATCCCAAGGATCCCAAGAACCGCCTGCAGGAACAGACCGTGACGCCGAAGGCGCCACTGCAGGACAACGGTCTGCCTGACCGCCTGCACCAGGTGAATGGACCGGCAAAGCCTGTTGCTCCTGCTGCGGATGGCAGCGCACTGCCACCAGCAACACCCGCGCCTGCCACAACGCCTGCGGCTGTTCCCACACCGGCTACTGGCGCTCCTCCGGATATCACGCCGCCTACTCCGCAGTAATGCAGGCGCCGCAGTAGTCTTGTCTGTATGAAGGATTTCTACGTCTCTGATTCTGCGCAGCATGAGAACTCGGTTGTTACCGGGTTCTTTCTGCTGCCTCAAATCTCTGCGCGCGAAAAGAAGGGCGGCGGCGGGCAGTACCTTGCGCTGACGCTCGTGGATAAAACCGGCTCCATGGAAGCGCGCATGTGGGATGACTTTGCGCGTGCTCTGGCCACCTGCGCCGCAGGCTGCTACGTCAAGGTGCAGGGCCGCGTGGAGAAGTACCAGGGCCGCTTCCAGATGGGCATCCAGCAGATGCGCGTCGCCACCGCAGATGAGATCGACGTGACTGACTTTCAGGCAGCCACGCAGTACGACATTGATGCGTTGTGGGCAGAGCTGGTGCAGTGCGTCGACGGCTTTAGCAATGTTCATCTGAAGCAGTTGGTCCATGCATTCCTTGATGATCCTGCGATTGCCACGGCGTATCGTTCTGCGCCTGCGGCCAAGGTGCTGCACCATGCCTGGATCGGCGGCCTGCTGGAGCACGTTGTCTTTCTACTGCGTCTGTGTGCGCGCGTTGCGCCGCAGTATGCCGCGGAGATTGATCCGGACCTGCTGATGACCGCAGCCATTCTGCACGATGTGGGCAATCTGCGCGAACTGGAGTGGAAGACCAGCTTCAGCTACAGCGCAGAGGGCCAGCTGCTGGGCCACATCACCATCGGCATCGGCATGCTGCGCGACAAGGTGGCAACGCTGCCGGGCTTTCCGGAGCGGCTGCGCATCCTGGTGGAGCACATCATCCTGTCGCATCACGGACGGTTTGATTACGGCTCGCCCAAGCTGCCCATGACGCCGGAAGCAGTCGTCTTCAGCGCTCTGGATGACCTGGAAGCGAAGCTGCAGAACATGCGTGCGGAGTTTGCGAAGGCAGTCGAAAACGGCAAGCGCCCGGATGAGCTCACGGACTTCTCACGCTCCATGGAGCGGCCCCTGCTGAACTCAAAGGCCTACCTCGCAGGCGAGTAATCAGGCTGCCTTTTGCTCATCCTTACGCTGCAACAGCAGAGAGATGACGGCGGTGCCTGCCAGCAACACGAAGATAACCACCAGTGAAGCCAGCGGAGATACCTCATACCAGTGCGCGGCCAGCATCTTGGCCGCAGCAAAGGCCAGTACCGCGGCCAGGCCATAGTGCAGGTAGGCCAGCTTGCCCAGTGCGTGCGTCAGTACAAAGAAGAGCGACCGCAGCCCCATCACCGCAAGAATGTTTGAGGTGTAGGCCACAAAGGTGTTCCGCGTGATCGACAGCACCGCTGGGATTGAGTCCAGCGCAAAGACGAAGTCTGCAAACGCAACACCCACCAGCGCCAGCACCAGCACGGTGGGCATGCGGTGGCCGTTTTCCACGGCGGTAAAGCCCTCCTGCGACAGTGATATGGGCTGGCGCTTTTCAAGCCACAACTGCCACGCGGGCTTCTTCGGTTCGTCGTGCTTCTCCGGCAGCACCAGCCGCACGGCGGCAATTAGCAGGATGACGGCGAAGATGTAGGTGACCCATTCAAACTTGTTCAGCAGTTGCACGCCCGCAACAATGAAGGCGGCGCGCATGACCACCGCACCCAGGATGCCCCAGAACAGCACGCGGCCCTGTTTTGCCTCGTCGATCTTGAAGCTTTTAAAGAGCAGCAGAAAGACAAACAGGTTGTCGATGGAGAGCGACTCTTCCAGCGCGTAGCTTGCCAGAAACTCCTGTGCCAGCACCGCGTGCAGACGCATGTAGATCCACACGGCAAAGGCTGCGGCGCCGGCAATCCAGACGCCGGTGGCCATGTAGCTTCGGCCCGGCGCGTTCTGTGGTGTGGTTTTGTGCAGCAACGCCACTTCAATCAGCAACAGGATCAGCAGCAGCGCATGAAACACAATCCAGTCGGTAGGCAGGGCTGTGGGCATGTGTGCGCCAGTCTTTATGTGGTGGCTGGAGTGGTCGGCTTGTTCTTTTTGCGGCGCGTGGGGTGCACCAGGAAGGCAACCAACACGCTGATGGCATACAGCACCAGCATGGGCAGCGCAAACAGGCACATGCTCAGCGGGTCCGGCAGCGGACAGATGATGCTGGCAACAACAAAGATGATCAACACCGCATAGCGCGTGTGCCGCACCAGGAATTTGGCATCGACAATGCCGAAGACCGCCAGGAAGAAGATGAGAATCGGCAGCTCAAACGCAATGCCCAGTCCAAAGATGATGGACGTGAAGAAGCCTGTGTACTCGTCAATGGTGATGATGGCGTGGAAGCGTTTGCCAAAGTCGCCAATGAGCACATGCAGCGCGCCGGGCAGCACCCAGTGGTAGCCAAAGTATGCGCCGGCGAAGAACAGCCCCACTGCAGCAGACATAAACGGCAGCACAAAACGCTTCTCATGCTTGTACATGCCGGGCGAGATGAACAGCCACAGCTGGTACAGAATGTACGGCGCGGCCAGGATGCCGCCGCCATACAGCGCCGTCTTGATGTAGATGTTCAGGCCATCCGTGGGATGAGTAATGTTCAGCTCATAGTGCAGGTTGTCCATGGGCGCCTGCACGATGTTGAACAGGCGCTCATGCCAGATGTACGCAACGCAGAAGCCGATGAGCAGAGCAACAGCGGAGTGGATGAGGCGCGTGCGGAGCTCCGTGAGGTGCTCCATCAGGCTCATGCCGGGCAGGTCTGCGCGTTCCGCCACTGCCTCGCGAACGTTCTCAAGCACATCAGGCATGGGTTTGCTCCGTGTGCGTTTCGGCGGCGGTGTGGGTTTCTGTTGCAGTGTGCGCGGCGGGTTCTTCGCTGCTCATGCCTGCGGCTACCGTGTCTGTGGTTTCTGCAGCGGCTGTTTCGGATGTTTCTGCCGCTGGCTGCGATGTTCCCCAGCTAGCGCTCTCAACGGGCAGGCCGGTGGAGGGCGGCATCATCTTCAGTTCGCCGGATTCTGCAATGGGAAAGGGCTGCGGGGTGACTTCGCCTTCATGGGTGCCGCCTGCGTCAAAGTCCGGTGTGGCCGCGCGCTCTGAGGGCGGACCCTCCATGGCGGCCACCTTCGCGGCATGTTCCTTCTGCTCTTCCACGCGCAGCTCATCTTCCATCTGCATGCGGAACTCGTTGGAGGCGCGGCGGAACTCAGCCATCAGCTTGCCCAGCTGGCGAGCCAGTTTGGGCAGGTTCTTGGGCCCGACCAAAATCAGGGCCAGGACAAAGATGACGACGGAATCCTGCAGGCTGGGCATCGTCTTTTCATCATAGCGTGAGGCGTGCCGGGTTGCGCCGGTCGGACGAGCGTATGCTGTTCGCACCGAAAGAGCGGGACACCGGATGACTGCCAGAAAATATCTGTGGCTAGCCTTTTTTCTTATCCTGACGCCCATGCTCCACGGGCAGGCGGTTGATCCGGCGCGCGGCGGACAATCGGTAGTCACCAATGGGCCGTATCGTTTTAGATTGACTGTAACGAGGCGAGCGCCAGTCCCTGGCGAAGACCTTTTGAAGAGTTCAGAGACTGCAGTTCAGCAAATCCGCCGGTAACCTGCACTGTCTTCCACTTCATCATTCGAAATCTGTCCAAAGGGCCAGTGCGACTTGCATACGCAAGCTGTTCCCCAACCCTGTTCACACCACAGTTCTTTGATCGGGGTGAATGGAAGCCGATACCAGATCTCGATGACTCGGTGATGGTCAAACGTCTTGACGGGCAGGATTCTGTCATCAAGACGATGCGCCTGTGCGCGCGGAACGTGCCTGTCTGGGTTGATTTGAAATATGGCGAAGTGCTGGAAGGGAACGCCGTTCTGGCGCTTGACACGCTCTTAGACCTGGCCGGTTTTGTGCGGCCGGATGGGCAGCCGGTTCGGTGGGCATTTGGTTTCACCGCCTGTCAGCAGCCCGCACCGGACCCCCAAAATTTGGGCGGTGGTAAGTCCACACGGATTTACATGTACTCGTCAGCCTTCCATCTGCTGCCGCTACCCGCCGCCACTAACCTTTTTCGGGCAGCCGTGTCTATACCTGTGAGATCGATCTTCTGACTACCGGGGTCAGCGCACGATGGGTACACAGGCATTTGGAGATGTAGCGGGCGGTGGCGGTTCGGTTGCCACCGGAGGCGTTTTCAGCACTTCAGCAGCGTTTGGGCAGGGTGCTGTCGCGGTAGAATCGCCAACAGTGGCGAAGGCGGCGGCAGGTCGGGCGGGTCGGGCAGCGCTTACTCCAGCGCAGATGGAAGCCCGTGCCCAGCAGCGGCTGGAGGATGATGAACTCATCCGCCAGGCGCAGCGGGGCGAACGTGATGCTTTTGACCAGCTGGTGCGCCGGTACGATGGCGCGGTTCTGCGACTGGCGCTGCATATGCTGGGCAACGAGCAGGACGCCCAGGACGTGCATCAGGAGGCCTTTTTGAAGGCTTACCGGCACCTGTCCAACTTCCGGTTTGAGTGCTCGTTCTATACGTGGCTCTACCGCATTGTGACCAACCTGTGCCTGGACGCGCTGCGCCGCCGCAAGAGCCGCCGCGAAGACCCGTCCACGGTGATGGATTCAAGCGGCGACGTGATCGACCTGATGAGCAATCTCAGCGACGACCGCGCAGGAGCGAATCCGGACCTGGAGCTTCGCCGCAAGACGCTGCATCTGCGCATCCAGGAGGCGCTGGACATACTGACGCCGCGTGAGCGGATGGTGTTTGAGCTGAAGCACTACCAGGGCCTGAAGCTGCGGGCCATCGGCGAAATGCTGCAGACGACGGAAGAGACGGCGAAGAACACGCTGTTCCGCGCAACCCGCAAGCTGCGCGCGAACCTGGCAGACGCTTAGCTAGTACGAAAGCAAGACCCGCACACACGTTCCATTGAGGGCTGGTGGCGGCAAGCATGGCAAACAACAGGATGGGCAACGATCCCGTCCGGCGCAGTACAAAGCATCAATTTTCGGAAGCCATACACAAGGAAGTACGCATCATGAAGTGCGACGCAGTTCAGGAACAACTCGTTTTGCTGGCCTACGGCGAGCTCAGCGACGATGAGCAAGCCGAGGTGGAGCTGCACCTGCGCGGATGTGCAGAGTGCACAGAAGAATCCGCGGCGCTGGTGCGGATGGCAGCTGCGCTGTCCACGGAGCCCATCGAAGAGCTCTCCCCAAACCTGCTGGCATCCAGCCGTCTCCGCCTCGATGAGGCGCTGGACGAAGCATCAACCAGCACATGGGGCATGCGCCTTTGGTCGCAGCTGGTGGGCACCTGGCAGCATCTGTATGCAGCACCTGCGCTGGCCACGCTGCTGGTGGGCGCGGGTTTTCTGGGCGGCAATCTTTTCACTCGATATCAAGTTGCGAACGCACCCAAGCCGCAGCCGCCGGTCATCATGTCCGCGGAGTCGGATGGCGTCATCGGGACTGTGAGCGGAATCGTGACTACGCCCGATCCTGAGGTGGTGCAGGTGAAGTACAACCGCATCGTCCCCATGACGTTCCAGGGCCGCATTGACGAGCCGCAGGTGCGCCAGCTGCTGATGCTGGCCGCGGAAAAGAGCCAGGACAACGACCTGCGCGTGCAGAGCGTGAACTATCTTGCGAAGGAATGCCGCGCCGGTCACCAGTGCGAGCATGGCAATGCCGCGGATGGAACAGGCTTCCGCGATGCGCTGATGGTGAGCCTGCGTTACGACAAGAGCCCGGCCGTGCGGTTGAAGGCGCTTGAGGGTCTGCAGCCTTACATTGGCGAGGATCAGCGTGTGCGTGACGCTGTGCTGGAGAGCCTCATGCGCGACTCCAATGCAGAGGTGCGGACGCACGCCATTGGCATGCTTGAGCCCGTAGAGGGTGACAGCAGTGTTCGCCGTGTGTTGCACACCGTCTCCACGCAGGACGCAAATCCCTACATCCGCAATGCCTCCATGCAGGCGCTGGGGAGTGTCGATGGCCTCCAGTAAGCTCATACTTCGGATCGGTGCGGCGGCTGTTCTTTTGTTTGCAGTGCGGTGCGTTGTGGCGCAGCGCGCGGGCGGCGGCATGGTCTGCATCATCGATTCTCCGACCGCGGATGATGGCGCTGGTTTTACCGGCGCGGGTTATTCCAGCGGAGCAGGCACAGGCCATTCGAGCGGCGGCAAATCGCAGCAGGGCCAGGGTTACCTCGGCATCCAGACGCGTGACGTCAACGACAACGAGATTGCACCATTGCATCTGAAGGATGCTCACGGTGCGGAGATCACGATGGTGGATCACGACGGTCCGGCGGGCAAGGCGGGCCTGCGCGAACACGATGTTGTGCTCAGCATCAACGGCGTCACGGTTGAGGGTGAGGACCAGCTGCGCAAGGTGCTGCATGACCTTCAGCCCGGCCGCTCCGTCTCGCTGAACATCTGCCGCAACGGGTCAGAGCAGCTGGTGAACACAGTGATGGCCAACCGCTCTGAGGTGGAGAAGCAGGCGTGGGATCAGCACTGGACCGTGCCGTCGCCGTCGGGTGCCTCAGCAGAGGATTCCTTCGTGGCACCTGCAGAGCCCACCAAGAGTAGCTTTGGCCACAGCTTTATGCCCAGCCATCTGCTGTCATTCACACCGGCATACACAGGCGCAACGGTGGATGCGATGGGTTCGCAGCTGGCCGATTACTTTGGCGTCAAAGACGGCAAGGGTCTGCTGGTGCATGACGTGGAGGCGAATAGCCCCGCCGCTACTGCGGGCCTGCGCGCGGGCGATGTCGTCACAAAGATCAACGGCGCGCACGTGGGCACGGAAAAGGATTGGACGCGCGCTCTGCATGACAGCAAGGGACATATCGTAAGTCTGACCGTTGTGCGCGAACGCAAGGAACAGATGTTGACCATGGTTCCGGATTCAAAGAAGCGCAGCTCCATGGAACAGCCTTCGCAGCTCCGGACAGGTTCGCAGGCCGGCGCTCCGCCGGTCATGATGCTTCGCTAACTTACTCAAAAAAATCTTTCGTTGGACATCGCAAACGGCCTGATTGCAGGCGATGCAGCCGTTGGCCTCTATACTGTGTCAACGGATGGAGATATTCGAGCCGCACAAGCCCAATCTTGATGACTACCTGCTGGACAATGCCTACGACGAAATGTTCGCCGGGCCAGACCAGTTGCGCAGCCACTACCAGGTGCTCATGGAGCAGTTCTCCGCTCTGCCGCGCGCAGAGGTGGAGCGCCGCAAGCAGGCTGCGGACATCTCCTTCCTGAATCAGGGCATTACCTTCACGGTCTACGGCCGCGACGAGGGTACGGAGAAAATTTTTCCGTATGACCTGCTGCCGCGCATGATCACAGCGGCAGAGTGGTGCGTGGTGGAGAAGGGGCTGACGCAGCGCATTACCGCGCTCAACCTCTTCCTGAAAGACATCTACAACGAAGGCCGCATCCTTGCAGACGGCGTGGTGCCGCGCGAGCTTGTGTATAGCTGCAAACAGTTTCGCCGCCACATGATTGGTCTGCAGGTGCCGCGTAACGTGTACATCGCGGTCACGGGCACGGACCTTATCCGGCTTGAGAATGGCGAGTTCGTTGTGCTGGAAGATAATCTGCGTGTGCCCAGCGGCGTGAGCTACATGCTGACCAATCGCCGCGTTATGAAGCGGATTTTTCCGCAGATGTTTCGCCGCTACAACGTGCGCCCCATTGAGCAGTACACGCAGCTGCTGCTTGGCACGCTGCGGTCGCTGGCGCCGGAAGGCCGGCCGGAGCCGAACATTGTCCTGCTGAGCCCGGGCGTCTTCAACTCTGCCTATTACGAGCACGCGTACCTTGCGCGGCAGATGGGTATTGAGCTTGTCGAAGGTCGCGATCTGGTCACGCATGACAACGTTGTCTACATGCGGACGACCAGCGGTCTGCGCCGTGTGGACGTGATCTACCGCCGCGTGGACGATGACTTTATCGATCCCATGAGCTTCCGCGGCGACAGCATGCTGGGCGTTGCTGGTTTGTTCAATGCATACCGCGCGGGCAACGTTACGCTGGCCAATGCATTTGGCACCGGCGTTGCCGATGACAAGGCGCTGTACGCGTACGTGCCGGCCATCATCAAGTACTACCTCAGCGAAGAGCCGGTGCTGAAGAATGTAGAGACGTACCTGTGCGCGCGCGCAAATGAACGCAGCCACGTGCTCGCCAACCTGGACAAGATGGTGGTGAAGGCGGTGGGTGAGAGCGGCGGCTATGGCATGCTGATTGGCCCGCAGAGCACGCAGGCGCAGCGCGAGGATTTTGCCCGCAAGATTGAGGCTGATCCGCGCAACTACATCGCACAGCCAACCATCCAGTTCAGTCGCGCGCCATGTTTGTTTGGCGACGGGTTTGAGCCGCGCCACGTCGACCTGCGGCCATATGTTCTGTACGGCGACAAGGTCAGCATCGTGCCCGGTGGCCTGACGCGTGTGGCGTTGAAGAAGGGTTCACTCGTGGTGAACAGTTCGCAGGGCGGCGGCAGCAAAGACACCTGGGTTCTCAGCCAGTAGTAAGGAGTAGCGAATGCTTTCACGCGTTGCAGACAGCCTGTACTGGATGAGCCGCTACCTGGAGCGCGCGGAGCACACCACGCGTCTGCTGGATGTGAACCTGAACCTGATGCTGGATGAGCCACAGACCAGCGCGGATCGCCGTTGGCAGCGCGTGTTGCAGGCGTTGGGCATACCCAGGACCACCAAGTTTGAGGGCGATGCCTTCGCCCTGGTTCGCCAGCTGACGTTTGACGCAACCATGCGCGCCAGCGTGCTGGCCTGCATTATTGCAGCGCGCGAAAATGCGCGGCATGTGCGCGAACAGATTTCGACCGAGATGTGGCAGCGGCTGAATTCGCTGTACCTGCAGGTAACGCGGCCGGAGATGCAGAGCGATATGCATGCTGAGGCGCTGCTGGAACAGAGCGAAGGCCCCACGGAATTTCTGCAGCAGGTGATGGAGGGCGTTCACCAGTTCCAGGGCGTGACCGATTCCACCATGAGCCACGGCGAGGGCTGGCAGTTCATCCAGGTGGGCCGCTACATGGAGCGCGCATCCGCCACGGCCATGCTGCTTGAGGCGTATCAGACCGAGCTGTGGACCAAGCAGGATGCGCTGCCGGACAGCAATGAGTATCTGGAGTGGATGGGCTTGCTCCGCAGTGCGACGGCCTTCGAAGCATATTGCAAGGTCTACACGGCCGATCTCGCGCCGGATTGGATTCTCGAATTCCTGCTGCTCGATCCGGACTTTCCGCATTCACTGCGTTTTTCCATTGACGCAATGCAACATGCGCTTGAGGCCGTGCAGGATGTAAGCGGAGGCACCCGCAGTGACAAGCTGGGCCGCATCAGCGGACGGCTTCGCGCCACGCTGAGCTACTCATCCGTGGAAGAGATTATGAGCGGCGATGTGGTGATGTACCTGCGCGAAATTCAAATGCAGTGCCGCGAGATTCACAACGCCATCTACGAGCTCTACGTCGATTACTCGATTCAAGCGGCATTGGCCGGATAGTTAGGAAGGCGAACGATGTACTACACAGTCCGGCATCTGACGAAGTTCGTTTACTCCAACGCGGTGAGCGAAAGCATCATGGAGACGCGCATGCATCCGCGCAGTGACACGCTGCAGCGCTGCCTGAACTTTCAGCTCTCTGTGTCGCCGCGCTGCCGCGTCTTCAGCTACCGCGATCACCTTGCGAACAATGTGCACCACTTCGACATTCCGGGTTCGCATGAGCAGCTGGTAATTGTTGCGGAGAGCCTCGTCGAGATGGAGCCGGTGCTGCTGCCTCCATCGTTCCTGGCGCCGGGCGCGTGGGCAGAGCTGGATGCCAACGTGGAGGCCGGCGACTTCTGGGAGTTTCTTTTCCCCAGCGAGTTCACCACGCCCACGCCGCTGCTGGAAGAGCTGGCCCTGAAGCTGGATGTGCGCCGCCGTGACGATCCGCTGATGGTGCTGCACGATTTGAATGAGAAGCTCTATCGCTACTTTGATTACGTGCCCCAATCAACCGAGGTGGATTCGCCGATTGATAAGGCGCTGAAGCAGAAGAGCGGCGTGTGCCAGGACTTTTCGCACATCATGATTGCGCTGGTGCGCGACCGTCTGCGCATCCCGTGCCGTTACGTCAGCGGCTACCTGTACCACGGTGAAGGCGACAACGATCGCAGCGTCACCTCTGCCACGCACGCGTGGGTTGAGGCGTACCTGCCGCAGCTTGGCTGGGTTGGCTTTGATCCCACGAACTGGCTGGTGGCCAGTGATCGCCACATACGCACTGCCATTGGCCGCGACTATTCGGACGTGCCGCCGACGCACGGTACCTTCCGCGGATCAGCGAATACCGATCTCACTGTGGCTGTCCGCGTTTCGCCCAGCGAAGGTAATCCGCTGCCGGACCAGGAACTGCCGGTGCCGGAGGATTGGTCCATGCTGGTGGAGAAGGCGCAGCAGCTGCCACCACCACCCACACCCGTTGCTGACCACATCAAACACATGCAGATGCAGCAGGCGCAACAACAGCAGTAGGTGCTTCGAGCTGGTCTCGCCCTCACAGCTTTGTCATCCCGCAGCGTAGCGGAGGGATCTGTATTTCAGTGGATGCGCCAATCCTGCTGTAGAGGCCGTTCGAGCACACCCGTTCGCGCAGAGCGCGAACATATTCATGTCTGTGCCCTCCGACAGTTTGGAGATGGGCGAGCTAACATGCAGATCCCTCCGCTGCGCTGCGGGATGACAGGCTATTAAAGGTGATGACAAGGACAGCAAAAAGCTCGGCGCGATGCCGGGCTTTTCTATGTTGATGGCTGTCGTACTAGTCGCCGGTTGCTGGTTGCAGGTGGCCGTGTGGCTGCTCTACCTTTTTGCCTTTGCTGTTCCAGCGCTCCATGCGCTGGCGCAGGTTGTCAAAGAACAGGTAGATGACCGGTGTGGTGAACAGTGTGAGGCACTGCGAGACGATGAGGCCACCCACAATGGTGACGCCCAGCGGCTTGCGCAGTTCGCTGCCGGTGCCGTTGCCAAATGCCAGCGGCACGCCACCCAGCATGGCGGCCATGGTGGTCATCATGATGGGGCGGAAGCGCAGCAGGCATGCCTGGTAGATGGCCTCCTCAGGCGTCTTACCCTGTGTGCGTTCGGCCACGATAGCGAAGTCGATCATCATGATGGCGTTCTTCTTCACAATGCCAATCAGCAGGATGATGCCGATCATGGCGATGACGGAGAGGTCCATCTGCGTGAGCAACAGCGCCAGCACCGCGCCCACGCCAGCCGACGGCAGTGTGGACAGGATGGTGATGGGGTGGATGAAGCTCTCATACAGGCAGCCCAGCACGATGTAGACCGCGGTGAGTGCCAGCAGGATCAGGATGGGCTCAGACGAGAGCGAATCCTGGAATGCCGCGGCAGAGCCCTGGAAGCCGCCGTTGATGTTGGCGGGCATGCCAATGGCGTTGCGCGCGTCCGCCAGTGCAATCGTAGCGTCAGACAGCGAGACACCCGGAGCAAGGTTGAACGACAGCGTGGTTGCCGGCGACAGACCCTGGTGATTTACCTGCAGCGGAATGCGCTGCATCTCAAAGTGCGTAATGGCTGACAGCGGTACCTGGTTGCCATTGGCCGCCTTGATGTAGATGTCGCGCAGGTCCTGCGGCGTCTGCTGCCACTGCGGAGCAACCTCCATCACCACGTGGTACTGGTTCAGCGTCTTGTAGGTGGTGGAGACCTGGCGCTGCCCAAAGGCAGACGACATGGTCTGGTCCACATCCAACGCGGTTACGCCAAGCCGGTACGCGGTGTCGCGGTCAATCACCATCTTCGCTTCCAGTCCGTTGCTCTGCTGGTCCGTTGCGACGTCGCGGAGTTCCGGGATACGCATCATCGCCTGCATCATGATCGGCGCCCAGTGATTCAGGTCGGCGACAGAGTCTGCGGTGAGCGTGTACTGGTACTGCGTTGCGGACTGCCGGCCACCAATGTTCAGCTCCTGCTGCGAGACCAGGAAGGTCTGCACGCCGGGAGTGCGAGACAGTGGTGCGCGCAGACGGTTGATGATCTCGTCTGCGGTTGCGTGATCCTTGCGCTGTTCCAGCGGCTTCAAAGCGATGAACATGTTGCCGCGGTTGGATGCACCGCCGCCTGGGCCAGCGCCACCCACTGAGGCGTTTACGTGTTCAATGTCCGGATCGGCCTGCACGATGTTTGCTGCCTGCAGCACCTTCTCTTCCATGGGGAAGAAGCTGACGTCCTGCTGGCCCTGAATCTGGCCGCCCAGGCGTCCCGTATCCTGCAGCGGGAAGAAGCCCTTCGGTACCAGGATGAACAGGTAAATGTTGAGTGCGAAGGTGGCCAGCCAGATGATCATGACGGGCAGCTGGTGGCGAAGCACCCAGCGAAGGCCCAGGTCGTACTCGCTGCGCATCCACTCAAAGAAGCGCTCGCTGATGTTGTAGAGCCAGTTGTGCTCTATGTTGTCGTGTGCCTTCAGGAACTTTGCGCTGAGCATGGGCGTGGTGGTCAGAGAGACGACCAGTGACACCAGGATGGAGACGGAGAGCGTCACCGCAAACTCGCGGAACAGGCGGCCCACAATGCCGCCCATCAGCAGGATGGGAATAAAGACCGCGATGAGCGAGATGGACATGCTCATGACGGTGAAGCCAATCTCCGATGAGCCAAGCATCGCGGCATCGTAAGGCTCCAGGCCTTCTTCCAGGTGGCGTGTGATGTTTTCAATCACCACGATCGCGTCATCCACCACAAAGCCGGTTGAGATGGTCAGTGCCATCAGCGACAGATTGTCCAGCGTGTAGCCCAGCAGATACATGACGCCGAAGGTGCCCAGGATGGACAGCGGCACGGGGACCGACGGGATCAGCGTGGAACGAATCTCGCGCAGGAAGAGGAAGACCACCAGCACCACCAGCACAATGGTGATGACCATGGTGCGGGTGATGTCATCCACACTGGCACGGATGGTCTGTGTACGGTCCAGCACCACGCCAAGGTTGATCTGCGGAGAGATGGACGCGCGCAGAACCGGCAACGTTTTCATGATGCGATCGACCGTCTCGATCACATTGGCGCCGGGCGACTTGAAGACCTGAATCTGGATCGACGGTGCGCCATCGGTCTCGCCGTAGTTGTAGATGTTTTCGTTTGAATCCACCACCTGCGATACATCACCAATGCGCACAATGCCTGCGGCGTTGGTGCTGGTGGTGAGGGTATTCGCGGGGAAGTTGTCGATTGCGGCCGAAGTGTAGCCAGCGCTGTTGTTCGTCTGCATGGTGGTCAGCGCCGGGTTGTTTGGTGCAAAGGTGCTGACCTGTGCGCTGATTGCGCCACCTACCGTGGAGGTGCTGTTTGTGCCGGTGGTGCTGGTCACTGCGCTGGCCACGCTGGAGGAGAGACCGTTGTTGGCTGCGGCGGTATTCACCGCGCCGCGGCTGGTGGCGATCACCAGCGGGCGGTACGCGTCGGCGCCAAAGAGCTGATCGGTGGTGGAGATGGACATCCGCTTCTCATCACCGTTCAGGTAGCCCTTGGGCTGGTTGACGTTGATGGTCTGGATGGCCGCGGCGAACTGGTTGAGGGACAGGTTGTTCGCGGTGAGCTGGTTGGGGTTGACCTCAAGCCGTACGCCGGGCTTTGCAGAGCCGCCCACGTTCACCTGTCCCACGCCAATGACCTGTGCAATCTTCTGCGACAGGATGGAGTCCGCAGCGTCATAGAGCAGCGGCACAGGGATGGTCTTGCTGGTAAGCGCCAGGATCAGGATGGGCGCATCGGACGGATTGATTTTGCGGTACGTGGGATTGCTGGGCAGGTTTGCCGGCAGCTGTGCACGCGCTGCGCTCACGGCAGCCTGTACGTCACGCGCAGCGCCGTTAATGTCACGGTTCAGGTCAAATTGCATCACCACATTCGCGCTGCCCTGCGAGGAGGTTGACGTCATCTGGTTGATGCCGGCGATGCGTGTGAACTGGCGCTCCAGCGGTGTGGCCACGGACGATGCCATGGTCTCCGGATCGGCGCCCGGCTCGCTGGTCGATACAAAGATAACGGGATATTCCACGGCCGGCAGCGACGCCACGGGCAGCAGCTTGTACGCTGCAGAACCGGCGATGATGATGGCGATGGAGAGCAGGAAGGTGGCAATGGGCCGCTGAATAAACGGCGCGGAGAAGTGTGGCCCATTGACGGAGCCACCCAGCGGATCGCTCTCTTCCTCAACGGGGCCGGCGTTGCGGCGCTCGTCGGTCGCGGAGGCGTGGTCGCGCGGATCCTTGTCGCCGCTGCGGATGGCGGTGCCGTGCAGCTTGGCTTCGTCACCGGGGCGGGTGTGGTCGGTGGGGTCCTTGTCGCCGGGTTCAGGTGCTGTGTTCATAGGGTCTCGTCTTGGGTGTTGGACGTTTTTGACGTTTCAATAACTGCCGAGGGCTGTCGGAGTTAATCTCCGTGCGCGAACTGGTGGTCATTCTCGTGCTTGTGCTTCTGCATCTCCGCATCAGCCTGGGCAGTGCCAAGGTACTTGCGGCCAATGCGGTCAAAGAACAGGTAGACGACCGGCGTGGTGAACAGCGTAAGCACCTGCGACACGATCAGTCCGCCGATGATGGTGATACCCAGTGGCCGGCGCAGCTCGCTGCCGGTGCCGGAGCCGAAGGCGAGCGGCACGCCGCCCAGCAGAGCGGCCATGGTCGTCATCATGATGGGGCGGAAGCGGAGCAGGCACGCCTGGTAGATGGACTCTTCCGGAGTCTTGCCGTGTTCTCGCTCAGCCTCCAGCGCAAAATCGATCATCATGATGGCGTTCTTCTTCACGATGCCGATGAGCAGGATGATTCCTATAAGTGCAATCACCGACATGTTCGTGCCTGTGATCTGCAGCGCGAGAATAGCGCCTACACCGGCCGAGGGCAGCGTGGACAGAATGGTGATGGGGTGAATGTAGCTCTCATAGAGCACACCCAGAACGATGTACACCGTGACCAGCGCGGCCAGGATGAGGATGGGTTCGTTGCTGAGTGAAGCTTCAAACGATGCCGCCGTGCCCTGGAAGTTGGCGTTGACGGAGAGCGGCATGTTCAGCTCTTTTTCCGCCTTGCGCACCTGGTCCACCGCGTCGCCAATGCTGTAGCCCGGCGCAAGGTTGAACGACAGGTTCACAGAGGGGAACTGACCCTGGTGCGAGATGGCAAGCGTTGCAGGAATCTGCGTGAGATGCGTGAAGGCAGACAGAGGCACCTGCGTGCCGGAGGAGCTCTTCACGTAAATGTCGTTGAGCGCGGTAACGCTCTTCTGCCACTTGGGCGCCACCTCAAGGATGACGTGGTACTGGTTCTGCTGCGTGAACATGGTGGACACCTGGCGCTGCGCAAACGCATCGTCCAGCGTGTCGTCAATGTTCTGCGGCGTAATGCCCAGGCGCGATGCGGTGTCGCGGTCAATTACCAGCGCAGCCTCAAGGCCCTGCGTGGTCTGATCGCTGGCAACGTCGGCCAGCGCGGGCAGCGTGCGGAACTTCGCCATGATGCGGTCAGACCACTCGACCAGCTCCGTCGAGCTGGCATCTTCCACCACGTACTGGTACTGCGTGCGGGCTACACGGTTTTCTACCGTCAGATCCTGCAGCGGCTGCATGTAGGCCTTGATGCCTTCTACCTTATCCAGGCGCGGCTGCAGACGTTGAATGATCTCGTTGGCGTTTGACTTACGCTTCTCGCGGTCGGTCAGGTTGATCTGGATTCGGCCCGAGTTCAGCGTGTTGTTGGTCGCATCAATGCCGATGAACGATGAAAGCGATTCGACGTCCGGGTCTTGCAGAATGGCAGTGGCCAGCGCCTGCTGACGAAGGCTCATGGCCGTAAAGCTGATGTCCTGCGGTGCATCGGTAATGGCCAGGATCACGCCGGTATCCTGCACCGGAAAGAAGCCCTTTGGCACGACTGCGTACATGTACAGCGTGAGCAGAAAGGTGCCCAGCGTAACCAGCAGCGTCATTGTCTGGTGGCGCAGCACAAAGCGAACGCCGCCGGCATACTTGTCGATCACCCAGTTGAAGAAGCGTTCGGTGACCTTGTAGAACTGGCCCTTCTGGTCTTCCGGTGTGTGCTTCAGCAGCTTGGCAGCCATCATGGGCGTCAGCGTCAGCGAGACGACGGCCGAGACGAGAATGGTGACCGACAGCGTTACGGCAAATTCGCGGAAGAGGCGGCCAACGATGTCGCCCATGAACAGCAGAGGAATCAGCACTGCGATGAGCGAGACGGTCAGCGACAGAATGGTGAAGCCGATCTGCTCGGATCCCATCAGCGCCGCGTCGAGAGGCGTATGTCCTTCTTCCAGGTAGCGGTCGATATTTTCGACCATCACGATGGCGTCATCCACCACAAAGCCAGTCGAGATGGTCAGCGCCATCAGCGACAGGTTGTCCAGCGAGTAGCCCAGCATGTACATGACGCCGAAGGTGCCCACGATGGACAGCGGCACGGCCACTGCAGGGATGATCGTCGCGCGCCACGAACGCAGGAAGAGGAAGATCACGCCGATGACCAGGACAATGGTCAGCATGAGCTCAAACTGCACGTCCGAAACGCTGGCGCGGATGGTGCCGGTACGGTCGGTCAGTGTCTCCAGCTTGACGGAGCCGGGCAGCGTTGCCTGCAGTTTGGGCAGCAGAGCTTCAATGCGGTCCACGACGCCGATGATGTTGGCGCCGGGCTGGCGCTGCACGTTGATGATGACGGCAGGCTTGGTATATGCAGGCTGGTCGCCCACTGCGGAGCGGCCCATCCACGCGGCCTGGAACATGTTCTCCGGCGCGTCGACGGCAACGGCAACGTCGCGCATAAAGACCGGCGAGCCGTTCCTGTAGGTGACGATGACGTCGTTATAGTCCTTGGCAGAGAGCAGCTGGTCATTCGCGCCAACGGTAAAGGACTGGTGCGGTCCGTTCAGGTTGCCCTTGGCCTGATCCACGTTGGCCGCGGCCAGCACGGTACGCAGATCCTCAAGCGACAGGCCGTAGCCGGCCAGCGCGGTGGGGTTGGCCTGGATGCGGACGCCGGGCTTCTGGCCACCGGCAATCGATACAAGTCCAACGCCGGAGAGCTGCGAAATCTTGTTGGCCAGAACGGTGTCTGCAAGGTCTTCAATCTTGGTCAGCGGCAGGGAGTCGCTGGTCAGCGCCAGCGTCAGGATCGGCGCGTCGGCCGGGTTCACCTTGTTGTAGATCGGCGGGTTCGGCAGATCCTTGGGCAGCAGCTGCTGCGCCGCGTTGATGGCGGCCTGCACGTCTTGCTGGGCCACGTCGATGGACTCATTCAGGTTGAACTGCAGCGTAATGATCGATCCGCCGCCGGAGGAGACGGAGGTCATCTGCGTCAGGCCGGGGATCTGGCCAAACTGCCGCTCCAGCGAGCCGGTGACGGCGGAGGTCATAACCGCGGGCGAGGCGCCGGGGTAATACGTCTGCACCTGGATCGTCGGGTAATCCACCTGCGGCAGCGCCGAGACGGGCAGCTGCGTGTAGGCGACACCGCCCGCCAGAAGGATGGCGATCATGAGGAGGGCAGTGGCAACCGGGCGGAGGATAAACGGCCGGGACGGGCTCATACGCGGAGGCTCCGGAAAAGGGTATCGGCCGCCGGTTGTCTACCCGCGGAGTGGATGCTCCGCCTGCGCCGGCTGCCTGGGTTTCTGCCGGGCGGGTTGGGCCCGGGCTGCGCTCTGTTTCGGAAATTGCTGCCAAAGCAGAGACGATGTGCGCTGCCGCATGTTCGTGCGGCGAAGTGCCTGGATTTGAGCTCATCTCGCCCCGCGCGAGAATCTTCGGCGGGGCCAGATCAGCTCTGCGGAAGGCCGTGAAATACGGCCTCCCGCAGCACTGAAGGTCTTACTGGGCTGCGGGTGCGGAGCCGTCCTGCTTGTGGTGATGACCGCCAGCGCCGTTGGCGGCACCTTGTCCACCACCAGCAGCGCCGTTACCGCCGCCGCCCTGGTCGTGATGATGGCCGCCAGCTGCTGCGTCTCCGCCTGCTGCTGCGCCACCACCCTGACCTTTACCGTGATGCATCATGGCCGGGTCAACGTCGCCACCCTTACCGTTGCTGAACTCGCCAGCGCCGGGGTTGGGGTTAGCTGGCCTGGCAGCAGGTGCGTTTTTTGCTGCCCGCGCTGCCACCATTGCGTCCGACGGCCGCGGAATCACGCGGCTGCCATCCTGCAGCTTCTCCGTGCCGTCCGTAATTACCTGCTGGCCGGGCTGCAATCCGCTCTTCAGGATCACGTCCGTCCCCTGCGTGCTCTCCGTAACGACCTGGGTCACGACAGCCGGATAGTTCATCTGCGGTCCCAGGTTGCCGCCGCCACGCCCACCGCGGCCTGCACCACGTCCGCCGCCGCCACCTGTACCACCGCCGCCTGCGCCCGGAGCACCTGCTCCAGCCGTGGCATTTGCAGGAGGTGTTCCGCCAGCAGGAGCAGCAGCACCGCCTGCAGCAGCACCACCTGCGCGCGCACCACCGGCTCCGGCAGCGCCACCAGCAGGAGCAGCCGGAAGCTGGCCCTTGGTGCGGTCAATCACGTACACGAACGATCCCTGGCTGCCGGTCTGGATGGCTGCCGCAGGAATCACCAGCGAGTTGGGCCGGTTCTCCAGTGTGAGGTGAATGTTCACAAACTGGTTTGGATAGAGTGCGTTGTCCTTGTTCTCGAAGACCGCCTTCAGCTTCGCTGTGCCGGTGGTCGTGTCGATCTGGTTATCGACGGTGAGCAGCGTACCGGTTGCCAGCAGGGTGCTGTTGGAGCGGTCCCATGCCTCGGCAACCAGCTTGTGGCCGCCCTTCATGTGTTCAAACACTTCTGGCAGGTGATCTTCCGGCAGCGTAAAGATAACGGCGATGGGATTGACCTGCGTGATGACCACCAGACCGGTTGAGCTGGCAGCGGAGATGATGTTGCCGATATCCACCTGGCGCAGGCCCACAATGCCGTCAATGGGCGAGGTAATCCGGGTGTAATCCACGTTGACCTGTGCTGCCTGGATGGCGGCGCGGTCGCCCGCAAGTGTTCCAACGGAGGTGCCGGCGGTAGCTTCCTGCGTCTGGTTCGTCTCCTTGGAGACGACGCCAGCTGCATACAGCTGCTCGTAACGCTGTGCCTGCACGGTCGCCAGCGCGGCGTTGGCCTGGTCACGCGCCAGGTTACCCTGGGCCTGTGCCAGCGCGGCGCGGTACGGCGCGGGATCAATTTCGATCAGCAGTTGGCCCTTTTTGACCCGCTGACCCTCTGTAAAGTTGACGCGGACGACCTGGCCGTCCACGCGGCTCTTGAGGGTGACCGTGTTGTACGCCGTCACGGTGCCAAGCGCCGTCAGTGAGATGGGCATGGTCTTCAGCGTGGCCACGTCAAAGGCCACAGGAATAATCTGGCCTGCTGCGCCGCCGCCGCGGCGTCGACCGCCACCTGCAGCGGCCTGCTGGGCCGCCGGGTTGTTGGTCCGGATGCGGTAGACGACAAAACCGCCAATGCCGCCAATGAGCAGGACAAGAATGATGATGCGAAGCCACGACCGCTTTGGGGGATTACCATCCCCATCATTGGACAGACCCGTCGAAGACGGCGAGGCGTGCTCCGGCAATGCCGGATGTTCGGGCGAGGAAGTGGCAGAGTGCTCGCTGGAAAGTGGCAGCATGACTTGCGGAGGACCGTCCTGACTTATCTATTGTGTTTGAGGCAGTGCATAAAAGGTGTACGGCCAAAATAAGCCATTACCTGTTTACCAAGAGTACTAGCAATGACGGAGTGACTCGGGATTAGGTTTCGGAGTATTTCGCTCCGGGGCTTGCGACTCCCTGTAATTTGCATCTGCCTATAATGAGGGCGACTGCTTCCGGGCAGTAATCCCCCCTCTGAACGCACAGGATTGAGCAAGATGCCGGAATTAACCGAAGAGGGACTGGCGCCAGCGCCGCAAACCAGCCACGCGAAAACGCCTCTTTGCGTGGATTTGGACGGCACCCTGGTCAAAAGCGACACGCTGGTGGACGCCATTCTCATCCTGGCGCGGCAGCAGCCTGCTTCTCCCCTGCAGTGGCCGGAATGGCTGCGCAAGGGCCGCGCCGGCTTTAAGCGCGAGGTCACGGACCGTGCGGTTATCCAGATGGAGCACCTTCCCTACAACGAACCCCTGGTGGCGTTTTTATGGGAAGAGCGTGCCCGCGGCCGCAAGATTTACCTGGCTACCGCAGCCGATAGCGCCTTTGCGGAGAAGGTGGCGGCACACTTTCCGGGGCTGTTTGATGGTGTGCTGGCCAGCGACGGCACCCTGAATCTGGCAGGCAGCAATAAGCTGCGCGCCTTTCAGGATCGTTTTCCCGGCGGCTTTACCTATATTGGCAATGCCATGCCCGACCGCACCCTGCTGGCGGCCAGCCACCAGCCCATGGTGGCCAACCCCCACCGCAACCTGCGCGTAGCCCTGCGGAAGGACAAAACCACCATCCATCGCGAGTTTGCCGACCAGAGGCCGACGCACAAGGTACTGTTCAAGGCGATCCGGCTGCACCAGTGGGCAAAAAACATACTGGTGTTCGTACCGCCTGTGCTGGCGCACGAGATTAACGCGGACACCGTCGTCTCTTCGCTGCTGGCCTTCTTCTCGCTCTCGTTCTGCGCCAGCGCCACCTACATCATCAACGACCTGCTCGACATTGAGGCAGACCGCCGCCACCCGCGCAAGCGCAAACGGCCCTTTGCCTCCGGCGATCTCTCGCCCTTTGCGGGTGTATCCATCGTGGCGTTGTTCTTCCTGGTGGCCATTGTGCTGGGGCTGCTGGTGCCGGTGGCGCATCGGTACCTGGGGCAGCCGGTGGCCTATCCGGAGTGGCGCCCCCTGGGCTTCCTGGGGTGGCTGGCCGTCTACACCGTCACCACGCTGGCGTACTCCTTTGTACTGAAGAAGAAGGTGCTGGTCGATGTCATCGTGCTCAGCGGCCTGTACACGGTGCGCCTGCTGGCCGGGTCGTCGGCCACGCACGTGCCGGTGTCGGAGTGGCTGGGCGCGTTTTCCATCTTCTTCTTCCTGTCGCTGGCCTTCGTCAAGCGCTTTAGCGAGCTGCACCTGATGGCGGCGAACAACCTCAGCAGCGCCAGCGGACGCGGCTACCGTACCAGCGACATTGAGCAGCTGCGCTCACTGGGAACGGGCAGCGCCTTCGCCTCGGTGGTGGTGCTCACCATGTACATCTCCAACCTGGGCGCGGCCAACCTGTACGCCCACGTCGACCGGCTGTGGCTGCTGGCGCCCATCCTCATCCTTTGGATCAGCCGTGTGTGGCTGCTGGCCAGCCGCGGCGAGTTACACGAAGACCCGGTCGTCTACGCCATCACGGACAAGACCAGCTGGGCAATGGGCGCGCTGTCCGCCCTCGTGGTGTGGATGGCGCTCTAGCCGTGTGGATGGCGCTGTAGCGGCGTCGAAGCATTCGCTCAGTTATCCTGTACAGACGCATTTATGACGGACACTATCGCATCCCTGAGCGCCTATGATGACGCTTCGCTTGACCAGGCGTTTCGCGGCCTTACCGACGAAGTGCGCGGAGCCGCAGCACAGCTGTCGACCGCAGAGACTCAGGAAAATTTCCGGCTGGACTGGCTTGGCCGCAAGCAGGGCAGGCTGAAGCTGCTGAGCGAAAGCTGGCTGAAGACCGCGCCGCCAGAGGCGAAGAAGTCGCTGGGCATGCGCTTTAACGCGCTCAAGAATGAGATTGAAGCCGCGCTTGCCGTGGAGCCTGCCGGAACAAAGTCTACGGGGCCTTCGATTGACCTCTCGCTGCCGGGCATCCGCCGCAACATTGGCCTGGAACACCCACTCACAAGGACCATGCGCGAGATGACTGCTGTCTTCGCTGCGCTGGGTTACTCCGTCGGCGTGGGGCCTGAGGTGGAGAGCGATTTCTACAACTTTGAGGCGCTGAATTTTCCGCCGAACCACCCCGCACGCGACACGCAGGACACGCTCGTCGTCGCCGACCAGGACACCAAGCCGCTGCGCGAACGCCTGCTGATGCGCACACACACATCGCCCGTGCAGATTCGCAGCATGATTGAGAGTGCCCCACCGCTGCGCATCGTCATACCGGGCAAGGTGCATCGCAACGACGAGAGCGACGCGACCCACTCGCCCATCTTCCACCAGGTGGAGGGTCTGTGCGTCGACACGAACATCACCTTCAGCGACCTGAAGGGCACGCTCGATTACGCGATGAAGGCCTTCTTTGGATCGAGCGTGAAGACGCGCTTCTTCCCGTCATTCTTCCCATTCACTGAGCCGAGTGCCGACGTGCAAATCTCCTGCCCGTTCTGCGGTCAGAAGGGCTGCCGCAAGTGCAAATACAGCGGCTGGATTGAGCTGCTGGGCTGCGGCATGGTCGACCCCGCTGTCTTCGCCGCAGTCGACGCGCGCCGCATTGAGAACGGTTTGGAACCCGCGTATGACACGAAGAAGATCAGCGGCTTTGCATTCGGGATGGGCGTGGAACGCATCGCCATGATGAAGTACGGCGTCGGCGACATCGGCCAGTTCTACTCCGGCGACCTGCGGTTCCTTTCGCAATTTGTTTAGCGCGATACGCGCCTAGGATTTGCAATGAATATTTTGTCGAAGTGGTTGCGCGAGTATCTGCCCGCGCTGGATGTGGATGACCGGCAGCTTGCAGAAGACCTGACGCTGCGCGGCATTGCCGTTGAGGGCGTGCATGCGCTGCCCGATGGTGGCCATCTGTTTGAGATGGACATCACCACCAATCGCGTGGACGCGATGAACCACTACGGCATTGCGCGCGAGGCAGCCACGATCTACGGCGTGCCTCTGCTGCAACTGGAAGACCGTCGCGTGGTGCATGCGGAGCTGGGCAATGTGGATGTGCCTGCTGCTGATGCCGCCGCGAGTGGTTATCCGGTTCGCATTGATGCACCGGAGTTTTGCGGGCGTTTCACTGCGCAGGTAGTGCGTGGCGTGACTGTGACGGCAAGCGAAGGCCTCATCGCAGAGCGCTTTGCGCAGCTTGGGCAGAAGCCCATCTCGAACGCTGTGGATGTCACAAATGCGAACTGGCTGGCGATGGGGCATCCCACGCACGTGTTCGATCTGGACACGCTTGAGGGCAGCATCGTCGTCCGCCGCGCGCACGCAGGCGAAAAGATCAAGCTGCTGGATGGCAGTGAGAAGACGCTGACCACGGACGACCTCGTTGTTGCCGATGAGAAGAAGGCGCTTGGCCTTGCAGGTGTCATGGGCGGATGGGATTCGCGCGTGACGGAGACGACGAAGAACATTCTTGTGGAAGCCGCGTGGTTCGATCAGGCGGCTATTCGCGCAAGCTCGCGGCGGCATGGTCTGCATACGGATGCGTCGCATCGCTTTGAGCGTGGTGCGGACCTTGGCGCGTGTGCTCTGGCCAATCGTCTGGTAACGCATGGCGTCATCGCTGCGTGCGGTGGCGAGGCTGTCGGTGCGATGACAGACGTCGTCATCCCTGAGGCGGAGTTGCGCACGACGAAGCGGCCGCATGTGCTGCTGAGCGTGGACCAGGTTCAGCGGCTGCTGGGCACCACCATTGCAGCGGGTGAGTCGGGCCATCTGGTTCCGCCGGATCTGATTGAGCAGTATCTGCAGGCGCTGGGCTGCCATCTGCGTCCGTCGTCTGAGCCGGGTTCGTATGCGGTGACGTTGCCGTCGTGGCGGCTTGATCTTGAGCGCGAGATTGACCTCATCGAAGAGGTCGCGCGCGTCTACGGCTACAACCGCTTTGCAGACACGCTGCCCAGCTTCAGCGGCGGCGTCGCGGCGCTGCCGAATGCGGCGAAGGAAGATACCGTTCGCTCTGTTTTACGTTCGCTCGGATGGACGGAAGCGATCAGTAGTACCTTCTGCAGTGAAGAGGATGCCGCGTTCTTTGCTGCACCCGGTGAAACCGCCGTGCCCATGGGCAATCCGCTGTCTGCAGAGGCGGGCATGTTGCGGCCATCGCTGCTACCCGGCGCAGCCGGCATGTTGCTGCTGAACAGCACACGCGATGTGCGCGCGGTGCGCCTGTTCGAGTACGGCACGGTGTTCACCGGATCAACCGCAAGCGTGGTGGAGCGGCCTTCGCTCACGCTTGCAGCGTATGGCGATGCGGCTGCTACAAAGACGATTGCAGCAAGCGATGCTCTGTTCTTTGAGTTGAAGGGTGCGGTGGAGGAAGTGATCTCGCACTTTGTCACAGCGCCCGTCACCTTTCGTGGTGATGCTCTGCCGCAGTGGATTGAGGCTGGCCGCGGTGCGCGCGTGGTTGCGGGGGACACCACGCTGGGATGGTTAGGAGAGTTAACCATTGCAGAACGTGAACGCCGTAAGTTGAAGGAGACGGTTGTGTTGTGCGAGCTTCAGCTGCCCGCGCTGTTTGCGCATGCGCTCAAGCAGCCGCTGGCGCTGGAGCCTTCGCGCTTCCAGGCTGTGGAGCGTGACTTCTCGTTCCTCTTTGCGGATACGGTGACGTGGGCGAATGTGGATGCGGCTCTGCGCGGACTTGGCATTGCAGAGATGATCTCGCTGGCGCCGGTTGAAATCTTCCGCGATGCAAAGGGCAAGGCTGTGCCCCAGGGCGAGTACTCGCTGCTGCTGCGCACCGTCTTCCAATCGCAGGAGCACACGCTGCGCGAAGAAGAGATCACTGCCTGGCAGGAGTCTGTCGTGGGCGCGCTGCTCAACCTGGGCGGCAAGCATCGCGCTGCCTAAGCACTTTGTGTCATGAACAGAAAAAGCCCGGCGTTAGGCCGGGCTTTTCTGTGTCTGTGTGTGCGTTACTGAGGAGGCCGCGGAGCGAAGTAGCCCTTACGTGTGCGAACGTGGTAACGCTGGTCCAGCGTGGTGAGGTAGATGGTGCGGAAGGCGCCGTCCTGCTTGAGGTCTGCGGGCACATAGCGCAGCGAATACTGCGACCGCAGCTCCTCTTCAATGTCGCGGAAGCCCTTGGCCACGTCTTCAATCTTGGTGGGAAAGAAGGTGCGTCCGCCGGTGGCCTCGCTCAGGCGCTGGAGCACATCGTCGCCCTTGGTGCGCGAGGGCGAGATGTTGGTGGAGATGGTGTACACCAGCGTGTCCGCGCGCTGGCACTCCTTGATGGCGTCCTGTTCGTAGGTGCGGGAGTAGTTATCTTCACCGTCCGAGACGACGATGATTGCCTTGCGGATGGTATCGTTTGACTTCACCGTCAGCATCTGGTCACGGCAGGTGGTGTAGATGGCGTCAAAGAATGCGGTGCCGCCGCCGGGCCGCAGCTTTTCAATCGCCGTGCTCAGCTTGTCAATGCTGTTGGTGTAGTCCTGCGCCAGCTCCACGCGGACGTCAAAGCCCAGTACAAAGGCCGCGTCCTGCTTGGGCCGCAGCACCTGCAGCAAAAACTCCGTGGTGGCCTGCTGCTCAAACTGAAAGCGCGAACGGATGGAGTTTGACGTATCCAGCAGAATGCCGATGCGCAGTGGCAGGTTTGCCTGCTGCGTAAAGCTTTTGACCGACGCGGGCTTCTTGCCGTCATCCAGCAGGCCAAAGTCCTGCTGGTGCAGGCCGGTCACAAACCTGCCCTTGCTGTCGGTCACGGTAAAGACCTGGTACACCTCAGGCACAAAGGCCTTAATGGTGTACTGCGCGCCATCCGCGCCGCCGGTGGTGGGCTGGTCCTGCGCAGGCTGTAGCCCTGGCGTTGCTTGACCTGCCGCGGGCGCCGCGGCAGGCTGGCTCGCAGGCGTTGTCGTCTGCGGACTTTGGCTTGTGTTCGTGCTCGCCGGCGGCGTTGCCGTGGGCGTCTGCGCGGAGACCATCAGCGGCGAAAATGCGGAGGCCAACGCGAAAGCGAGCGCGGCACTAGTTCGAACAGCGAAATTGCGGGTAACAACCATCCGGCGTAGTTTATCAACCCTTCGTCTTAACTGGCTTTGCGGACGCCGACTTACCGGGTTTTGCAGGCACTGCTGTGCCGGCCGGCAGCTGCATCGCCCGCAGGCGCTCTAGTAGAGACGCCAATTCCGGCGGCAGGGCAGCCTCCAGCTCCAAAGGCTTGCCCGTGATGGGGTGGCCCAGGCTCAGGTGCGCGGCGTGCAGAAAATTCCGCAGCAGCGTTGGGCCGTCTTTTGCGGCAGCATCTTCCGCCAGGCCGGGCAACCGCGCGGGCGCGCCATACAGCGTGTCGCCCACCACGGGGTGACCCAGCGCCTGCATGTGCACGCGGATCTGGTGTGTGCGGCCGGTCTCAATCTTCACATCAACCAGCGTGAAGTCGCCTGCGGCGGTGTGCAGCCGCTCCAGCACGGTGTAGTGGCTTCGCGCGGGCCGCGGATCGTTGGTGCGGCGCTGCGTGCTTGGCTCCGGCTCGTCCGGATGGCGCAGGCTGGGTGAGCCGTGGCTGGCCGTGGTCATGTAGTTGTTGGGCACGCGCGTGGTCATGCGTGTGCGGCGAACGCGGTCACGCGCAATGGGCAGGTCAATCAGGCCACGGTCGCTCTTGATGTGACGATGCACCAGCGCAAGGTAACGCTTCTCCAGCGATCGCTCGCTGAACATGGCCGCAAGCGCACGGTGTGCAACGTCGCTCTTGGCCACCATAATCAGGCCGCTGGTCTGCTTGTCCAGCCGATGCACAATGCCCGGCCGCAAAGCTCCGCCCACATCGCTCAGCTGATCTTTGAAGTGGAAGAGAAGCGCATTGACCAGCGTGCCGCTGCTGCGTGCATCGTCGTTCAGGCCGCTGCCTGCATGCACCATCATGCCTGCGGGCTTGTCGATCACGGCAAGGTGACGATCCTCATAGACGATGCTCAACGGAATGTCTTCGGGCGTCGCCTTAAGCGGTGCCGGCTCAGGATTGCCGTCGACGGCAATCTTTTCGCCGCCGTGCAGCTTCTGCTTCGTCTTACCCACAATGCCGTTGACGCGCACCTGCCCGTGGTCAATCAGCAACTGCGCTCGAGCACGGCTAATCTGCGGCAGCGCCTGTGCCAGGTAGCTGTCCAGCCGGTATTCACGCGCCTCTGGCCCTGTCGTCCACGTGCGCAGGGTGGATGCGGGCAGCGTGGAAGGGTCGTCCGGCAGGATGAGTTCATCGTCCTCATCCATCTCTGACGGTGGTATCGGCTTCTCCGCAACTGCCGTGGTGCGCTGCTGGCGGCGGCCGCTCTTCTGGTAGCCGCGTGTGCGCTTGTCCGGCACTGCAGTATTGGGGATTGGCTTTACGACAGGCGCGGGCAATTCCTCGCCATACAGCGCTGCTTCCGCGGCGGCAAGCTCCTGCTTCTCTGCGGCCTCGGCGGCATCGCGCGCGGCGCGGTACTCCACCTTGACGGACTGGCGGCGCTTGCCCTTGCGGAGCATATTTTTACTGGGCATCTGTGTCGCCTCCGGCGATTGGCTGCAGTGCGTGGGGCGGTTGTTTGCGCCAGAAGAAGAAGCATAAACCCGCCGCTGCAAGCAGCGTCAGCAGCAGCTGATCGATTCGTAGAAAGGCCACCATCGTGGTGGGCAGAACGTAGGTGGGTCGCAACTGGTCGAGGAAGAAGCGCAGCAGCGCAGCCATGGTCAGGCCCAGGCCAAGCGCCTCGCCCGGCTGGCGCTCACGCTGCAGCCATGCGAAACAGATGCCTGCGGCAACCAGCGACGCAATCGCGGAGTACAGCGCCACGGGGTGATAGCCGTCGTCGCTGCGGATGACGTGTCCAAGCGCAGATGAGGTCGGTGAACCAAGGTCGTCGCCCGCAAACAAGCTGCCCAGGTGCAGCATGGCCTGCAGCAGCAGGGCAGCGGGTGCAAGCGCGTCTGCAGTGCGCAGCAGCGGCAGTTGCTGAAAGTACGCAAAGGCCAGACCGCTGGCAAGCGCGGCCAGCAAGCCGAACTTGGTAACCGTGGGCAGCGTGAGGATGTACAGCGGATAGTGCAGGAAGGCCGTTGGCACCTGCGCAATGATGATGATCCGCGAGAGCAGCAGTGTGCCGACGGCGGTGACCAGGCACAGGTTCCACACTGCGTCTTCGCTCACATGCACCACGCGCGCTCCACGCGCCGCCAGTAGGATCGCCAGCACCAGACCAACGGCCGCAACCGCGCCAAAGGTGGGGAAGGTAACAGGGCCGATGTGGAAGAGGTGCGGATGCATGTCGCTCTTTCAAGAATACGTGTCGGCAGGCCTTTACGCGTACGGGACCGCCTGCCACATGCAATAACGCACTGCTGACATGGGAGTGACAACGCCGCCTGGGCGCGCTTGTATTTTTGCGAAGGAATCCCCCATTCGCACGCATGCCCTCCAAATGGCTTCCATGGTCGCTCTCACTGAGTCTTGCCCTGGCATGGCTGCTGATCTCCCTTGCGCCGTTGGTGAAGTACCTGGGCCGCGGTCGCGGTTCCATTGCAGCGGTGTTCACGGTAGCGGCCATCGTCATCATCATGCGCGTGCTGGACCGGCAAATACGCAGCGGACGGCAGATCAGCGCGGGCTGGCTGGCATTGCCCATGGCTGCGTTGACTGCGGCCTTTGTTGCGCTCTATCCGCGGTCCTTGCGGTTGCCACTTTGGAGCCGCACAGATCGCGAAGACGCGCTCCGCATTGTGCTCAACAGCATTCAGCACCATCGCTATCCCTATGGTGAACGCACGTTTCTTGGCCATTCGCTCACGCCGCTGCCGGGCGCCGCACTCCTGGCTGCGCCGTTCTACGCGATGGGACACATCGCCTGGCAAAATCTCTTCTGGCTGGCGGCATTCTGCATCTTCGCTCTGCGGTTCTTTCGCTTCCGCGCAACGGCGCTGCTCTTTGTCACGGTGTTTCTGCTGTGCGCGCCAGCCAACCTCAGCGACATCACTGCAGGTGGCGACTACATCGACAACTTCATCTACATGGCGATTGCCGTGACGTGGCTGCACAGCTCCTTGAAGCGCAAGCAGCCTGAGCAGATTGCGGCTGCCACCTTTCTCGGCATCGCGCTTTCCAGCCGCGCTGTCTATGCGCTCATACTGCTTCCGCTGGCAGTGGCAATGTTGCAGCGTGTGGCCTACAGGCGGGTGCTTCTGCTGCTGGCCGTGACGGTGGCAGCAGCTGCGGCGTTTACGCTGCCGGTTTTTGCACCGTATCCCATGGCACACCTGCTGCAGCAGATGGCACAAGGCCCCGGCAAGTTACGCGATCTTCCAGCAGCGCTTCACGCGCAGCGAACACTGCCTGCGCTGGGCCTGCTGGTTACGTTTCTTGGCTGTTTGCTTTGGAAGAGCCGGATGGATCTGCCCAGGGTCTTCCTGACCTTCAGCGCGGCCACCTTTGCGATTCTGGCGCCGCCAGTGGCAGCCCTGGTGTGGGTAGAGCGCGGTTTGCCGTATGACCTGTCTTACCTGTCAATGTGTGTGTTGCCGTTTGTGCTGTGGGCTTTTGCGCGCTATGAGCAGGCAATTGAGAAGAGGTAGAAGACCCGCTGGGCCGATGTGGAAGAGGTGCGGATGCATGCGCTTCCATCAAGGATTAAACGCCGTGCAGGGTTAGTGTTTTTGCGGCGGGGACGCGTGGCGCTGACCGGTGTGCAGTTTCACTAGTTGGCCGGGCTGCGCATATGCCTGAAACGTTGCCACACCGTTCGATATCTCGGGCTGCGGAACAGAATCCACCTCCCAGCCCTTTGGCAGACGCTGATGGAGGAAGAAGACTACGGTATGGTCCGTGACGTTGTGCAATTCGTAGGACACTTCATTCACGTCGGTGAAGACGGTGCTGGGCACGCCGTTGTTCAGCGACTCGTTTGCCCACCGGCTGCTGTTCACGTTGCCACGGCGGCAGATGTCCCAGCTCTTGAAGGTATGAAGTTTGCTCTTGCCCGGCTGCTGGTAGATGAGTTCGCAGTCGCCGTTCAGGTGAATCTCTTCCACGCCGCCCGCAGGCGCTGGGCCCTGCGCATGCGCGCTAAGCGTGAGCACGAGCGTGGCTACAACGAGTCTCATCAACATTGAGAGGCGCATGCGCTTTTACATCCCAAAGGAAGAAGGGGTAGAAGACCGACCCGCTGGGCCGTGTTGGAGGCGCCGGTGAACCCGCTACTAAGCGGTGGGATTCAGCCGTGGTTCTTTAGGCATTCGGGACTGGCCGACACTGCACACCGAACCATATATACGAGCCGAACCCCTGTTCAATGGATATTGGTTCAACCGGCGTTGTTCCCGCACCTGCTTTGCAGGCCGGTCATCTGTGGCAGATGCTACGCGGAGCTCGGTGGGTTTGCAAGTTCGGCAACAGGCCGATTCCATGCGATGGATATGCCATTTTGAACGTGAATCTACCCAAAGTTTTTTACACAGACGGCAATGGTTACGGTTGCGCGTAATAGCCGTCGCGGGTGCGCAGGGCCACGCCCGGTTTTGCCGCGTTCACCTGCACGTGGTGATATTCGTTTGGATGCTCCGCTGGTGCAGCGTCAAACTTCAGCTCGTACCAGGCCTTTGTATCGTCAATGCACTTTTGTACGTTGCCCGCAACGTCGCTGTTGCTGGTCAGCACCAGGCCGCCGCTCTGCGCGGAGATTACCTGCAGGCTTAGATCGGCCATGTCTGTCTCGCCCGGTTTGCGGATGCCCTTTGTGAAGTTCTGGTAATAGTTCGCCGTCATCAGGTTCTCTTCCGGACCAAGAGGGTTGATGTTGTACAGCGTCACATTCGCCAGCCGCAGTGACGTGGAATACGACACCACGCCATCAAAAATCTGCTTTTGCTGCTTGTCATCCAGGTACGTACGCACGCCGGTGAGCAGCGGCCACCCCGGCGAAATCCACAGAACGATTTTTCTGCCGGGCAGCGTGGAGCCGTAGGCTGTCAGCTGCTCCAGCGCCTTCAGCGAAATGTTCGTTCGTTCATTGGCGCCCCAAACGCCCTCATCGCGGCGAATCTCGTGCAGGCCGATTGGATATTTATCCAGGTCCGCACTCAGCGCATTGCCGTCGGTGGAGAAGCCCTGCTCAATGTCCGAGGTTTTGTCGCCCAGCACCATAAACGTCGTCGGCTGTGCCAGGTGCCCGCCGTTGGCCTTGAGGTATTTCTCCACCTCAGTCCGCACATAGGCTGTACGCGTGTAGAGCATGTTGACGGTATCAATCACCAGGATCACGCGCGCAGGCTCCTTGCTGGCGGAGACCTCACGCAGAGACGTGATGGGACGCGGCGACTTATTGTCCAGCAGCTTGAAATCCTGCAAGGCCAGGCCATTTGCCGCAGCTCCACTGGCAACCACATTCAACGTGATGGAGCGAGATTTGGCGGCGGGTGCAGGCTGTTGCGCGGTGGCGGCAAGCGAAGAGGCAGCGGTAAGAGAAGAGGCAAAGGCAAGCGCAAAGCAGGTGCGCGTGAGGAGCTGCATAACGTTCCTCCCAGCGGATACAAACGCTAGAAAGTTGGCTCTGCGTCCGACCGCTGTCAGTTGTTCGATGCAAAGATATCCGCAGTTGAGCGCATAGGCGAGCGGCATAAAGAGACATGGCCCTCGACCGCGGTCGAGGGCCACATCTTCAAGCCATTGTTTGGGGCGCTTAGACCGCGACGCGGTGCCGAAACTCTTCGTCCAACGCCTCGTCCAGCATGTTGCTCAGCGCTCCGGCGCGGCGGCGGGTTGCGTTTTCCGTGTTGTCCAGCGAGTTCATCATCTCATTGTGGCGCGCGCGCAGCTCGGTCAGCTCGTCGGCAATGTTCAGCGCGGCCAGCACGGCCACGCGCAGCGAATCCACCGTGGCGCTGTGGGCGGAGACGGCGCGCATCTTGCCGTCAACCAGCGCGGCCAGCGTTGCAATGTGCTCTTCGTCGTCGCCGCGCAGATGGTAGGTCTGGTCGTAGATCTCCACCGAAACGGAGCCGGTATGTGTTGGGGTATTCATCGTGTCTGGGGAGACCTCCTTCTGCGGCGCATACCTGCGCTGCTCACTTAGACGTGCGCCTGCTAGATCAGCTCATCCAGCTGCTTCAGCATGGCGTCTACGCGGCCCTTTACCTGCTCGCGCTCCTGCTTGAGGGCGGCCAGTTCAACGGTCATCTGCGAGTTTTCTGTGGAGGCGTGGTCCAGCAGCTCCTTCAGCGCGGTAATTTCCGATTCGGCGTTGGCGCGTGCCTCGCGCTCGCTGCGGATCAGCTCCACCGTGCGCAAAACGCGCTGCTCCAGTGCCTGAAATTCGTCAACGCTGATGGTGGTGCTGGACATGTGCAGAACTCCTCTCGGCAGAGTATAGGGCGGCGATTCGCAAATGCGATAAGGCAATTCGCATTGGGGTATCTGAGTCGGCTACCCCAACTTGGCGCATCCTGCTCGGGCAACCGGGCTTATTTTGCTGGCAGCTCTCCATCCTGCGGAGGCTGCGCCAGAAAAGGCGTGATGTTCAGCGGGCCGCAGCTGCGCCAGTCGGGGATGGCAACGGTGAGCGGCTGCCCGCTCTGCCCTGGAAGATACAGTGCTAACGTCATGGCCGCGTACTCCGGCTTGGGATTCGTGCACGGCTCCAGCCCATCGGTGATGCTGAACCCAACCACCACGTAGGCAAGCCCGCCGGGCTGCAGCAGCACACGCGCAACAGGCTGCGGCTGGAACAGGTAGTCCTGGCAGTTTGCGCACACCGTCGTGGTGAAGGGCTGGTGCGTCAACGTGTATGCCATCGTGAGCGCGGGCACACCCTGAACGGAGCACGCCGTTGAGGATTGATTCTTGATGGCAAGGACACGTGCCTGGTGCCCCATGCCGCCCGATATTTCATGAGCATCGCTGCGATCTTCCGATGCCTGCAGCTGCGCCAACGTGCATGGCTGGATCGCCTGCGCATTCGCAACATGCGAAGAGCCGCCAACAGCAAACAGGAGGAAGAGAAGCGCAGCAATCGATCGCAGATGCATCTTCACGGCGCTCACCCCTTCAATGTGTTTCGGCGGCTACTTACGTTTCCCGATTATTTCCGCTTCCACGTTACGCCGTCTTTGCCATCTTCAATCAGCACGCCCTTTTCCAGCAGCTCATTGCGGATGGCGTCGCCGCGGGCGAAGTTGCGGCGCTTGCGCGCGTCGGTGCGTTCCGCAATCAGGGTTTCAATCTCTTCGTCGGTGATGCTCTGCGCCACCAGCAGTTCCGGTGCAATATCGTCTGCGCGACCCTCTGCCTGCGCCCACGCTACCGCACCCTGGCTGATGGCTGCATCGCGGTCAGTCAACACATCAAAGACCGCATCAAAGTCCGCAAGCGCCTTCGCGATGCGTTCCACGTTGCCCAGGCCAAAGGTATTGCTATCGATGGCGATGTTCGCCGCGCGCACAATGTCAAAGATGGCGGCACGCGCCTCTGCCGTGTTCAGGTCGTTCTGAAGCGCAGCGTGGAAGGCTGCAAGCTTGTCCGCAACCAGCGCATCCAGCTCTTCATTGCGCTCAACGGGCAGCGCCGGGTTTTTTGCCGTGGCCTCCATGCGCCGCGCAAAACCGCGCAGCCGATCAATCGCAGCGGTGCTCTCTGCAAGGCCCTCAAAGGTGAAGTTCATCTGGTGACGGTAGGGCACGCTCACCAGCAGAAAGCGAATGGCAGACGCGCGATAGCCCTTCAGCAGCAGGTCACGCAGCGTGTAGAAGTTGCCCTCGCTCTTGGACATCTTCTTGCCTTCCACCAGCAGAAAATGCACGTGGAACCAGTGCCGCGCAAAAGGCTGGTGGCTGGCGCACTCGCTCTGCGCAATCTCGTTTTCGTGATGCGGAAAAGCGAGGTCTTCGCCGCCTGCATGCAGGTCAAACGACGGCCCCAGGTGCTTCATCGCCATGGCGGAGCACTCAATGTGCCAGCCCGGCCGGCCCGTGCCAATGGACGTCTCCCAGCTTGCTTCGCCGGGCTTGGTCGCCTTCCACAGCGCAAAGTCGCGCGCGGCATCCTTCTCATACTCGTCCACGTCGACGCGCGCGCCGTCTTCAATGCCTTCCAGATCCTTGCCGCTCAGCTTGCCGTAGTCCGGGAACTTTGCAATGCGGAAGTACCACGATCCGTCGTCCGTCTTGTAAGCGATGTCTTCGCTGGCCAGCCGCTCAATCAGCGCAACCATCTCGTTGATGTTTTCTGTTGCGCGCGCAATGATCTCCGGCCGCTCAATGCCCAGCCATTCCATATCTTCAAGGAAGGCCTTCTCGTACTTGGTCGT
>JAMFTB010000083.1 GCA_026225595.1 Terriglobus sp. | reverse complement strand
CAGTAAAAAGGCGTGCAAACGCCCGCCCCGCGCGTAGCGGGCCCGTCCGGCAGGACATTCAGTTAAACGGCTTTAGTTAAGCGGCTTCTGTCTTAGCCTTGGCGGCCAGGCCGATGGCCTTCAGGCCTGCGCGCATTCGGGCTCGTTCGCCTTCGCACAGATCGACCATCAGCGCCTCAAGGTCCTGCTCGTGCTGGGTAAACACCTTGCGGATGGCCTTGCGGCCCTCCTTCGTCAGCTCTACCGTGCGCACGCGCCGGTCAGACGATGCGCTACAGCGCGAGACATATCCCAGCTTCTGCAGACGATCCACGGCGGCCGTCATGGACGGATTGGCCAGCAGCACCTTCTCGCCCAGCTGCGACATGCTCATGGGTCCTTTGTGCAGCAGCACTTCAAGGATCATGAAGTCGCTGAGGCCAATGCCCATCGCTTCCATGGTGCTCTCAATGTAGTTCTGGACGGAGCGATACGCCTTCATCATCACCAGCCACAGGCTTGCGGCGGAAGTGTCCGCGGCGTTTTCCGCGACTGGTGTCGGCTTCTCAATCACAGGAACTTCGGTTACTGGGACTTCCGTCATTGGGGCGTGCCCTCGCTTCAGGCTTCCTTTATCTTCCGCTAAAACTGCTGCTGGAGAAAGGATTTCTCCAGCAGAGCCTTCGCATGGTCAATCTCGTCGGCTGTAATGGTGTGGCCTCGCCCCGGATACTCCTGCAGGTTGACCTCCGCACCCATGGCTCGCAGCGCATCGGCTGTCTCCTGCGTGCGCGTCCATGGGATATGCGGATCGCGGCTGCCATTGGCCAGAAACACTGGCGTCCCGGCAAGGCTGCCGGGATGATGCAGGTCGCTGCCGGAAGGCCCGATGAGGCCACCCGTGAAGATCAGCACACCGGCATAGCGCTGCGGATGGGTCGCGACGAATTCGCTGGTGAGGCACGCACCCTGCGAGAAGCCGCCAATGGCGATCCGTTCGTAAGGAAGGCCCTGCTCATGGAACGCGTCGACAATTTCACCAACGCGCTGCAGCGCGGACGACAGCCACGGCTCATTGTTCTGGCGCGGAGCCATGAACGTGTCTGGATACCAGCGGTGGCCCTCTGCCTGCGGAGCGACATACGCGATGCCGGGCAGGTGCAGCGGCGCGGCCAAGCCAAGGATATCCTCAGCGCTGGCGCCGCGGCCGTGCAGCAGGATGACCGCTCCCGTGGCTTCTGCAAGAGGAGCACCGGCGTGCAGCAATTGTGTGTTGCCGTGCGGATGAGTCGTTGTCGTCATGCCGTCACCGCCTTCCGCAGCGTTACGGGCTGCAGCCGTTGTTCAATCCGCGACCGCTGCGGCTCCAGCCATGCGGGAATCCGCAGCGCCTCGCCCAGTGTTTCGATTGGCTCATCAATCGCAAATCCTGGCGTGTCGGTTGCCATCTCAAACAGCACACCACCCGGCTCGCGGAAGTAGATGGAGTGGAAGTAGTCGCGGTCCTGCACCGTCGTCACAGACAAGTGCTTCTCAATCTCCGCGCGCCACTCCAGCTGCGTGTCGTCATTTGGAGTGCGGAAGGCAATGTGGTGCACAGACCCCGCACCACTGCGGCCATAGCCCACATTCGGGTCCACTACGATGTCGATGTTGCGACCCAAAGCTTCGCCATCCGCAGGCACAAAGCGCAGGCGATTCCCCTCCTCAGCCACCTTGCGGAAGCCCATCATCTCCAGCGTTGCCGCGGTCTGCGCAGCATCACGATGCAGCATAGTCACACCGAAGAAGCCGCGGATGGAGTGCTCCACCGGCACGTCGCTGGTGCACGGTGCATGGCTTGCGGGAGCAGCTGTGCCCGTGAGAGAGGCGTGGCCCACCAGCTCAAGCTTCATGCCATCCGGATCAGCCAGCGTCAGCACATCCTCACCGCCGTTCGAAGACGCAAAGCGCACGCCGGTATGCTCCACCAGCACGCCTGCTTCGGTCAGCCGCTGCTCCCAGTAGGGGATAGACGCCAGCGGCACAGAGAACGCCGTGTGCGTGACCTCGCCAGCACCGCGCACACCGCGTGTGGCTCCCGGCCAGGGGAAGAACGTAAGGATGGTGCCGGGCGAACCGGCGTCGTCGCCAAAGTAAAAGTGGTACGTGCCCGGATCGTCAAAGTTGACGGTCTTCTTCACCAGCCGCAGCCCCAGCACCTCGGTATAGAAGTCCAGGTTCCCCTGCGGGTCAGATGCGATCGCGGTTACATGATGAAGTCCAACAATGGGTGTCATGGAGCTACCCTCCGTTAGTAATTGATTCGATATCAAATTAAAAGATTCATCCGGCCACCTAAAGCAGGTGTCATCCTGAGCAGAGCACGCAGTGCGTAGTCGAAGGACCTGCATTCTGCCGGCGGTTGCTCAGAGATATACGGCAGGAGCAATGCGGCATCCCAGCGCCTTCGTGCCACTGCCAACGGAATGCAGGTCCTGCGACTCCGCTGCGCTCCGCTCAGGATGACAAATCTTCTTTGAACGAAAGCTAATCTTCCAACAAAGCCGCAGATTCATGGAGAGTAGCGCAGTCGCTCCAAGGGAAAACCCCAGCTTTCCACCGGTAGTCTGCGCAAGCTGCCTTCTGATCGCTTTAGAATCGAAGCATATGAGCTACCCGGCAAACTATCGCTACACCAAAGAGCATGAGTGGATTGACGCCAGCGGCACCGAAGCCGCAGTGGGCATTACGGATTACGCGCAACAGCTGCTGGGCGACATTGTGTTTGTGGACCTGCCGAAGATTGGCACGGAGCTGACACAGAAGTCGTCCTTTGGCTCGGTTGAGAGCGTGAAGGCTGTCAGCGACGTGTATGCGCCGGTGAGCGGCACCGTTACCGCCATCAACGAAGAGCTGACAACTGCTCCCGAAAAGATCAACAGCGACGCCAACACCACGTGGCTGCTGAAGCTGACGCTGAAGGACACCGCCGAGCTGGACGATTTGCTGGATGCCGCGGCGTACGAGGCCTTTGTGGCGGAAGAAGCCGGCCACTAAGTCCGGCTTTTCACGCACCAAGCAGTAGATTCATCACTTGCATCGCTGGCGCCTGCCGCTGCGCGCATCGCGCGGCGGCGCCGAGCATCCATTAGCTGTACATCCCGCAACATCGGCCGCACGTACCCCACCGCAACGCCGCACATCCGTAAAGGCAGGACCCATGCGTTACCTACCCAAGTCGCCCGCCGACCGCGAGAGCATGCTCAAAGAGATCGGCGCAGCGTCGATCGATGACCTCTTCGACTCCGTGCCCGCAGAGTACCGCCTCACGCGCGACCTTGATGTTCCTCGCCAACACAGCGAGCATGAAGTGATGGAGGCCTTCAAGGTCTTCGCCGCACAGAACGCTACGGGCTACGCCAGCTTCCTGGGCGCGGGTGCGTATCGCCACTACCGCCCCGTTGTGATCGATTCGCTCTCGCAGCGCGGCGAGTTCCTGACCAGCTACACGCCCTACCAGCCAGAGATTGCGCAAGGCACGCTGCAGGCGCTGTTTGAATTCCAGACGATGATCTGCGAGCTGACCGGCATGGACATTGCCAACGCCAGCATGTACGACGGCAGCACCGGCGCGGCTGAGGCTGTAATGATGGCCGTCCGCGTCACCGGACGCAACGCGGCCGTGATTGCACGTACCGTGCACCCCGAATATCGCGAAGTGCTCACGACCTACGCGCAGCACCAGGGCATTCCGCAGACTGAGGTTGGTTACACCGCCAATGGCCGCGTGGATGTGGCCGCGCTGGATGCCGCCATCACTGCGGACACCGCGTGCGTGCTCATCCAGAGCCCCAACTTCTTCGGCACCATTGAAGACGTTGCGAAGATTGCGGAGATCGCCCACGCCAAGGGTGCCCTGCTCATCGTCAGCATTGCTGAAGCTGTCTCGCTCGGCATCGTGAAGCCGCCGGTTGAGGCCGACATCGTCTCGCTGGAAGCGCAGAGCTTTGGCGTTCCTGTTGGCTTTGGCGGACCCTACTGCGGTGTGATCGCGGCGAAGGAAAAGTTCCTGCGGCAGATGCCCGGCCGCCTCTGCGGTCAGACCGTCGACACCGAAGGCCAGCGCGGCTTCGTGCTCACGCTCTCCACGCGCGAACAGCACATCCGCCGCGAAAAGGCGACGAGCAACATCTGCACAAATCAATCACTCGTTGCGCTCATGGTGACCATCTTCCTTACCGTCTACGGCAAGGGCCTGCAGGAACTAGCGGAGCAGAATCTTGCGAAGGCGCACTTTACCGCAGACTCACTCGCGAAGACGACTGGGGCAAAGCTGCTGTTCGAAGGCGCTCCACGCTTCAACGAGTTCGTGCTCACCACGCCTGACACCGCAGCAGCAATGAACGCGGGGCTTCTCGAAAAGAAGATCATCGGCGGCCTGCCGATGGCGCAGTGGTATCCAGAGCTGGGCGCGAACGCATCGCTGTGGTGCGCTACCGAACTCATCACACGCGCACAGATCGACGCAGCCGCAGAGGCACTCGCAAGCACCGCACTCACAACCGCGTAAATGTCTTGAAAGGGCGTGGCTTTAGCCACACCATCAACTTACCCTGCACAAACGGCTTTAGCCGCTGAGGAAAATTCAAGTGGACATAAGCAGCCTGACCGGCGAAGAGTTGACCGCCGTTGAATTTGTGGAGAAGCATCTGCAGCTGCGCTTTGGCGATGCCTTGCTGACGCTGTACACCTGGCCGGACGCGGCAGATGCGGACGGCATCAGCGTTGGCTACGGCCAGCCCGGCTATCGCGATGCGCTCTGCTCTGTCATTGGCGAAACCGTCAGCGAAGCCGCCTTCCATGACGACACCGCACTGACGGTTGAGTTTGAAAACGGCACTGTGCTCGTGCTTTCGCTGCGCGAAGAAGACCTCGACGTGCCCGAAGCAGGCAGCTTTCTTTCCGCAGACGGCGACGTCTGCGCGTTCTAACGAGACGACACGATGATTGGCAAAGAACACCAGTACGCAACGCAGATCACGTGGACGGGTAACCGCGGCGAAGGCACCAGCGGCTATCGCGTCTACGAGCGTTCGTACGACCTGAGCGCCGAAGGCAAGCCCACCATTCGCGGCTCTGCAGACGCAACCTTCCGCGGCGAAGCTGCAAAGTGGAACCCGGAAGACATGTTGCTGGCCGCGCTGTCGTCATGCCACATGCTGTCGTATCTGCACTGCTGCACGGACGCAGGCATCGTGGTGCTGGAGTACACCGACAGCGCCACAGGCACGATGGAGCTGAGTGAGAACGGTGCGGGCCACTTCACGCGCGTAACACTTCATCCACACGTCACCATCGCCGACACATCCGACGCCGCACTTGCGGAAGAGCTGCATCACAAGGCGCACGAACTTTGCTTCATCGCCAACTCCGTCAACTTTCCGGTGCTGTGCGAAGCCCGCACGGCACACCGCGCAACTGCGCAGACTGTTTAGAGGATCAATCATGAGCGATACACCCTTTGTAGGCACGCCGCGCAAGGCGACCACGCACACCAATCAAAACGAAGGCCTCATCTTTGAGAAGAGCTCGCCGGGCAAGAAGGCCTATCGCATGGACGCGCTGGACGTGCCCGCAGTGGACGCCGCTGCTCTGCTGGGCGACACACTGCGCACGGACAACCTGGGCCTGATGCCCGAGCTGAGCGAGATTGAGATCGTTCGCCACTTCACGCGCCTCTCAACGTGGAACTACGCGATCGATCTCGGCATGTTCCCGCTGGGCAGTTGCACCATGAAGTACAACGGCCGTGTGAATGAAGCTGTCTCGCGCTTTGAGGGCATTGCGGAGGCGCATCCGTACCAGCCGGAGTCGCTGTCGCAGGGCGCGCTTGGCATCATGAAGCAGCTGCAGGATTGCCTGCTGGAAATCACCGGCATGGACGCCATCACGCTGCAGCCCGCGGCCGGCGCGCACGGTGAGTTCACCGGCATCCTCATGATCCGCGCGTATCACGAGAGCAAGGGAAACGCCCGTAAGAAGGTGCTCATCCCTGACTCTGCGCACGGCACAAATCCCGCGACGGCCGCAGTGGTTGGATATCAGATTCAGAACCTCAAGTCGAACGCCGATGGTGCTGTCGATCTCGACGAGCTGCGCAAAGCTGTGGACGAAGACACCGCTGCGCTGATGCTGACGAATCCGTCCACCATCGGCGTATTCGAGTCGCAGATTCACGAGATCGCAGACATTTTGCACGCGAAAGGCGCGCTGCTGTACATGGACGGCGCGAACATGAACGCGCTGGTAGGCAAGACACGTCCCGGCGACTTTGGCGCGGACGTGATGCACCTGAACCTGCACAAGACCTTCTCCACACCACACGGCGGCGGTGGCCCAGGCAGCGGCCCGGTTGCGTGCAAGGCCATTCTTGAGCCTTTCCTGCCGACACCCGTTGTTGTGGAGCGCGAAAACGGCACGCTGGGCTTTGATTACAACCGTCCGCAGACGGTGGGTCGCGTGCGTATGTTCTATGGCAACTTCGGTATGTTTGTGCGCGCGCTGGCGTACACGCTGGCCAACGGCCCGGATGGCCTGCGCCTGACGACGGAAGACGCCGTACTGAACGCGAACTACATCCGCGCCAAGCTGGAAGGCATCTTCGATCTGCCGTACAAGACGCGGTCAATGCACGAGGTCGTCTTCAGCGACAAGCTGCAGGCGAAGTTCGGTGTAAAGACCGGCGACATGGGCAAGCGGCTGATTGACTACGGCTTCCACGCCTACACGGTCAGCTTCCCCATGATCGTGAGCGGCGCCATGATGATTGAGCCGACGGAGAGCGAGAGCCGCGAAGAGCTGGACCTGCTGATCGATGCGCTGCAGCAGATTGCACGCGAGGCCGCAGAGAATCCGGAGCTGGTGAAAACTGCACCACACACCACACGCATCCGCCGCCTGGACGAGACAGCAGCAGCCCGCAAGCCAATCCTGCGCTGGCAGGGACCACCACAAGCCGTAGAAGCCGACACCGCAGCCAAAGAGTGGTAACAGCCATGGACGAAGCCGCGCTCAACACGCTATCCAAGCAAGTGCTGGACGCGGCATTCGCTGTTCATACTGCACTTGGCCCAGGATTGCTCGAAGCTGCTTATAAAGCATGCCTTCTTGCCGAACTGAGATCGCGAGGGCTACACGTTGAATCGGAAGTTCCGGTGCCCGTTGTCTACCAAGGAGAGAAGTTAGCCGACATTGGCTACAGGATCGATCTCCTTGTAGAACGCGAACTAGTCATCGAGATCAAAGCATTGGAAGCAGTCGCACCTGTTCATAAAGCTCAGCTACTCTCCTACCTTCGTCTCTCAGGCAGGCGCTTGGGATTACTGATCAATTTCAATGTTGAATCTCTACGTGACGGTATCGTTCGTAAGATCAACGGTTTTTGAACACAGAGTTCGCAAAGTTGGTACAGAGGTCACAAAGTCATTTCTGTGCACTTCGTGCGAATTTTGTGAACTCTGTGTTCAAGAAAGCGCTGCAGGCAAGGAGCCACCGAGATGTCAGTGTTTTGGGATCGCAAGGATGAGCTGGATAAGTATGAGTTCATGATGGGCACGGAGCGTGGGCGGCTTGCCGTTTCGCTGGACGTGCTCACGGACGCGCTGGCACTCATCGGCCAGCACGGTGTCTACTGCGTCTCAAACCGTAACCCTACGCTACCCGCGCTGGACCTGCAGGTGGTGATGCGCGGCATCAACGACGCCAAGGAGCTGATTGGCTCTGCGATGGAGGAGCTGCGTAAGGCGAAGGAAGCCGCCCGCAATTCCAATGCTCAGGATGCTCAGTAGTACACTAGAAATGCGCATCCGTAGCTCAGCTGGATAGAGCGGCAGCCTCCGAAGCTGTAGGTCAGAGGTTCGAATCCTCTCGGGTGCACCACTTTCGCGAAGTACTAAGAAGACCTCAGCTCCGGCGCTGAGGTCTTTGCCTTTTGCATGCGCCATTCTTGCCAGGGCTTTCTTTTGAACACAGAGTGCGCGAAGTCCCCACAGAGTTCACAGAGATAACTTCGTGAACTCTGTGGGAACCTAGTGAACTCTGTGTTCATGAGAGAGCGCTGCAGATGAGAATCCAAGGGTTCGTTGAAGGAACAAAAAGAGAAGCCCCGGCGATTGCCGGGGCTTCTCTTTTGCACGTGTTGCACTTGTTGCAGGTTTAGAAGGTGAAGCGTGCCAGCAGCTGCAGCTGACGCGGTCCGTAGATGGTGCTGGACGTGGACGTCGGCGTGAAGAACTGCGAGTACGGAGCGAAGCAGCCGCCTGTGTTGGAGGCTGCACAGCTGGTGGGTGCGGCAACTGTGGTCGGCGCCGTGTAGGTGTAAGCGGAGTTGTTCACAGCCAGGATGTTGCGGTGGTTGGCAATGTTGAATGCCTCTGCCGCAAATTCCAGGTTCATGCCTTCACGCCAGATTGGGAACTGGCGAGAAAGGCGCGCATCGGTGTTGTGAACGCCCGGTCCCTTGTAGCTGTTGCGGCGTGCAATCACGTCCGGTACACGGTAGCCCGTGCCCGATGTGACCATGGCGCCGCTGATGCCGCCATCGCCGCTCAGCTTGGGGGTGATGGTGCCGTTGATGAAGCCGGTCACCGGGAAGCCCGTCTGCGCCGTCACCGTTCCGGAGATCTGCCAGCCGTTTGCCGCGTACCGGGCAAACTTGTTTGCGATGCTGAACTTGGTCATGTAGAGCAGCGTGCCTACAAAGCGGCCGCGCTGATCAATGTCTGAGCGGGAGTACTCTGCCGCACGGCCCTGGCGATGACCAAGAGCGAACGGAATGATGGGAGCGTCGGTACCGTTGAAGGTGCCGTTGGGTGCGCCGGACTGGCCGCCGTCCATGTTGTGTGCCCAGGTGTAGTTCGCCAGAACCTCAAGACCGTTTGCAAACGGCTTGCGCAGCGAGAAGACGCCCGAGTGGTACCAGCTGTTGACGTCAGAGAAGCCCGTCAGCACAGAGGACGTGGTGGTGGCGAGACGTGCCTGGTAGAACGGGAAGGCAAAGCCAACATTGCCGGTGGGTGTGGTCGCCGTGTAGGTGCGGCTGACAGACGAGGTGGGGTCGACGTTGGTGTCAACATAGACGGGCAGTCGCATGCCACGTGTACCCACGTAGCTGACCGTCAGTGTCGCCTTGAAGGGCAGCTGCTGCTCCACCGACAAGTCCCACGAGTGGGTGAAGGGGTTCAGGAAGGCAGCCGATGCGCCGCGCACACCGATTGCCGCCGACGGCAGGCCGGGGTTCACAGCAGGCGTGGGCTGACCAGTTACCAGGTTGACAGGAGCCGGACCCGGCGGGGTGAACGCCGGAATGCCGCCCTGAGGAGCGTACGACGGGTACACGCCACCGCCGTTGGCTGCGGTGTTTACCTGCACGTTCGGCTGGCCGGCAGCAGCGCCGGTCACAGGCAGGTATGCGGTAGGAGCCGTCAGCGAGGAGACGCTGAACTGCTGCTGGTAAACGCCGTTCTCACGACGCAGCGTGTACCACAGCGAGTTGGAGGTAAGGCCGTAGAAGATGCCGTAACCGCCGCGAACCACCGTGCCCTCATGCGGGTTCCACGCAAAGCCGAAGCGCGGTGCAAGCATGTGCTTGTCGTTGTTGATGGTGGAGGTTGCTGCCAGTGCAATGGCGTTCGCCGTGTTGGGCTTGTCCGGCTGCGGCACCAGCTGCAGGTCATAGCGCACGCCCAGCGAAACCATCAGCTTGGGCGTTGCCTTCCAGTCGTCTTCTGCAAAGAAGTCGACGTCCTGGTTCCAGAAGTCATCCGCGCCAATGCCGGTGATGGGATCAGCCGTCTGCGAGAACGAGTTGTAGTGCTTGCTGCCTGCTGTTCCGTAAACGTCCTGCATCCAGCTGGCAAAGTTGTACTCTGCCGTGCCGTTGGAGTAGGAGAACGATCCATCGCCACCAAACAGGTTGGCAATGTTTTCGTGGATCAGGTTCAGGTCACCGCCAACCTTCAGCGAGTGGCGACCGATGGCGCGCGAGTAGATGTCCGTGATCTGGATGCGATGCTCATCCGGAAAGGCAGGGCGCGGCAGAGCCGAAGTCTCGCCGTAGGCATACAGGTTGGTAAGGCTCATGGCAGGGCCGCCCGAGTTGGTGCCGGCCGTCTCCAGGTCGCGTGAGAACTGGAAGTGAACCACGTTGGCAGAGTTTGCCGTCAGTGCCGTCTCCGCGTTGATGAACAGGAAGCGCTGGTGGAAGTTGATGGCGCCGTTCTGCGTGACCGAACCGTTGCTGACCGTGGTGGACGAGTTGTAGCCATTCGGCTGCTTCAGGTTCTCCCACAGGTACGACGCGGAAAGGTGCGTCTTCGAGGTCAGCTGGTAGTCCAGGCGCGGCAGGAAGATGTCCTGCGTGGTGTTACGCGCATAGGTGCCCAGCAGATCGTTGTTCGCAAAGTTCACCGCCTGGGCGCACTGCGTCGCAGAGATACCGGGGATCGTGGACGGGTAGATCACACTGCCGCGCGTGATGAAGTTGCTGGTACGTCCATCGCACAGACCCTGCAGCTGGCCGATGCTCTGCGAACCCGTGTTGTAGGTCGACAGGTAGGTGATGGGATTGACGCGGCGGTAGCCGTCATAGGTGAAGTGGTAGAACAGCTTGTCCTTCAGGATGGCGCCGCCGACGGAGACGCCGTACTGGTGCTGCACCTTGATGGGCTGCGTGTAGAGCTTGTTGTACTTGCTCAGCGCGTCCAGGGCGTTGAAGCCCGGCGTGCGGTAGTACTCATACACATCGCCGTGGAAGCTGTTGGTACCGGACTTGGTGATGGCGTTGATCACGCCACCGGCGGCCTGGCCAAACTCGGCAGAGTAACCAGACGTTGCCGACTGGAACTCCTTGATGGCGTCAACCGGGAAGACGTACGGAGCGCTGATGGAACGGCCTCGAGCCTCTGAGAAGAAGGCCTGGTTGTTGTTTGCGCCGTCGACCAGGTTTGTGTTGTACAGGCCGGAGATACCGCGGAAGCTGAGCAGGCCGGTGTTGCCATCGGGCGCAACATTGGGCGTCAGCAACACAAACGAATCGAAGCGACGGCCGTTGACCGGCAGGTTTGAGATCAGCTGCTCGCCAATCACCTGCGACTGCTCTGTCTTATCGGAATCCACCAGAACGCTGTTGGTGGTGACCACAACTTCCTGGCTCACGCCCGCTGCCTGCAGCGAAATGTCTACCGTGTTGACTGCGCCTACCTGGACGTTGACGTTCTTCTGGTCCACCGTGCCAAAGCTGGGCGCGGTCACAATGACCTCATACACGCCCGGCTGCAGGAAGGTGGCTGCGTAATGACCATCACTGTCGGCGTTCAGTGTGCGCTTGGCACCGGTACCGTTGTTGATCACGGTCACGCTGGCGTTGGGCACAATTGAGCCTGCAGTGTCGCGCACAATGCCGCTGATGTTACCCAGGGCGGCTGTCTGTGCGAAGAGGGGGGCGCCGGCAAGGCTGCACGCAAGAATTGCTGCCGCCAGGCGGGTCTTCATAAGATTTTTCACTGCGTCTCCGAAAGTTCAGCCCGGCATGCCCCAAAAATCTTGGGGATAGAACCGGGGTGAATAGATGCCCTGTATTAGCTGCTTTTGTGCGTTTCGGTCTATCGCGGAGTAGGGGCGCTGACAGCCAAAATCGCAAATTTGGGGTTACTCCTACGGTCAGCCACAGTGCCGCGGGGTGTCAAGCTGTATTCAATGAAAGTTCCGGGAATAGAGGGGTTTGCAGAAATTTCGGTGGAAAATGGGGGGTGAAAATGTCGCGATATGGCAAATGCCGTTTGCACACCCCAATGCGTGCGATGGCATACATACTGAGTCAAGCGTGGAAGGTGAGAAAGCAGAACGCAGCGAACGCCACGTTTTCGCAGCGATCGCGGCGTGACCGTTGCGGTCGCTGCGTACTGCTTTGGTTTTAAGGAGACCACCAGGATGTCCGTTTGGATGTAGTGCGCGATTAGTGCAGCTTGTCGGGGATGACCGCGTGTTCCAGCAGCACTTCAAACGGCACAATGCGCAGGGTGTTTTCGTGCGTCGCTTCCAGCACCACGGGGCAGGCAGCGCCCGCGTGAAAGACCTGCAACCAGCGCGCGGCGCACACGCACCACCGGTCGCCCGCCTTCAATCCCGGAAACCCATACTGCGGCATGGGCGTCATCAGGTCGTTGCCCAGGTGCTTTGAGACGGCCAGAAACTCGTCCGACACGATGCAGCAGACGGTGTGTACACCGAGGTCGTCCGGCCCGGTATCGCAGCAGCCATCGCGATAGAACCCCGTCATGGGATCGCAGCCACACGTCTGCATGGGCTGGCCCAGCACGTTTCTTGATTCCGCCTTGACGGGTTCGATACTTGGCATTCCGGCCCCTTATGCGCCGGTTTACGGCGATGCATTCACATTCAAAAGCGATTCCTGAGCAAGTATAGCGGCGCGCTCAGAATGTTCTGTGCCAGCAATCGATTCGCTCTGTTACAAAGTGAACCATGCGCCCCAACCGCCTTCTCTGTCTCCTCTGCATCGTGCTGTTTGTGCTTCCCTCTCATGCTCAGGGGCCCGTTACGCGGCAAGAAGCCGTGAAGCGGCTTGCGGCAGGCACGGAGACGCTGCAACGCTGGTACGTGCCGCAGACAGGCCTGTACCAAACCACCGGCTGGTGGAACGCGGCGAACGCCATCACCATGCTGGTGGACGCCATGCGCGTGAGCGGCCAGCGCGCCAACGACGCTGTGCTTGCCAACACCTTCACCAACGCGCAGATCACCATCCCGAAGGATCAGCGCGTGGGCACGCTGGCAAAGATGACCGGCTTCCCCGGTTTTTTGAACGACTATTACGACGACGAGGGCTGGTGGGCGCTGGCATGGATCGACTCCTATGACCTGACCGGGCAGCCACAGTATCTTGCGATGGCACAGTCGATCTTCAAAGACATGAGCGCAGCATGGGATGGCACGTGCGGCGGCGGTATCTGGTGGAGCCGCGATCGCAACTATAAGAACGCCATTGCGAATGAATTGTTCTTTGACGTAGCAGCGTCACTAGCACGCCGCGGCACTGACACTGACCGCAAGAACGCAAAGGAGTGGGCCGCGAAAGAGTGGGCATGGTTCCAGGCATCGGGCATGATCAACGGCGAACACCTGGTGAACGATGGTCTGCGCATCGACAAGACGGACAACACCTGCCGCAACAACGGACGCACCGTGTGGACCTATAACCAGGGCGTGGTGCTGGGCGCGCTGGCGGAGTGGTCGCGCGCCACGCAGGACGCAAGTTTGCTCACAGAAGCTCGCATCCTTGCGGACGCGGGAATGAGTCATCTGACGGATGCGGACGGCGTGCTGCACGATCCGTGTGAGCCAAGCTGTGGCGAGGACGCGATCCAGTTCAAGGGCATCTTTGTGCGCAATCTGCGCCGGCTGGATGAGCAGGCCTATGATCCGCGCGACCGCAGCTTCTTCGCGAAGAACGCAGCAAGCATCTGGACGAATGACCGCACAGCCGACAATCAATTCGGCGTGGTGTGGTCTGGCCCCGTGGTTACGCCGGTCGACGCGGGCATGCAAAGCTCCGCGCTGGACGCGTTGGTCGCCGCGGTGGGAGAACGCTGAAGAGACCAGCCATCCACATCAGCTTTTGCCCTTGAAGAAGAAAGCTAAACCTCAGCGGCTAAAGCCGCGTGCTGTAACAAAGGCTTGTTGGCACGGCTAAAGCCGTGCCCTTTCAAAGACCGAATAGGGCACGCAGCATGGCTGAAGACGCGCCATCCGAAAAGGGCAAACGCGTGAGGGGCACAGCCGAAGCTGTGCCCCTCAAAATACAACGACTAAGGTCTACTTCGCGGTCATTGCAAGCTGCTGCTGATACTCCTCGTACGGTCCCTTGTGGTCAACAACCTTGCCGTGCTCAAAGTGCCATACGCGCGTGCCCACTTCTTCGATCAAATCCTGATCGTGCGTGACCAGAAGCACGGTGCCCTCATACTTCTGCAGCGACTGGTTCAGCGCGTTGATGCTCTCAAGATCGAGATGGTTCGTCGGCTCGT
>JAMFTB010000082.1 GCA_026225595.1 Terriglobus sp. | reverse complement strand
GGTCTCCTAGGCATCGTCTCTCGGCGGCTAAAGCCGCATCCTCCTGACCAACGGGAGGGGCGAGGCGAAGCCAGTAAAAAGGCGTGCAAACGCCCGCCCCACGCGCAGTGGGCCCGTCCGGCAGGACACCCCTTTTAGGAAGTTACTGCCCGGCAGGCTGCAGCTTGCGGCGGACGGTTTCCGTGTAGGTGAAGCGGATGCGGTGGATGACGGTGACGGTGCTGAGGAATGCCAGCACCCATAGTGCCGGCGCCATTACACCCCATGTGTCGCCCAGCGCGCCCAGGATAACCAGAACAATGCGTTCCGGCCGCTCCATAAAGCCCACTTTGCATTGGCCGATCAGCGCCTCTGCCCGTGCGCGCGTGTAGCTGACCATGAGCGATGCCGTCATGACAAACGCCACCAGCACCACGTATTGGAAGCGGTTTCCGCGCGCATAAAACACCAGCAGGCCAAAGAAGATGGCGACGTCGCTGTAGCGGTCAATCACTGAATCGAAGAAGGCGCCAAAGACGCTGACCTGGTTGGTTTGGCGCGCAACGCGGCCGTCCACCATGTCAAACAGCCCAGCGCCAATAAGGATGAGGCCCGCATACAGGAACATGCGGTGAGCGTTGCCACCGCGGGCGTAGCCAAAGAAGAAGGCCGCCACAATGTTGATGATGAGGCCAATGAAGGTGAGCGTATTGGGCGAAATCTTCGACAGCGCCAGGCCGTTGACGATCTTTTGCAGCAGCCATCCGCTGCCCTTGCCGAAGGCGCTTGTCCAGGTGAAGCGAGAACTCATCGTCGATTGCCGTATCTCTTCCGGGGGTCCTACCAGTGTATCGCCCGCAACGGCTGGCGGCGCTGCTGTTGCGGCGTCATTCCTGCGGGCGGGACGAGCAAAATCGCCGCGGAAAATCCGAAAGAGCCTCCGCAGGCCGTCAGTGGACGTGGCGCGCATGCGGTGGACGCGCAGCCGGACGCGAAAGATGCGGGCACGCAGCTCCACCAGCCGCGGCCCCCACAGCTCGCGGCGGTGCGTCGACTCCGTGGATGCTATTGAGCGCAAATGGCTCCAGCGCGCGGCCAAAGCCTGCGTATGCGGCAGCATTTGCGCGTTGATCCGCCGCTCCAGTGGGCCCAGTAGACGTTCGCGCTCCTCGCGCAGCAGTGCTCGCGCGCCCGCCATGGGGTCCGTGGGTTCGTCTTCCGGCTGGTTGCTGGTTAGCGACGCGTAGGGTTCCGGCGCGGGTCGCTCATCTGCGGGCCGGTCGACCGGTAGCGGCACAGCACGCTTGCGGGCTCGGGCTGCATCGCGCTGGGCGGTCCAGCGCTCGCTGACGGGCGGCAGCGGCTGCAGATCCGGTTCCGCGTAGGCCGTGCGCGCAGCTTCACTGTTCAGCAGCGCTGGCGACCAATACTGATGCAGCGGATTGCCCCCAGCTTTGTCCTCAGTCGGATATCCCTCAACGGGAGTCAGCGTCTCTGCAAATTCTGCAAAGCTGCGTTCACTGCGCGCTGCCAGCAGACGCATCCAGCCGCGAGTCATCGTCTCGTTGTAATGAATCTGCGCGCCATTGCGGTGCGCAAAGGCCTGCAGGCCGCGGCAGGCTGCGTCCGTGGCGTCGTCCACGGGCAGCCGTTCCAGCAACAGCCACGCCAGCCGCAGATGATCGCCGTGGTGAAACTGCGCAGCCGGAATGCCGCGGTCGTGAAAGGCCCGCAGAAAGTCCCCGTCTGACATCTCCGCGCAGCCGAAACGAAGCATAGGACAAAAGTGTACCCGCCCTATGGCCCGCGTTACGGCCCCGCGTTATGGTTCTGACGTAAAGGTGCCCAGCGGAAAGCCTGCGCGGTTGTACAGGAAGCCGGTCACCACGGGCGTCCATCCATAGCGTATGTACACCGGCGACGCGACGGACGCGGCACTGGCTACCACCGTCTGCTGGCCGTTCACCACCTCAACGCGCGCCTCTGCCGGAACGTATTTGCGATCGGCACCGGCAATCTCAAACCCCGTGACGGCTCCGGTCTTTGGCGCAAGGCCCTCCGCGTGGCTGAACCACGCACGCACCGCCTTTGGCTCCGCTGTGGTCTTTTGCTCTGTCGTGGCCTGCACAAACATCGGCGAGCTGCCCTCCGCGTGCGAACCGTAGCTCACGCTGAATGCGGCTGCGGCAAGGCGCGCGCCGACGGTCTGCTTATCCGCAGGATGGATGTTGGTCGGATGTCCCACATCCAACGTGACCGCCATGCCGGTGTTGCCCAGCGACAGCGTGCGGCGCTGTGCATCGCGCACGGTGCTCCAACCGTCGGGCGTGTTGCTGCCCCAACTTGAGAGCTGCACAAACAGGAACGGAAAATCGCCCTGCGCCCACTGCCTGCGCCAGTCCTGGATCATGCCGGTGAAGATGCGCTGGTAAAACGGCGCAACGGCTAACGGCTGGTCCTGCTCACCCTGGTACCAGATGGCGCCGCGGATTGCGTACTTTGTGTAAGGCGCGATCATGCCGTTGTACAGCGATGCGGGTGTCCATGAGTTGTTGCGGTCCGCGAGTGGAGGGTGCGTTATCGCCGCGCGGCCTGTGGCCTTATCCGCCGCATCCTGCGCCGCCCACTCTGCCTTGATGGCGCTCACGCGGCCTTGCTCTGTAACTGTCTCCGCACCATTGATGGAGACGATTGGCATGTTGATGTACGCAGCGCCTGCGGTACTCAACCATGCCTGCGCGGGCGTGCCGCCCCATGTTGTATCGATCAATCCGACGGGGACTTTTTCCTGATCGCTGACGGCGCGGCCAAAGAAGTACGCCACGGCAGAGAATGTCTTCGCCGTGTCCGGCGTGCAGACGACCCATGTATCTTCCGTGTCTGTAAGCGGCACGGCAGACGGCCGCTTCTTTTGCAGCAGCAGACGAATGCGCGGATGGTTTGCCGCGGCAATCTCCTTCTCCTGATCCTTCACGGGCGTAGCTGCGTTAAAGCCCTGCAGCGGCATCTCCATGTTCGATTGGCCGCTGGCAATCCACACATCGCCCATCAGGATATCCGTGCGTGTGAGCGGAGATGCGGTCGCGTCTCCTTTTACGGTCAGCGTGTAGGGTCCACCCGCTGCCTCCGGTGCGAGCCACGCCTCCCACTGCCCGTACGGGTCCGCAGTTGCCGACAGGTTCTGGTTATGGAAGTTAACCGTTACCTGCTCGCCCGAGCGCGCCCATCCCCATATGCGAACGGGCTTATCCCGCTGCAGCACCGCATGATCTGAAAGCAGGTGAGGAAGATGAACCTCAGCGCACAGCGGCATGCTGCCGCACAGCAAAAAGAAGGACAACAGAACGCGACGCATCGACCAATACCCCCGCGGCATTTTTTCGCGGCAACGCAAAGGCGCGTCCACGAAGCAGGAGGAGTGTAACGCTTCAGAAAAAGCTTCTGCTACTTATGCCTCCGCTACTCCGCCTTGCCGACGGAGTGTTCGCGGTAGGCCTTTTCGAAGACGCCGAATGCCTGCTTCTTCTCCATCTTCTCGGAAAACAAGCCTTTACGGTTGTAGCCGTCCTGCAGGCGCGGAATGTTGCGCGTGGTCGATCGGAAATCCATGAGCACCCACGGCGTTGTGCCGCGCACCTGCGGGATTTTGCGGATCATGGTGAGTTGGTGCTCCATCAGGTTGGCCTGCTGCTCTTCGGTCCAGCGGTCGTTGGGGCCGCCGTGGTTGCCGAACTTCGCCTCGCCCCCAAACTCTGACATGATGATGGGCTTCTGCGGCAGCCGCCACGTCTTGGTGTCAGCATCTTCCGGCTTGCCCTCATACCAGCCGATGTACTGGTTCTGCCCTACGACATCCAGCCCAGCGGCAAGCGGATCATCCTGCACGACAATCTGCTGATCGACCTTTGGACCAATCAACGCAGAGGTGACCAGCCGCGTGGAGTCGAGGCGCCGCGCCTCGTTGGCAAGGTTGGTGAGGAAGCGTGTGCGCGTGTCGTTGCGCGGTGTTTCGTTTGAAACCGACCACAGGATGACCGATGCCTTGTTGCGGTCGCGACGAATCATCTCCGCAAGCATGGCCGTGGCCTTGTCATAGACCTCTGGCTTGTCGAACGAGATGTTCTGCCATAGCGGAATCTCAGACCAGACCATGACGCCCGCGCGATCAGCGGTGCGCAGCATGCGCTCGTCATGCGGATAGTGGCAGAGCCGCACAAAGTTGGCATGCAGATCTTTCAGCATGCTGAAGATGTTCGCCACATCCGCATCTGTATTGGCGCGACCACCGCGCACCGGCGCCTCTGCATGCGCGTTCACGCCCTGCAGAAAAACAGCTTTGCCGTTCAGCAGAATGCGTGTGCCGTCGACGCGGATATCGCGGAAGCCGATGTCATCTGTAAGCGCGTCCGCACCACTGCTCACCTCCACCTGGTAAAGCCGCGGCTGCTCCGGCGACCACAGCGTCAAGCGATTGGCGGTGGCTTCAAAGTGTGCGTTGCCCTCTGCATCCGTAGCCGCGTTGGTGTTCACGCCCGCGTCTGGAATGCGAATACTTACCGCGGTGCCCGCGGCTGCTCCCTGCACATGCACGTAGCCCATGATGATCTTCGCTGCCTGCGCGGAGAAAGTATCCTGCCGCTTCAGGTGGACATCGTAATCATCAATGAACTGCGTGGGTACTGTGACCAGCGAAACATCGCGCGTGATGCCGCCGTAGTTCGTCCAGTCATACGAGACAGACGGGATGTCATCCTGATGGCGCGTCGAATCCACCGCGACCACCACTGCATTACTGCCCGCATGCAGCGCTGCAGTTGCATCGCAATCGAACGGCGTAAAGCCGCCTTCATGCTCGCAGATGCGTTTGCCGTTCACCCACACGACGGACTTGTAATTCGCTGCACCAACATGCAGAAATGTGTGCGTTGCCGCCTTTGGCTGGAAATCAAACTCGCGTTCGAACCACACCACACCCTCAAAGCGAAAGAGCGTTGGCTCCTGCGTGTTCCAGTCGCCCGGGATGTGCATGGTGGGCGCGGTGGCGAAGTCGTACTCGCTGTTGTGCGGACCGCTGCTGATGTTGGGGTGCGTATTCTGCGCGTAGCCGTTGTCGCGTATCTGCCCGTGCGAATCGTAGAGCTCGCGCGATGGCGGCTGCTCCACAAGGTAGTGCCATTCGCCATTCAAAGACCTGGTCGGCCGCTTATCAACACCCACCAGCAACGTGTGTGGCGGCGAAGCAGCAAAGGCCTGGCAGCAGAACCCAAGCGTGACAACACCAAGCAATACGGTACGCATCGTCTGCACGTTTGGCAGCTCCTGAAAATCATTTGAAAAGACACAGACACGATAGCTCATGTCCTGCCGGAGGCGTTCACACGCCCTTCCCGTTGGTCAGAACGGAGCTTCATCCCGACCATCGGGAGGGGCGAGGCGAAGGCAGGAAAAAGGCGTGGAAACGCCCGCCCCACGCGCAGTGGGCCCGTCCGGCAGGACATGGGCTTTACTTCTTGTCTAACTCAGGTTCGAAGGCATAGCTTGGCGGTTCGCTCTTCATCTCCACAGCAACCTTCTCGGCAGCTTCCATCACACGAAGCACATTCTCTCCTGCG
>JAMFTB010000001.1 GCA_026225595.1 Terriglobus sp. | reverse complement strand
GCACGCCGTGCTGCGACTGGGTCGGCGAGGGGGGCGCAGGCCATTACGTCAAGATGGTTCACAACGGCATAGAGTACGGCGATATGCAGTTGATCGGCGAGGCCTACCAGTTGCTGAAGGACGGGCTGGGCCTGAGCGCGGATGAGTTTGAAGGTGTCTTCGCCGAATGGAACAAGGGCGAGCTCGACAGCTTCCTGATCGAGATCACCAAGACCATCTTTGCGAAGAAGGACGACGACGGCACACCCATCGTCGACAAGATTCTGGACAGCGCAGGCCAGAAGGGCACCGGCAAGTGGACAGCAATCAACGCGCTGGACCTGGGGCAGCCTGTAACTCTGATTGGCGAGAGCGTCTTTGCGCGCTGCCTGTCATCGTTGAAGGATGAGCGTGTGGCCGCATCGAAGGTGCTTGCCGGGCCAACGGACAAGCCCGCGATTGAGGACAAGGCTGCGTTCATTGAAGATGTTCGCCGCGCGCTGTTCTGCTCCAAGCTGATCAGCTACGCGCAGGGTTACATGCTGCTGCGCGCTGCCGAGAAGGAATACGGCTGGAAGCTGAACCTGGGCGGCATCGCGCTGATGTGGCGCGGTGGCTGCATTATCCGCAGCGCCTTCCTCAACGACATCAAGCACGCCTACGACAAGAACCCTGACCTGACCAACCTGCTGGTGGACGACTTCTTCAAGAACATCCTGACGAAGTACCAGGCAAGCTGGCGCAAGGCCGTTGCACACGGAACCATGGCTGGCATCCCCATGCCGGCGTTCAGCACGGCGCTGTCGTTCTTTGATGGCTACCGCACTGCAACACTGCCGGCCAACCTGCTGCAGGCGCAGCGCGACTTCTTTGGCGCGCACACGTTTGAGCGCATCGACAAGCCGCGCGGCGAGTACTTCCACGTCAACTGGACAGGCACCGGCGGTCGCGTGTCGTCATCCACCTACAACGCGTAGTTCGTAGGACGAACCAATAAAAAGGGCGCCGCATATGCGGCGCCCTTTGCTATGAACTTACACACCCTGTCATCCCGCAACGCAGTGAAGGGATCTGCATTTCGGCTTCATTGCCCTCTGCGATTTCAGAGGGCAATGAAGCTTAAATGCAGATCCCTTCGCTGCGCTGCGGGATGACAGGGTGTTACTTACTTGCCTTCGCGAGCGCGGCCCGCGCGGAAGAGCTGGTTCACAGTCGCGATGAAATGCTGCGCTGCTGCCGGCGTGGGAACGCTGCCACCCAAGATTGCCTGGAACGGAACGTCGTGGCCGTAGAACTCGCGGGTGTCCTTCAGGTTCTGATTCACTTCGTCGCCCTGCAGATCAATACCTGCAAACAGACCCTTGTTACGCGAGTAGGTGAGGAACTCTGCATTCGCAAGTTCCGTGGTTGACGCCTGTGCGCTGCGTCCCACCGGGCCGGCTGCAACCGAAGCGTCGCCGCCCAGCTTGACCTTGTCATGCAGCAGGTGGTCGGCAGCCTTGTGGCTGCGGCCAATCAGCACCAGGTCAGTGGACTGGCCACCGATCTGGAAGCCAAAGCTTGCGCCGGACATCTGCACGAAGGCAGGTGCGCTCCAGCCATGGCCTGTGCGGCAGGTAGCAAGGCCCTGGCCGTACTCACCGCCAAAGACAAATGCACCCTTCTTGAAGCTGGGCACAACAATGACGCACTGCGCGGACGCGGCAATATCAAGAGGAATGCCCTTGTCGGGCGTGTCCATCAGTTCATGCAGGATGGCGTGGGCAGCATCAATCCGATGGACGAGCTTCTCCGGTGCCTGGGCCTGCGCGAGAGGTGCGGAGATGACGCTGACGGCGAGAATGGCAGAGGCGATGAGGTTACGCAATGGATCTCCTTAGTAAGTGCAGTTCATTGGAGACACAACGGCGCGCGAATGTTGTCTGACGCACAAAAGGTACCGTAAAAATTTGAATCGCTATGCTGTATTGAAACGACTGCGCCCGAATGACATCAATTTCCCAATAGAAGGAGAACCATGCAGGCAACCATTGAGGGGAACGAACTTGTGATCCGCATACCGCTGCTGCCGCAGCCCACGCGATCAAAGAGCGGCAAGACGATGCTGGTGGCAACCAGCGGCGGCAACATTGAGACGGACGCGACCGTAAACGGCAAGCCCGTCACCATTGGCCTGAACGCTTACATCAGCAAGTAAGGCCTCCGACGCTAAGCATCTTTTCTTCGTTTGCCCCAAAGACTTGTCATCCTGAGCGAAGCGCAGCGCAGTCAAAGGACCTGCATTTTTGTCGGCGGTTGCAGAAATGTGCACGGCAGTAGCAGCGCATATCCAAGCACATTCGTGGCGCTTCCAAAGGAATGCAGGTCCTTCGACTCCGCACTGCGTGCTCCGCTCAGGATGACAATATTTGTGGGCACGAAGATGAGCGGGCGAGAGCTGCCAGCCGACTAAGCGTCGCGATACTGGCGAAGCCGCAGTTCGCGTAGCGCCTGCTCATGACCCAGCAGCGCAGCCTTGCGTATCCAGCTGCGCGACAGTACGTAGTCCTGCTCCACGCCCTGGCCTGTGGCGTACATGTGCCCCAGCTGAAACTGCGCCTCCGCGTTGCCCGCGTCCGCAGCCCTGCGAAACCACGTAGCAGCCTGCACATAATTCTGCGGCACATCCTGGCCAAAGTAGTAAAGCTCCGCCAGCTTCTGCTGCGCCTCCGCAAAGTTCTGCGTTGCCGCAAGCCGATACCAGTACGCAGCCTCAGCAGTGCTCTGCGGTACGCCTTCGCCCTTGCGATACATCAGCCCCAGGTTGTACTGCGCCCACGGCAGGTTGCTGTTCGCCGCGCGCTGACACCACGCAAACGCCTCGGCAAAATCGCCCGCTGCGTAGTAGCGAAAGCTGAGGTTGGCCTGCGCATAAGCGTGGCCCTGCTCCGCGGCCTTACGCTCCCACTGGGCAGACTCTGTATCGTCCTGCGGCAGACCCTGGCCTTCGTCATACAACGTGCTCAGGATGTACTGGCTCTCCGCATGACCCTGGTCTGCCGCAAGGCGAAGGTTGGTTGCAGCCGCGGCAAAGTTGCCTGCGTTGTAATCCGCAATAGCCTGCTTGTAGTGCGGGTTCGTAGCTGCGTTCGCGGCGTCGCGACGGCCACGCGCAATGATGCCCGACCGCGTGCCATGCAGAGAGAGCGAAGTACCCGCAGGGATATGCTGCAAGCCACCTTTGGCCTTGTCATCCATTAGCGTCATCCGCAGTGCTCTGCCGTCCATGCGTGGTGATCTGCAGGTCGAGCAGCTCATACCGCCGCTGCGCCTCCGCAATCTGTTCGCGGATCGTCGCAGCAAGCTCCGTCAACAAATCACGATGCTGCAGCGCCGCTGCCTCCGCATCGATGTGGAGCTGTGCAATCTCGCTGGACTGCAACGAGTGATGCTCTTCATCCAGCCGAGCCATGTCGCGCTCTGCATGGCGAATCTGTCGCGTGATGCGCAGCAGCTCTGCCGCAGCGCTTTCACCCGCAACCGAGTCATTGATCTCACGGTGATCGTCCAGCATGCGCTGCAGCGTCTCCGCATCGCCGCGCGTATAGGCGTGGTTGGCGCGGGCCATCAGCATGGTGAAGTACTGCTGCTCCGCATCGTCACGCGCAAAGTCCGGATGGATGCGCTTGGCTACCTCGCGAAACAACGTCTTCAAACTTGGCGGCGGATCAAACTCCTCGGCCTCCTGCGCGGCGCCGTGCGCGGCATCGTGCGTCTCCTGCGCCTGGCGGCGGCTCTCTTCTGCGCGACGGCGGGCGACTTCAGAGTCATACAAATCCACCTCGCGCTCCGCGATGCGCGCTTCCACCTCATCCAACTCCGCATACAGAATGCCCACCTGCCGCAGATAGCGACCCTCAAACGTCTTCAACTGCGCGCGCGTCTGCGCTAACTCCGATTCGCGCTCAGCCAGCGCAGTGCGCACAGCCGCAAGCTCCTCACGCTTTTCAAGCAGGGCAGCAGCTTCCGGGCTTTGCTGGAAAACGATCTCAGTCGACATAGACCAGTCTTCAGTTTAGCGAAAGAAGCCTTTGTCCTGCCGGACGGGCCCGCTACGCGCGGGGCGGGCGTTTGCACGCCTTTTTACTGCTTCGCGTGGCCTTCCCGTTGGTCAGGATGAAAATGTATTGATGTTCACTCTTCCCGACCATCGGGAGGGACGAGGCAAAGCCAGTAAAAAGGTGCGTGAGCACCCGCGCCGCGCGTAGCGGGCCCGTCCGGCAGGACTGATTCCTTTAAGGAATGAGGTAACCGAACCAAACGCGCGTCCGTATGATCCTCCACAAGGAGTCCTGTGCCATGTCTGTGTCCAGCATCATGCGGCGTACCAGTTTGCTTGCGACCCTTCTCGTTCTCCTGTCTACCGCGAGCCTTCGCGCGCAGACACCCATTGTGGAAGAGCCCGGCTACACGCCCACGCTGACCTTTGACGTTGTCAGCATCCGCCAGTCGCCGACGCCGAGTGCAACCGTCCACGTCTCAGTTACGAGCCTGCCGCACTCCAGCCGATTTGAGACGACAGCCCTGCCGCTGAAGGCCCTGCTGCAGATTGCCTATGGCTATGACGCGCCCATTGTGAACGGGCCGGAGTGGCTGTCCAACACCTTCTGGAACATCTCCGCGCGCAGTGATGAAGCCGCTGATGCGCGGCTGGCGAAGCTGACTGACAATGAGGTTCGCCTAGAGAAGCGCAACGCCATCCGCATGATGCTGGCCGAGCGCCTGGGCCTGAAGACGCACACGGAAACGCGCAACACCGCCGTCTTTCATCTTGTGGTGAATAAGGGCGGCGTAAAGATGACAGCTTCGCCTGCGCCTCCTCCACCAGCCGAAGGAGAGAAGCCAGCGCCAGCGCCGCTCCTCAACATCCAGACGCATCCATCGCAGCATGGCCTGGAGTTTGTCTGCTCCAACTCAAATATGCTGTCCATCACCGGCCTGCTCAGCTCGATGGTGGAAGCGCCCGTGCTGAACAAGACGGGCCTGACCGGCCTGTACAACTACACGCTGCAAATGGGTCGCGAGTGGTCTGCGAATGATCCTGAGAGCTGGCCGCCGATTGCAATTGCCGTACAGGATCAGATGGGCCTAAAGCTGGAGCCGGTGCGCGAGTCCGTGCCCAACATCGTCATCGACCACATCGACAAGCCAACCGACAACTGATTCGCACGCTGGGAACGGTTTACTTCGTGAGCCGCTCCCAGTTGCCGTGCGCGAACAGTTCCCTGTCTGCGGGCGAGAGCGCTGTTTCATTCAGGAAGGTGCGTGCGCCTCCGCCGGGCCGGTACTGATAGGGAAAGTCCGTGGAGAACAGAATGCGCTGTGGCCCCACAACCTCAAGCGTGCGTTGCAGGTAGGGCTGGCTCCACATGCCGCTGGCGGTGACGTAGAGATTCTGCTTGAAGTAATCAGCAACGGACCGCTGCAACGTTGCAACGTGCGAGAACGAATTGAGGCGCTCAAGATAAAACAAAACCACCTCGCCCCAGTGGCCCAGAATGATTTGCAGATCAGGAAATTTATCGAAGACACCTGCAAGCATCAGCCGCACAAACTGGATGCCGGCCTCGTAGTGCCATCCCAGACCGAACGCCGCAAACGCTGCGTCCACCGGCTCACTAAAGCCTGAGTACAGAGCTTCTCGAACGGCCCGCTGTGGAACCTGCGGATGAATAAACATGGGCGCGCCAAGCTTTGCAGCCGTTTCAAACATGGGCAGAAAGTCTGGGTGGTCCAAGTTTTTGTCGCGCGTGCGACCGCACAGCATGGCACCCGCAAGGCCAAGCTGCTGCACACTTCGTTCAAGCTCAAGTGCAGCCTCTGCAGGCGCAGCGGTGGGCAACGTGGCAAACCCCTGGAAACGCTGAGGGTGCTTTGCGATGGTCGCGGCAATCAGGTCATTCGTGCTGCGCGCAAGCGTCACGCTCTGTTCCGGCTCGAGATTGTGCAGCGCGGGCGTGGTCACGGAAAGCACCTGAACATCCACACCGGCTTCGTCCATCAGCGCAATGCGTCCTTCGCCCAGGTCGTCGAGCCGCGCCTCAATCTCTCCACGATCAAACGCAGCAGTGCCCTCCTGCCCAATGGCTGACGCTGCCCACGCCGCGCGAATGTCGGCGGTCAAAAAATGCTCTTCAATTGCAATCAGCTTCACGGTGACTATCTCTTTTCCTGAGTTGTTGGCTCGCTGCTGTGTTTGATGGTGAGCTGCACCGAGCGGATGCTGAGGCTGGCGATTGTTGGCGGTGTGGAACCTGCGCGCATGTGCAGCGTGCCCAGAATTTCGTTCGCCTCCGGCGTCTGGTCGCGCATGCGGAAGACGATGACGCCGGGCTGCGGCTCCTTTGCTGCAAGCAGAAAGAAGCCGCCCGTCTGCACACGCAGCGCCATCTGCGCAGCGGCGGTGGAGAAGGTCGCCTCGTTCGGCAACACATGTTCCAACGCGGGCAGGCTGCCCTGGTTAAAAGCCGCCAGCCATTGATAAAGCAGGTGGCCCGTTGTCGTATCGGGAATCAGACCAACCGCATCGCCATAGCGAGGCAGGCGGATGAGGATGGTGGGATGCACCTCGCTGGGGCTGCCACGCTCGCCCTTGCGCGCGGGCACGGGAGCATCCGCTGCATCGCCCAGCACGATGGTGTCGATCTGGTTGGGATCATCTTTCTCTTCTTTAGGAGGCGACGCGGCGCCAGTAGGACCGCCGCGAGTTGCGCCGTTGGCATCACGCATCTGGCGTGCGTGCGCGGTGTTTCGTAGACCACGGATGATTAACCGGCCGCCACCGCCAGCAAGCACAATGGCGAGCACGATTGCCACAACGCTGGGTGGCTTGCGGTCAATGAGATGAAAGCGAAGAGCAGCGGAAGGCAGAGGAACTAACGTGTCACGCACAACGGGAGTGTCGCGCAACTGCTCCATGCGTGAGTGCTCCCTTTGCAGAGGTATGCCGGGCGAACCGTCACGGGTAGTGTAGACGGCTTCCTAGGGCTTGCCCTCCGCGGCAGCGCTCTCCAAAACCGCAATTGGATCGGACGCAAAGTAGGTGGAACAAATCTTGCCGTCATAGTCAGACGCAAGCTCAAGCAGCCGCTTACCGTCTTTCGAAGGCAGCAGCGGCGAAGAGTAGTTGGGGCAATAGTTGTCATGCGCCGAGGGCACCGGCACCGGCGCAGTGATGACCTTCCACGGCCCCTTGCCGCGGCCTGTAGCGTCCGCAAAGATCACGAGTCCATTCTGCTTTGAGACGGTTCCATCTTTCTCCATGAGCACCTGAGCAATGACGTACAGCGTACCTGCAGCGCTGCCCTTTCGCTTGACCCACACATTCGTTGGAGCATGCTCAAACCACTGACCATCCACAGAAGTAATCCGCTGGCTCATGTCGGTGGCATCGCCCCAGTTCCATCCATCGTTTGAGGCGCGCGAGAACACAGAACACGCGTTGGCCTTCCCGCAGATCTCATAGGACATGTAGTAGGTCTTGTCCGGCAGCACTGTGACCACGGGCATGCCCGGCCGGTCGCTTTGCTCTTTGCTGGCTACGATGTCCACTGCGGGCTGCCAGTGCAGACCGTCATAGGTCCGCGTCTGCCGCAGCACCTGGCTGTGTCCGGCTTCCGTCTCGTCGGAGTAATAGCAGACCAGCGCGCCATCTTTTGCGACGGTAAAGTCCGGCTCCCACAGGCCTCGCACCACCTTGCGCGGGCCGGCTGCCTTCGCGCAGTCAGACAGGTAAGTCCAGCTTGCGCCTGCGTCGTGGCTTACAAATACCGGCATCCGCATGGGCTCTGTCAGCGAACTTTGCGCGACCGAGCCGGACCAAAGGATGGTGCCTGCCTCCAGCGCGCCCACGCGGCGGGGCAGCTCAAATATCGTGCCGCAGCAGATGCCGTCCTTGAAGTAGTCGGACGTTATCTCGCCCACCTTCGTAAATGCGGAGCCATCGTCTGTGGAGCTGTAAAACTCTTCTTTGCCCGCGCGCGGAGAGGGCACCGTCACTTCATTGTCCGTGTGGACAGCGGGCGACGTAAAACTGGCCAGCAGAGTGCCGTTCTTCGAATGATCTTTGTTGTGCGCCAGGCGCAGGACGCGCGGATAGACTGCGCTGTTACTGCCCAGTTTCGCTGGAGTCGCGAGCTTCGCTGCAGGTGCTTGAGCGTGACCAGACGCAACGACGGCGCACATCAGTAGAAGCAGAAGAAGATTTGATCCCGACCAACGGGAGGGCCAAGCGAAGCAGAAAAAAGGCTTGCAAACGCCCGCCCCGCGCGCAGCGGGCCCGTCCGTCAGGACATGGTTGTCGTTCAGCTGTTTCATGGCGTCTCCTGTTGAGCGGCCACCAGTCTACGCATCCTCTTCCACTAAACGGAAGAGGCCGCCAGCCATTCGCGCCATGCATTCAGGCCGCGTTCGCACTGGATGCGGTGGCGTTCCTTCTTATCGCGGATGGTCTTGCGGAGCTCCTCTTCCAGCGGCAGCAGCAGGTCAAACGTAACATTGGCTGGTTGAAAGCGTTTTGCCTCCGCATGGGTGATGTAGTGCACCAGCGATCCATGCGCGGAGAGGCGCGGCGCGGGCGCAGGCGACTCGCCACGCGCAATGGCTGCGGCGAAACGGCCTGCAAGCATGCCGCCTGCGATGGACTCGGTGTAACCCTCCACGCCACTCAGCTGCCCGGCAATCATCACCTGCGGATGCGCGCGCAGCTGCAGCGTCTCCGTCAACAGCGTGGGGCTGTTGATGTAGGTGTTGCGATGAATCTGGCCGTAGCGCAGGAAGGTCGCGTTCTCAAGCCCGGGAATGAGCCGCAGGATGCGCTGCTGGTCACCAAACTTGATGTGGTTCTGAAAGCCGACGAGGTTGTAGCTGTCCGCACGCAGGTTCTCGCAACGCAGCTGCACCACGGCATATGGAGTGATTTCCGTGCCTGGATAGCGCAGACCGACTGGCTTCATGCAGCCAAAGCGGAGTGTGTCCTTACCGCGGCGGGCGATTTCTTCAATGGGCAGGCAGCCTTCGAAGTAGTCAATCTTTTCCCACTCTTTGGCCTCGAACGCGTGTGCTTCCATCAGAGCGTCGTAGAAGACGTCGTACTCTTCCTTGGTGAAGGGGCAGTTGATGTAGTCGGCGCTGCCCTTGTCCCAGCGCGCCTTGAAGTACACGCGATCCATGTTGATGGTGGTCGCGTCCACCACGGGCGCAATGCTGTCGTAGAACGAAAGATGGTCTGCGCCGGTAAGCCGCTGCAGATCGGCCGTGAGCGCGGGAGATGTGAGCGGACCGCTGGCGAGGACGGTGATGCTGTCGCCGTTCTCCTCAATCGCCGTGACCTCTTCGCGCATCACGGTGATGCGCGGCTCCGCGGCGATGCGCTCTGCCACTCGGCGAGAGAACTCCACGCGATCCACGGCAAGTGCGTGCCCGGCGGGCACGGCGCATGCGTCTGCTTCTGCGAGAAGGACTGATCCAGCGAGCCGCATCTCCTGCTTCAGCAGCCACGGTGCGGTGTTTTCGCTTTCGCTTTTCAGGGAGTTGGAGCAGACCAGCTCTGCAAAATCGCTGGTCTGGTGCGCCTCAGTGGAGCGGTGCGGCCGCATCTCATACAGCGTGACGTCGCAGCCCGCGCGGGCCGCCTGCAGCGCGGCTTCAGGCCCTGCAAGACCGCCGCCAATTACCTTGATCTTCTTCAATGGAACCCATTTCTGTGCAACTGCGCGCTGCAATTTCTGTGCAACGCTGCGTGTTTAGCGCGCTGTTTCTATTTTTATTGAACTTTTCGAATGGTGCTGGCGTACTTTTTCTTCGGGCACGCTAATTTGCCCAGTCGAGGTCGCCAAATGTGTTTCCTTGTCCTGCTGTTTCTGATCTTCGCCTGCCGCCGCCACCACTGGTATGGCTATCATCCCTACTCGAATTACGGCTACGGCGCTAACCCCTACGGCGGCTACAACGCCTATGGCTATCCCTATGGATCGTATAGCCCGTACGACCCGTACTGGCGCGCACGCTACTACGGCTACCAGGGCGTCTACCAGCCATACGGCTGCTAGGCGTTCACACGCCCTTTTACTGCTTCGCGTGGCTCTCCCGTTGGTCGAGATGAAATGTAGCCCTGTTTTATCTTCCCGACCATCGGGAGGAGCGAGGCGAAGCCAGTAAAAAGGCGCGTGAGCGCCCGCCCCACGCGCAGTGGGCCCGTCCGGCAGGACGAGCCTTACGATCCGCCTGATGCGAGTGTCTTCAGCGCATCGCCGGTGACGCGCAGATTCAACCATTCGCGCATTACCTTTGCGCCGGTGGTTTCGTAGAAGTCCAGCGCGGGTTGGTTCCAGTCCAGACACTCCCACTGGAAGCGTGTGCACTCGCGCTCAACAGCGATGGCCGCCAGCCGCTGAAACAGCGCGACGCCGATGCCGCGCTTGCGAAAGGCCTCACGCACGAACAGGTCCTCAAGGTACAGCACCGGCCTGCCCTCCCAGGAGGAGTACTGGAAGAAGTACAGCGCAAAGCCCGCCACGTGACTTTGCTGTTCCGGACCCTGCCACTCCGCCATCAGGCAGCGAAAGTACGGCTCCGGTCCAAAGCCATCGCGCAGCAGGTCTGCCTCCGTGGCAACAGCTGCTTCGGGCTCCTTCTCATACACGGCCAGCTCGCGAATGAGCGCCAGAATCTGCGGCACATCTTTTTTGGTCGCTTCACGGATCAGCAGATCGTTCGTTGCGGGAACTGCGGGAACGCTCACGGCTTCACCGTGTCTTTCGTCTGGTTCAGCGTGTCCTTCGCGTCTGATATAGCCTTCTCCGCAGCCTTGCGCGCGTCCTGCGCGGCCAGGTATTTGTCCATTGGAACGGAGAAGGCGAACAGCTCCGTGCTCTTGCCTGCCTTGTCCACCGCGTGCGCCATCTTCACGTACAGCTCCGCGCCCTTCAGTAGCGGATCATCCAGATCCTTGACGTCATAAAACAGAAAGCCGTTGGCGCTGCTGTGCGCGGGAATGTTTGTCTGCGCGAAGGAGAAGTCCTTGTCATCGTCCAGAATCTTCTTGTCGACCGGCGTCTTGTTGTAGGTGATGGGCGTGCCGGGAATGCGGCGCTGCTTGATGTCGTTAAAGCGGAAGAGACGGCGATTCAGCTCATCCGGAGTGGCGGCGGGCAGCTTGGTGCCGTCTGACGCGATGAACTGGATGCGCACCTGGTTCAGGTCCAGCGAAGCATCGCTGTCATTCTGAATAATGATGCGCACCGGCAGGATGCTGTGACCGGCGTAGTCCAGCCGGAAGAAGTCGCCCTTGGCGCGCGTCTCAAACGGCTCCGCAGCCACCGTGACGCTCTCTTTCTCATGCACATCTTTCGCCGGATAGGTCGACGCAGCGTCGGCAGGAGGCGCCTTCTTTTGGGCGGCGTGCGCCGCGGTAACCACCAGTGCGGCAGCGGGCAGGGCAAGAGCGGCGGCGATAAAAAGAGGGCGTAAGCGCATATGCGAGTAAGACGTGCGGGCGGCCGCGCAGCATCACCGTGCGGCAACTGCAGACACTGCCATTATCGGTCCCACCCGCAGAGACGGTAAAGTGAGCTAGCCCGATAGGTCACACGAATGATGCTTCTCTACAGCTTCGCGCTTGCCGTTGTTCTGCTGCTCACCAGCCCGGTGTGGGGCGTGCGCATGCTGCGGCAGGGCCGTTATCGCGAAGGTTTGGGGGAGCGGCTGGGCGCTGTTCCCTCTCGATTAGCCGCGTATATCAACGGCAGACCCGTCGTGTGGCTGCATGCCGTCTCCGTGGGCGAGACCGTTGCAGCAACCCGCCTGGTCGCTGAGTTGGAAGCTGCTCTGCCCGGCTATGCCATCGTGATCTCAACCACCACACCCACCGGCCAGCGCGTGGCCCGCGAACGCTTCGGCGTTGACCGCGTCTTTTTCTTCCCCTTAGATTTTGCCTTTGCCGTGCGCGCTTATTTGCGCGTGTTGAATCCCTCCCTGCTGGTGCTGATGGAGAGCGAGTTGTGGCCGCGCACGCTGGCGGAATGCAGCAGCTCGAACATTCCTGTAGCTGTTGTCAACGCGCGTGTCAGCGACCGCTCGCTGCCGCGCTACATGACTCTGAGGATGTTGTGGCGACCTCTGCTCAACAAAATTTCACTGCTGCTGGCGCAGAGCGAGGAAGACGCCGCACGCTGGAAACGCATCGGAGCGCAGCGCGTGGAGGTTACGGGCAACCTGAAGTACGACGCAGACATTCCCGCAGAGACGCCGCTGACAGCTCTACTGCGGAAGCATCTGCCGCCGAAGGCGAAGGTGCTGATCTGCGGCAGTACGCATGACGGCGAGGAGACATTGCTGCTGGATTGCTGGCGCGGCATGCTTCCCAACACGCCTCCCGCTGAGAGAGTAATGATCCTTGCACCGCGTCATCCGCAACGCGCTGATGTTGTTGAGCAACTCGCGAAGGATCGAGGTCTGGCCGCGATTCGTCTTAGCCTGTGGAGACTTGCACCCGATGCGATAACGCCTGAATCCGTGCTAATTGTCGATACCGTCGGCGAGTTGTCATCGCTGTATGCTCTGGCGAATGTGGCTTATGTGGGGGGATCACTGGTGCCGCACGGAGGACAGAATCCGTTGGAGCCCGCACAGTTCGGCGTGCCTGTCGTGATGGGTCCAAGCTACGAGAACTTCCGCGGCATCGTAGACGGCATGGTGCGTGAGCAGGCAATCCGCATGGTGACTGAGCGGGATGTCTGCGATGTTTTAGAGAGCCTGCTTTATGGTTCCGGCGACAGCATGGGCAGGCGCGGCAAGACATTCGCCGCATCGATGATGGGCGCGACGGGCCGCACAGTCGATGCGCTCGTTGCGCTGCTGGAGCGTGCCCGATGAAGCGGCCGTGGCTGTTGCCGCTGGTGCCGCTCTACGCTGCGGGTGTGGCGTGGAAGAGCCGCGGCTTTGCGCAGCATCCTGAACGCGCAAAGCGACTGCAGGAGCCTGTAGTCAGCGTGGGCAGTTTGTCCGCTGGTGGCGCTGGTAAGACACCGTTTGTCATCGCGCTGGGTGAGGCAATTCGCCGCGCGGGCTATGGCATCAATGTGCTCACGCGGGGGCATGGCCGCACATCTGCAGAGACGCTGCGTGTGAATGCACATGGAGGTGCAGCGGAGTTTGGCGATGAGCCCCTGCTGATCGCGCGCCGTCTCGCATGCCCGGTGTTCGTTGCGCGCGAGCGTTACCTTGCAGGCGAAATGGCAGAGCGCGAGCGCCGTCATCTGCGCGCGGATAAAACACTGTGCCTGCATCTGCTGGATGATGGCTTTCAGCATCGGCAGCTGGCGCGCGCGGTTGACATTGCGTTGCTTACGAACGAAGACGCGCGCGACACTTTGCTGCCAGCGGGTAATTTGCGTGAGCCGCTGCGTGCGCTGCGCCGTGCAGACGTGATCGTTCTGCAAGGGGACGAACAGGCCGCACTGCGCCCGGTGGTGGAGCGGCTTTTCGCCGGTCAAAAGCAACCGTATGTCTGGATCATCGACCGGCGCTTCGCATTTACGGAAGGCACACCGACCGTGCGGCCACTCGCCTTCTGTGGCATCGCGCGGCCGGATGGATTCCGGGCCTCACTTACGCAGGCGGGCGTACAGACGTCTGCGTTCGTGGCTTTGAAGGATCACGCAGTGTATGACGATGCGTTGGTGAACAAGCTCATCCAACAGGCAAAAGCAGCGCAGGCCGATGGTTTTGTGACCACCGCGAAAGATGCCGTAAAGCTGACTCCGGCAATGCGCCAGGCACTTACGCAGATTGGTCCGCTGGCCGTTGGCGACATCCTCGTGCAGCTGCGTGATGAGGCACAGTACGGTGCTGAGACAATTGCGCTCATCGAAGCATGGTGGAAGCAGGGGCCGCGATGAGGCGCAGGGACAAGTCAATGCACAACCCCGCTGCACCGCGTGTGCTGATTGTGCGCGTGGGCGCCATGGGCGATGTGCTGCATGGCATGCCTGCTGTGTCTGCTCTGCGCTCGCTGCTGCCGGACGCATTCATCGGCTGGGCGATTGAGCCGCGCTGGGCGTCGCTGCTACAGGCCGCGGATGATGCAGAGCCGCGCACGCCCGCCATGCCGCTGATTGATCATGTGCACAAGGTGCCGACGAAGCAGTGGTCAAAGCAACCGCTGTCGCTGGCCACGCTGCGCAGCGTACTTGCGTTACGCAAGAAGTTGCAGGCGCAGCGGTACGACATTGCCATCGATCTGCAGGGATCCATCCGCTCCGCCGTCATTGCGCGGATGAGCGGCGCGCGCTGCGTGGTG
>JAMFTB010000081.1 GCA_026225595.1 Terriglobus sp. | reverse complement strand
TGGTGGTCTGCACCGGGCCAAGCTCATCGACAGGTTCCCCGATCACGTTCAATACGCGGCCAAGGGTCTCGCGGCCCACGGGCACCATGATGGGGCCGCCGGTGTCGATGGCCTTCATGCCACGCACCATGCCCTCCGTCGCCTCCATGGCGATGGTGCGCACGCGGCCCTCGCCAAGGTGCTGCTGCACCTCAACGATGACGGACATGGGTGTGGGAATGTCGAAACCCTCCGACGTGATGCGCAGCGCCTGGTAGATGGGCGGCATGTGCTTCTCGTCGAACTGAATGTCAACGGCCGGGCCGCTGATCTGAACTACCTTGCCAATGTTCTCTGCCATAAGTCTTTCCCTGCGGAGCACGCGCTACAGCGCTGCGGCTCCGGATACGATCTCGATAATTTCTGTGGTGATGGCTGCCTGACGCACGCGGTTCATCGTCAGTGTCAGCTTGTCGATCATGTCGCTTGCGTTGCTGCTGGCGGCGTCCATCGCCGTCATACGCGCTGCGTGTTCGCTTGCCGTGGACTCCAGCAGAGCGTGATAAATCTGCGTGGTGACATACCGCGGCAACAGGTGCCGAAACAGCCGCGACGGTTCCTGGTCGTAGATGTAGTCCACGTCAGCCGTGCCAAACTTCTTGGCTTCCTGCTCCATCACCGAATCTTCCGGCTCGTTGACGGAGATGCCGGCGGATGCTGCGGCGTGTGCCGTTGCTTCCTTCTGCTCTTCCGACATCTCTTCTGCGGCCGTAATCTCCTGCGATCCAAGCTTGCGGATGGGCAGCAGCTTCTCCACAACGACGCGCTGCGCGATGACCGACTTGAACTCGTTGTAGACGAGATAGACCGAGTCAATCTCGCCGCGCTCATAGCGGTCAATGATGTCGTGCGCAGCCTTGTCCACTTCGCCGAAGTTCAGCTTGCCCAGCAGCGGCGACAGGTCATGCGTCAGCTCGATAGGCTGCTTGCGCTCACGAACATCTTCCACGTGATGCGACAAACCATTGTCGTACTCCTCATCCACATGCTTCCATGTGGCATCGGGGTAGCGGCGCTTGAACAGGTCGCGCGACTTGCGGCCTACCGTCTCAATGTCGATGTTCTGCTCGCCCGGCCGCGGATCTTCCTGCGTAGGCGTGCGCGGCTCACGGCGGTAGTCAATGAACTTCTGCGCTGCTTTGCCAATGTTGGAGTTGAAGCCGCCCGCAAAGCCCTTGTCGCCTGCGATGACGAGGACGAGGACGTTCTTCTCCTCGCGCTCGATGAGCAGGGGATGCATGATGTCTGCACCCTCTTCGCCGTAGAGGCTTGCGCGGCGCACCAGCGACTGCAGCACGTTGGCCAGCATCTGCGCGTACGGCCGCGCCTGCATCGCACGCTCCTGCGCGCGGCGCAGCTTAGCCGCCGAGACCATCTTCATGGCCTTGGTGATCTGTCGCGTATTTTTCACGGAGCGAATGCGCCGCTTGAGATCCAGTACGTTAGCCATGCTTGCTTATGCCGTTGCCATAACCGGCTTGGTCTCGTTAAGGCCGGCCTTGAAGCCTGCCTTGTAATCGTTGATTGCAGCCGTCAGGTTCTTGGTGATCTCGTCATCCAGGGCCTTCTTGCTCATGATGGCGTCAAGGATGCTCTTGCCCGTGGTGCCCATGTACTCATGGAAGCCCTTTTCAAAGGCCTGCACCTGCTTCACTTCAATGTCGTCCAGCAGACCCTTGGTACCGGCGAAGACGATGGAGACCTGCTGCGCCGCCGTAAGCGGATTGAACTGCGGCTGCTTCAGAATCTCAACCAGGCGTGCGCCGCGGTTCAGCTGCTTCTGCGTTGCAGGATCAAGGTCAGAACCGAACTGCGCAAAGGCTGCCAGCTCGCGGTACTGCGCCAGGTCAAGCTTCAGGGTTGCACCCACCTGCTTGGTGGCCTTCATCGCCGCAGCAAAGCCCACACGCGAGACCGACAGACCCACGTTCACCGCAGGACGGATGCCGGAGTTGAACAGATCGGTTTCCACGAAGATCTGGCCGTCGGTGATCGAAATCACGTTGGTCGGAATGTACGCGGAGACGTCGCCTGCCTGCGTTTCAATGATGGGCAGAGCGGTGAGTGAACCGCCGCCCAGCTTGTCGCTGACCTTGGACGAACGCTCCAGCAGACGCGAGTGGAGATAGAACACGTCGCCGGGGTAAGCTTCGCGGCCCGGGGGACGGCGCAGCAGCAGCGAAATCTCACGGTAGGAAGCAGCGTGCTTCGACAGATCGTCGTAAATGATGAGGCAATGCTTGCCGCTGTCGCGGAAGTACTCACCCATGGCAGTGGCTGCGTAGGGAGCGATGTACGACATGGGAGCCGGCTCAGATGCCGTAGCAGCAACCACGATGGTGTACTTCATCGCGCCGTACTGCTCCAGCGTCTGCACGATCTGCGCGACGGACGAACGCTTCTGGCCGATGGCGCAGTAGATGCAGATAAGGTCGTTCTTTGCGGAGTTCAGGATGGCGTCCAGCGCAATGGCGGTCTTACCCGTCTGGCGGTCGCCGATCAGCAACTCACGCTGGCCGCGGCCAATGGGAATCATGGTGTCGATGGCCTTGATGCCGGTGGCCATGGACTCCGTCACGGACTTACGGTCGATGACGCCGGGCGCAAGGCGCTCAACGGGCAGCGAGTGCGGAGTATCGATGGGGCCCTTGTCGTCAATGGGCTGACCCAGCGCGTTGACCACGCGGCCAATCATCGCCTCGCCCACGGGCACGGACATGATCTTGCCGGTGCGCTTGACGGTGTCGCCTTCGCTGATCTGCGTGTAGTCGCCCAGCAGCACAGCGCCCACCTGGTCTTCATCCAGGTTCATAGCCAGACCGGCCAGACCGTGCGGAAAGTCCAGCAGTTCGCCCGCCATCACCTTGTCCAGGCCGTGGATGCGTGCGATGCCGTCGCCCAGCGAGATGATGGTGCCCACCTCGTCGACGGAAATCTTTCCTTCGTAGTTCTCAATCTGCTGACGCAGCAGTTCTGTAATCTCGTCTGCCTTGAGCTGTGCCATGTGCTCCCTTTATCTTGACCGAGTTCCGGTCAGTCCATCGCGCTGCCTCGGAAGGCTGTGCGTCTCAAATCTTTGTTGCTACAAAAACTTTGCGGCTTACACGCCCGCCAGGTGCGCCTTCATCTGCTGCAGCTGTGCGCGGACCGAGCCATCGTATACCTGCGAACCGACCTTAATCACCGCACCGCCCAGCAGCGCAGCATCTTCCGCCCAGGTAACGCGGACCTTGCTGCCAGCCAGCTGCGATGCCTTGCCCTCAAGCAGCGTGCGTTCGGCCGTATCCAGATGCTTCGCGCTGACAATCTCAACTTCTGAGATGCCGTTTGCCTCGTCGGCAATCACGCCGTACTCCGCAGAGATTTCCTTCAAAAACTCCAGCCGGCCATGATCCATCAGCACTGCGATGAAGTTGCGCACCGGCTTGTCCAGCCCAACCTTAACCGCAACGGCGTCCAGCACCTTCAGCTTGTCAGACTGCTGCAGCGTGGGGTTCATCAGAAACTCGCGCAGCTGATGGCTGCCGTCAAAGGTGGCTGCAAAATCCGCAAGCTGCCCGCGCACTGCGTCAATATTCAACTTCTGCGCTGCTGCCACCTGTTGAAACGCACGCGCATACCGAAGCTCAAAGGCTGCCATTAGTTCCGGCCTCCATCTGCGCCCAGCTTGCCGGCAAAGCTCTCAATCAGTACGCGGTCGTCGTCTGCGGAGATGTTCAACTGCGACGCTGCACGGTCCACCGCAATCTCAGCAGCATAGGCGCGCAGCGTGCGCTGGGCGGCGTTGGATGCCGCGGAAATCTCCTGCTCCGCCGCCTCCACAATGCGCCGCTTCTCATCTTCAACCTGTGCGTGGATGCGCTCTTCTTCCGCCTTCGCTGCGGCTTCACTCTCAGCACGAAGCGCAGAAATCTCACCGTCAAGTTTGCCCAGCCGAGCCTCTACCGCGCCCAGGCGGGCACGCGCTTCTTCCGTGGCGACTCGCGCTTCCACAATGTCTTTCTGGATGGTTTGCGTGCGGCCACGGAAGGCCTTGGGCAACGCCTTTGCCAGGCCGTAGAACACCGCTCCAAACAGGATGAGCGCGTTGAACCACTCAAAGACGCTGGAAGCAACTGCGGGCTTCATGCCCAGCATGCCGCCCAGCTTGATCACGGAAGGCGACTTCTTAAATGCCTCAGAACCGCCCTCTGCGTTTTCTTTTTCCGGCCCCTGCACTGCATCCGGCGCTGAGCTCTGGCCAGACATCACCGATGGCGATGCGTGATCGGCGTCCGCAGCGGGTGCAGGAGCAGCCTGCGCAGACAGAACGGGCGCAGCACACAGCAGCGCACCAGCGATTACTGCGGCAAAGGCGGTTTTGAGTAAATTGGCTGACTTCAAATGATTCACCGGGTCGCTCCCGTCTTGGGAGCAACTGAACGGTGCGGCAGGATGGCCGCAAGAATGTTTCCTGAAAGCGCTGCCGCGCCTGCTTCAATCTGCGTGCGAGCTTCAGCGCCGGACTTCTCGACGGCCTCGCGTGCGACGGCGATGCGGTGCTGCGCGGCCGACCGCGCCTCAGCCAGCGCCTTGTCGCGCGCATCCGTGGCAATCTTCTGCTGGGCCGCGCGCGCGGTAAAGATTGCGGCACGCGCATCGCGCAGCTTCGTCTCATACTCTGAGGTCTTGGCCTCAGCCGCGGCGATGGAGGACTTTGCCTCATCCATGGCGCCACCGGTGCGGCCATAGCGATCCGCAAGCACCTTGCCCAGTGGGCGGCGCACCAAAAATGTGTAGGCGGCGAGCAGGATCAGGAAGAAGATCACAGTCGGCACAGAGCCGAGCACAAGATCGCCAAGTTGTTTCAGAATCGCTTGCATTTAAGACCGTTGGGCCTGCTTCAGAGGAAGGCCCGGAGCCTACCCAGGAACACCCAAGGGAAGGGTGCGTATGGGCGGCACAATGGGGCACAGGCAACCCTCTTGTTATACCAATCGTAGAGGCGTCCGGTCAATGAAACGGGGCGTTTAGCGCACCCGTGTATTGTGCAATTTACCGTACAGCTGCGAGCAATTTACTGTCTATTTCCAAAGATTTCCGCAACACGTACAACTTCCTGATCCGTTTGAGCACAGCGGCCCATCAAAGCACTGTCAAGGAGTTCTGCCATCTCCACCAGCACCAGCGCACTGCCACCGGAAATCGCATTGGAAACCGCCTCCGTAATCGTCATAGCAAGCTTTGGCTCGCTGGGCGATCTGCACCCCTTTCTGGCCCTGGGGCAGGAACTGCGACGCCGTGGCCACACCGTCCGCGTGGCCACAACGCCTTTCTATCGCGAACGGATTGAGGCGCTGGGTTTTGAGTTTCGTCCGCTGGGGCCGCCCGTTTCGCCGGAAGACCCGGCGCTGCTGCACACGCTGATGCGCACCGCCCGCGGACCGGAATACCTCATACGGCGGCTGTTTCTGCCGCACCTGCCGGAGATCTATCGCGACCTGGAAGCAGCGTGCGTTGGAGCGCAACTGCTGGTAGCGGGTGAAGTACTGTTTGTGGCTCCGCTGCTGGCGGAAAAGACGGGGATACCGTGGGTCTCGGTTCTGCTGTCGCCCATCTCGTTCCTCTCCAAGTACGACCCGCCGGTGATGCCGTTGCTTGGCTCCTCCGCCGCACTGTCGGGCCTGCCGCCCATCTTTCACCGTGTTGTGCTGGGACTTGCGCGGGGTGCGCTGCGCCGCTGGCAGCGGCCGCTGGCCAAATTCCGCAAGGAGCTGGGGCTGCCGCCGCAGCGCGATGGACTGGTGCGCGGCAAATTTTCTGCAGACCTGGTGCTGGCGCTGTTTTCAAAACACTTTGCCGCCGCCCAGCGCGACTGGCCTGCCGCCACGGTGCAGCCGGGCTTTGTCTTCTTTGAGCAAGGGCAGCTGCAGCAGCCGACCGGCCCCGCCGGCGTTCAAGCCGCGCGACTTGAGGCCTTTTTGCAGGCCGGCAAGCCTCCTGTGGTCTTTACGCTGGGGTCGGCCGCCGTTCATGCGCCCGGCAACTTCTTCCACATGAGTGCGGAGGCCGCCCAGCGGTTGAAGCTGCGGGCTGTGCTGATTGCAGGCCACGCCAACCTTCGCGAACTGGAGACGCCGGACATACTGGTGATCCCCTATGCGGACTACCGGCAGTTGTTCCCGCGAGTGGGCGCAGTGGTGCACCAGGGCGGCATTGGCACCACGGCAGAGGCGCTAAGAGCGGGTGTGCCGTCGCTGGTGGTGGCCTTTAACTTTGACCAGCCGGACAACGCCGCGCGCGTGCAACGGTTGGGCGTGGGCGTTTCCCTGCCGCGGCGACGCTACAACCGCCGCCACGCGCACTATGCCCTGCATCGCCTGCTGCGCGATGCGGGCCTGCGTGACAAGGCAGGCGAACTGGCCGGGAAGATTCAGGCAGAAGACGGTCTAAGCGCTGCCGCTGACGCCGTCGAAAAGCTGCTTGCGCCTGTCCTGCCGGACGGGCCGGCTGCGCGCCGGGCGGTCACTTTGTGACTTGTATTCGGCTTCGGCCATTCACATGGCCTTTCACTGCTTCGCGTGGCCTTCCCGTTGGTTAGGGAGGAAGTTTGATCCCGACCATCGGGAGGAGCGAGGCGAAGCCAGTAAAAAGGCGTGCAAACGCCCGCCAAACCACGCCGATTGTTTGATTTTCCCGCCGCAAGGGCTCCGGCAGGCGTAGTCTTAAGTCACTCCTAGACCCGTTCCAGGGTCCATCAGGCCGTGGGACCCGGGAAGCACCTCCACTCCCCTCTCCCGCGGCCTGTTCTACGCCCGGCACCCTTCCCCCGAAACCCCGCTTTTTCCCAACCGAGAACCGCCTAGTGAGCCGGCACCATGACGGCGTTCTCATCCACCTTTGGAATTCCAAAGTGTCCACTCAGGTGGACCAGGTCCAGCGGTCGCAGATCGCAGCTGACCTGCACCACACTCATGTTGCGATCGCCGCGGGTCAACACGGCCACGTTGGTAATGTCTGCCCCCTGAAAGTGCAGCCACAGATCGGTAATGCGCGAGGCGTCCTTCGCATTGGCATTCACCAGATGCTTCCATCCGGCGGCGCGTAGCTGGCCGTCAATAAAGCTGAGCGCGCTGGGGTCGTACCGGGCAAAGTCGCGTGCACGATAATTGCGCACCGTAATGCTGGTGAGCCCAGCCACCACGCGGCGCGTCTCCGCGTCGCCATTGGCAAGGAAGCCGTCAGCCGCCTGCAGCATGCTTCGATCAAAGGTGAACGAGCTTTGCGACGAGGCAGTCGTCAGCACGCTGTCAAAGTCTGGCGCTGCGGCGTGGGGATCGGTAGCGGGTGGCGATGGCGGTGCATCACGCTGCACCGGAGCCTGCGCTGCGGCAGGCAGAACAACACCCGCAGGAAGAACAACGGCACCCAGCAGCGCGGCGGCAAATGGAGTCAACACGAAACGGCGTACGAGTCCCATGCATTGTTGGACACACCTTTGCGCCGGACGTCGCGGTGGGCAATCCAAATTCTGACGCGAAGAAACGCCACCTGTCCTGCCGGACGGGCCCGCGAACGCCCGCCCTCCGCGCAGGAGGCCCGTCCGGCAGGACATGTTTGTGCACCAGCGGCGTCTAAAGCGTATGAGCCAGAGGAACCAGCACGGTTATCGTCCCGCAGCCACGCAGCCACTGCCGTTCTTTGGTGCGTGTGCGTTATGATGTTCGGCATGAAGTTGCTTCGCAGCCGCCGTTCCGTGCTCCAGGACCTTGAAGAGAGGCTGCAGGAGAGTATTGCCCAAATTCCCGCCGCCGTGGAGTCCGCAATCCCCGGCCACCGCAGCCGTAGCCGCCAGGTGGCGGTGGTTGCCGCGTGGGTTGGCGCGGGCCTTGGCGTGGTGACGCTGGGTCTGCTTGCTGGCCGCGAACTACGTGGCCGCTACAAGTTCAACCGCCGCACACCGTATGACTATTACGCCCACGCCGGCGACCCGCAGGACATGGAGTTCGGCGTCGGCATCTAGCGGCGCACAGCAACAGGCCAGTGACCCCACCTTTCAGTGACCCCGCCTTTCCAAGGGTGGGGTTTTCTATGGGTCAAGTAAAAGAAGGATCAGACAACACATGAGCAACCCGACCATCGCCTTCCTCTTTCCCGGACAGGGCTCGCAGACCGTGGGCATGGGCCGCGACCTGGCAGAGAAGTTCCCCGCGGCAAAGGCCGTCTTTGACGAAGCGGACGAGGCGCTTGGCTACTCGCTTTCATCGCTGTGCTTCGATGGGCCAGAGGAGCAGCTGCGGCTGACCGAGTACACGCAACCCGCCATCCTGACCGTCTCCGTTGCCGCCGCGCGCGTGCTTGCGGAGCATGGCATCACCGGCAGCGTCGCAGCCGGTCACTCGCTGGGCGAGTACAGCGCGCACGTCGTCGCGGGCACACTCAGCTTTGCCGATGCAGTGCGCACCGTGCGCCTGCGCGGCCAATACATGCAGGCCGCAGTGCCTGAAGGCGTTGGAGCAATGGCCGCAGTGCTGGGGCTGGACGCCGCGCGCATTGGCGACCTGTGCCAGCAGGCCAGCGACGAGTGCGACTGCGTCGTGGCACCCGCCAACATGAACGCGCCAGAGCAGACCGTCATCAGCGGCGCCACCGCCGGCGTGGCCCGCGCAGGCGAGCTGTGCAAGGAAGCCGGCGCCAAGCGCGTCGTTCCCCTACCCGTCTCCGCGCCCTTCCACTGCAAGCTGATGGAGCCCGCCGCGCATCAACTGGCCTCAACGCTTGAGGGCATCGTCTTCAACGACTCCACCATTCCCGTGGCCAGTAACGTGGACGCACGCTTGATCACGCGCCGGTCGGACGCGCGCGACTGCCTCATCCGGCAGGTAACCGGCGCAGTGCGCTGGACGGAGTGCATCGAGCTGCTGAAGACCACGAGCCCTACTCACTACATTGAAGTAGGTCCAGGCAAGGTGCTGTGTGGATTGATGCGACAGATCGATCGCGCACAACCCATGCTGAACGTGGAAGACAGTTCCAGTTTGGAAAAGACGCTGGCGGCACTCGCGGGAGCATAATCTTTTATGGCTGCCCTGGTGCAGAAATAAGATATGCTGCGCTTGCTCCCAATGACCCTTCTTAAAAAGTTGTCTGCTTTTTTGCTGCTCACCACCCTCACGGGTTGTGCTGCCGGTGGTGCGGGTACGTCCACCACAAGCACACCAACAACACCCACCACACCAACTACGCCGGCTCCTGTTACGACCGTGTACAAGGCAAAGTTTGCATACGCAACGAACCAGGGCAGCGGTGGCGGTATTGGTACCAGTATCTCCGGTTACTCCGTGGACACGACCACTGGAGCGCTCACGCCGCTGAACGGCTTCCCGCTGCAAACCGGGAACGAGTTCCTCGCGTTGACCCGTGATCCACAGAATCGTTTTCTACTGGCAGCAGACGTCTCGCTCAACCAACTGGATGTTTTCGACATTGACAGCACCTCCGGAGCGCTGACTCGATTCAGTATTGCCCTGACGAGCACCAGCTTGCGTCAACCGATAGCGCTCGCGATCGATTCAACGGGTACACACGTCTACATGGTTGGCCAGGCCAGTAACACTGTGGGCGCTTATACCCTGGGTTCCAACGGAACCTTAACGCCCATTAGTGGACAGCCCTTTGCAACCGTTGGGCAGCCTTTCGTGACTGGAAGCACGTCGGCCAGCGTGAATGTCGCCATCAACTCCGCCGGAACAACTGTCTATGTGCGCGACGTTCTGAATGTGTACGTATTTCATGTAACAGCCGCCACGGGAGCGCTCAGCCTGGTGCAGATAGTGCCCTTGAGTGGAGCGTATGGGAATATGGCTCTTGATCCGTCGGGTGCCTATCTCTACACCAGCGATCAAACCCACAGCAGCCTGACCACTTACAGCGCTGATTCGACCTCCGGCCAGCTCACGCTTCTGAACACAATTTCTGCGAAATTTGGCGCGGCGAAAAGCATCACCATATCGCCCACGGGACTGTTTGCCTTCACGATTGAGACAACAGACGCGACCTCATTCAACGTTTCCAACTATCGCTTAGAGTCCTACAGCATTGCGAAGGGCGTCCTTACATCGGCGGGCGAGGTGCAGGGCATTTTTGGTCTCAACATCGCAGTGGATCCTGCAGGCAGCTTTGTGTATGCTCCGCTTACCTGCAGCCAGCCATGTACACAACTGGCACCGATGCAAACCAACATCATCTACGGTTACTCAATCGGTGTAACAGGCACCTTGACTGCAGTCCCCGGTTCCCCTGTGGCAGCGGGGCTTACCCCCTGGGGCATCACGGTTACCAACCAATAGCTGTCCTTGGTGCGCGTGCCAGACATCCCTCACGACGCAGTAACTGCCGATAACCGCGCAGGCCGCACGAATACCGTGCGCTAAACTGGCAAGTGGAAGGGGCTGTCTGCGCCGTGTGCGCCACTCGCCTCTCGAATCTTTTGATCGGAGCAAAAACTCACATGCAAGCGAGCTACAACGGCATCGCCGTTCCCACCGAAGGCAAGGCGATTGAGTACTCAAACGGCACGTACACGGTGCCGGATAACCCGATCATTCCCTACATTGAAGGCGACGGCATCGGCCGCGACATCTGGAAGGCTTCGCAGCGCGTGTTCGATGCAGCTGTTGAGAAGGCCTACGGCGGCAAGAAGAAGGTCTACTGGCTTGAAGTTCTGGCCGGTGAAAAGAGCTACCGCAAGACCCAGAACTGGCTTCCCGATGACACCGTCAAGGCCACCATGGACTTCCGCGTCTCGATCAAGGGACCGCTGACGACGCCCGTGGGCGGCGGCATCCGCTCGCTGAACGTGGCCCTGCGCCAGCTGATGGACCTGTACCAGTGCGTCCGCCCGGTGAAGTACTACGCAGGCGTGCCCAGCCCGGTAAAGCACCCGGAGAAGCTGGACATCGTCCTGTTCCGCGAGAACACTGAGGACATCTACGCAGGTATCGAGTTCCGCCAGGGCACTCCCGAGGCCGAGAAGTTCATCGACTTTGTGAACAACACCATGCTTGCCGGCACCAAGAAGAAGGTTCGCCTGGACAGCGGCGTTGGCGTGAAGCCGATCTCGATCTTTGGATCGAAGCGCCTCGTCCGCGCGGCAATTCAGTACGCCGTCGACCATGGCCGCAAGTCGGTCACGCTGGTGCACAAGGGCAACATCCAGAAGTTCACCGAGGGCGCATTCCGCGAGTGGGGTTATGAAGTTGCCACCGAGGAGTTCCGCGACAAGGTTGTGACCGAGCGCGAGAGCTGGATCCTGGGCAACCTGGAGTCGAACCCCGGCCTGTCTGCCAAGGACAACGCCACGATGATTGAGCCCGGCATTGAGTACGCACCTCCTGAGTTTGGCGAGGGCGTCATCAAGGAAATTGAAGACACGCTCAAGGCCATCGGCGAGACGCACGGCGGCGGCAAGTGGAAGAGCAAGATCCTGATCACGGATCGCATTGCGGACTCCATCTTCCAGCAGATCATCATCCGTCCCAGCGACTACAGCGTTCTGGCGACGACCAACCTGAACGGTGACTACATCTCTGACGCTGCGGCAGCGCAGGTCGGTGGTCTGGGCATCGCTCCGGGTGCGAACATCGGCGACGGCTACGCCTGCTTTGAGGCGACACACGGCACGGCTCCCAAGTATGCGGACCTGGACGTGATCAACCCCGGCAGCGTCATGCTGAGCGGCGTCATGCTCTTCGACTTCATCGGCTGGACCGAGGTCGCGCGCATGATCGAAAGCAGCATGGAAAAGACCATCCAGCAGAAGTTCGTGACCTACGACTTCGAGCGCCAGATGCAGGGCGCAACGAAGGTAAAGACCAGCGAATTCGCCAGCAAGATGATCGAAAACATGTAGGTTGCTTCTATCCCGAATTGGGATCACAGCGCCGCAGCCTTTGGCTGCGGCGCTGTATTTTGATAACGACCTCACGCTAGCTCCCAGCAGCGGATTAAAGTGGTAGCGGATGCTTGAGTTTGACTGGGATGAGGCCAACATCAATCACATTGCGCGCCATGGTGTGGCCCCGCACGAGGCGGAAGAAGTTCTTGGATTGAGAGCGCTTGATCTCGGTGCTCGGAGCCACAATGGCGAACGGAGAATTACACTGCTTGGCGTTACAAACGCAGGTCGGATTCTGATTGTCGTATTTACCCCACGCGGTGCGAAGGTCAGAGTAGTAACATCCTACCCAGCGGATCGGCGGTACCGGCGGTTCTACCTTGAGCAGACAGGAGGAACGGATCATGAAGGTATTTGAAACACCAGACTTCCAAAGTGAACAGGAAGAAGCGGAATGGTGGGACACTCACCAGGATGAGGTTCTTGCTGCTTTCCAGGAAGCGGCGGCGAACGGCACGCTTGGCCGTGGAACCCTTATGAAAGAGGGTGTGAAGGCTTTCGAAACTCTGGCGGATGAGCCAAACTTGCCAGAAGCGAAGCGGAAGAGCGCGGCCTAAGTTATCAAAACTAAATATGATCATTCACCAAGCGTTGCTCAAAGAATCTCGCGCAGCTGCTAAAGCACGCGGATAGCCGCAGAGCGCAAGATCGGAATCACTTACGCGTTGAACTGGCGAAGGTGGTGGTCCGCGTGGAACCAGCCCCACCGCATCCATTCCCAGTGCGTCATGGTGCCGAAGAATGGGTGCGCGCAGCGTGAGAAGTCAGTGATTGTGGCGAAGCGGTGCAGGCTGGCCAGCATCCGTTCGCGGTCTGCTTCAAACTCCGTCGGGCGCGTGCCTTGTTTGTCCTGATCGACCTCAGGCATGGTGGGTGTGCCCTTCATCCATGGCAGCGGGCTGTACAGGCCGATCCACTTGACCACGACGCGGCCAACCCATGGCACCTTGGCGGGATCGACCCAATCCGGCTGGAGTGCCACGGTGTAGGAGTCGTGCAGGTGGCAGAACATGCCATCCACCGACATGCGTCCCCACTGCCGCGCCGCGTCAGGCTGCAGGCTGCGAAAGCGCGCCACAATCTCGTCATAAGCGCCGGGTGTGGTGAGTGTCCTCTTCATTGGCTTGTTCCCCCTTGAAAGCTGCAGAAAAGTCTACGACCGCAATCTGCCAGCTTTGTAAACGAATCACCGGATAATTCATCTCGACCAACGGGAGGCCATGCGAAGCAGTAAAGAGGCGTGCAAACGCCCGCCCTCCGCGCAGGAGGCCCGTCCGGCAGGACATGCTCACAGGGCCGTTCATGCGGGCGTAACCCGCCTCCACCCGCATGCGATAGACTAGATAGGATGTGCGCGAAGTGTCCGTTTGCTGTTACGGGCGTCTTGTCTGTGCGCCTCCCTCTGTCAGCCCATGCTGCCTGCTCTTGGATGAGCGCGTGTGTGTGCCTGCAAGATTCTTTCCGGCTATGCCTGGAAAACAAGAAGGTACGAAGTTTTGAGTTCAGTGATTCGCAACATCGCCATCATCGCGCACGTCGATCACGGCAAGACCACCCTTGTAGATGCCATGCTGCGGCAGAGCGGCACCTTCCGCGCAAATGAAGCCATGACCGACCGCGTGATGGATTCGAACGACCTGGAGCGCGAGCGCGGCATTACCATTCTGGCCAAGAACACGGCCGTCCTCTACAAGGACACGAAGATCAACATCGTAGACACACCAGGCCACGCCGACTTTGGTGGCGAGGTGGAGCGCGCGCTGAAGATGGTAGACGGCGTTGTTCTGCTCGTCGACGCATCGGAAGGTCCGCTGCCACAGACACGTTTTGTGCTGGGCAAGGCTCTTGCTGCAGGACTGACGCCGATCCTTGTGATCAACAAGATTGACCGCCCTGACGCACGCGTGCAGGAAGTGCTGAACGAGGTCTATGACCTGTTCATCGACCTGGATGCGGACGAGAGCCTGCTTGATTTCCCGGTGGTCTACACCAATGGCAAGGCCGGTACCGCGACCATCGACATGGCCGTCCCCGGCACCGATCTGCAGCCGCTGTTTGAGACGATTGCAAGCGCGATTGCGCCTGCGACCGGTGAGGTTGACGGTCCCCTGCAGATCCTGGTGACGAACCTGGATTACTCCGATTATCTGGGCCGCCTGGGCATTGCGCGTGTCTTCAACGGCACGCTGAAGACCGGCGACATGGTGAACATTGCCAAGCTTGACGGCACGCTGATGCCGGTGAAGATTTCGAAGCTGTTCAGCTTCAGCGGTCTGAAGCGTACGGACATTGAAGAGACCACGGTTGGCGACATCATCGCAGTTGCCGGCGTTGCCGGCCTCACGATTGGTGAGACCATCACCGGTCTTGAGAATCCGCAGCCGCTGCCGAAGATCGTCATCGATGAGCCGACGATTGCCATCCAGTTCAGCGTGAACAACTCGCCGTTTGCTGGCCGTGAAGGCTCCTACGTGACGAGCCGCAACCTGCGTGAGCGCCTGGACAAGGAGCTGCAGACCAACGTCTCCATCCGTGTGGAAGACACGGACAGCCCCGACACCTTCAAGGTGCTGGGCCGTGGTGAACTGCAGCTTGCCGTGCTGATTGAAATGATGCGCCGCGAAAGCTTCGAGCTCACCGTGGGACGCCCTGAGATTGTAACCAAGCGCATTGACGGCCAGCTGATGGAGCCGGTGGAGTACGTGACCATAGACGTGCCGGAAGAGTTTGCCGGAACGGTGATCCAGAAGCTTGGACCTCGCAAGGGCGAGATGATCAAGATGCACGGCCAGGGCCGCGTTCGCATGGAGTTCAAGGTGCCTTCGCGCGGCCTGATCGGCCTGCGTAGCGAAATGCTGACGGAAACGCGCGGCACCATCGTGATGAACACGCTGTTTGACGGCTACATTCCGTACCAGGGTGAGATTCCGCAGCGGCCTACGGGCGCGCTGATCAGCGATCGTACGGGTGTAACCACCACGTATGCGCTGAACGGCCTGCAGGAGCGTGGCACGCTGTTTATGGGTGATGGCGTTGAAGTGTACGAGGGCATGATCGTGGGCGAAAACAGCCGCGACAATGACCTGGACGTGAACGCTGTTCGCGAAAAGAAGCTGACGAACATGCGTGCGTCTTCTGCAGACGAAGCGCTTCGCCTCGTCCCATACAAACAGCTCACGCTGGAGCAGTGCATTGAGTTCATCGCCGACGACGAGCAGGTGGAAGTTACACCCAAGTCACTGCGCATGCGCAAGAAGGTGCTGCAGGCCAACCGGCGTCCGCGCCGCCAGGGTAGCGGCGGCGGCGAATAACAACACCGCTAACAGGAAACAGAACGCAGCGAGCCAACACGGTCGCTGCGTTTTTCTTTGTGCAGGAATGCTTCGATGGGCCTGAAAAACGGTCACACCCAGATCGACGCACCCAGGCGGATGCCCTTCCGCAGGGCTTGCTCTGTTAGCGTTAACAGCAGATGTCCGTACCGCAGCATCCTCAGCTTGCCGCAACACCGACGGCACACGCCGACGGCGGTGCTGTGCTGGCGCCAACGCAGTCAGTCACTCCCGCGCCCGCTGCTCCTGTGTGGCTGCAGCGGCTGTCGCTGGCCGTGCTGGTCATCTTCTGCCTTTACCTTGGCCTGCTGATCGCGGTGCTGCCATGGTGGAAGGACATGTGGGACCGCAATGCTCTGCTGCTGGCACATCCGTCACTGCACGCTGTGCTCACGCGCGGACCGGTGCGCGGACTGATCAGCGGACTGGGCATGCTGGACCTGTGGATCGGCATCAGCGAACTCATCCACTACCGCGACTATCGCAACTAAGCTCGCTCTTTACGAACACGCGGTTGGAACTTATGCGGCTTTAGCCGCCGAGATAGAACGAATCCCGTAACGGAGGCGGCTTCAGCCGCTGAGATTCGAATCTCGGTGGCTAAAGCCGCGTTTCGATAGACTCTCAGTTCTATCCCAGCGGCTAAAGCCGCTTAGTGCGGTACTCAGCGGCGAATCAATCAGGACGAGTAGCATTTGACGAGTGATGCCTAACAAACCTGATCAGCCAAAGACCACACTGCCGTCCACACCGCTGGAGCAGGCTCCGCTTGCCTACGACAACACGGAGTTCCTCGATAGCCCCGACGCGCGTGGCCTGCGCATCCTTGCGGAATACCAGGAGCCGATGCAGCGCTTTCGCCGCGAGCGCATTCAGGACACGGTGGTCTTCTTTGGCAGTGCGCGCTTTGCTTCGCTGGATGATGCAGAGCAGAAGGTGCAGCTACTGGACAACGAAGGCAGCGCAAAGCCCGCTCCGCCAGAGGAGCAGCCCGCAAAGCCCGGCGAGCCGAACGCCAGCGACCTGCAGAAGACTCGCGCGGAGACGGCGGTTGAGATGGCTCGCTACTACGAGGACGCGCGCAAGCTGGCCTACATGCTGACGGATTGGTCTAAAGGTTTACCGGGGCGCCGCAGGCGTTTCGTTGTCACCAGCGGCGGCGGCCCCGGCATTATGGAGGCGGCCAACCGCGGCGCGCATGAGGCCGGCGGCAAGACCATTGGCCTGAACATTGCGTTGCCGTTTGAGCAGCGGCCAAACCCATACATCACACCCGCGCTCAACTTCCAGTTCCACTACTTCTTCATGCGCAAGTTCTGGTTCGCGTATCTGGCAAAGGCGCTGGTGGTCTTCCCCGGTGGCTTTGGCACGCTGGACGAAATGTTCGAACTGCTGACGCTGGCGCAGACGCACAAGCTGGCCAAGGAGATGACGATTGTCATCTACGGCTCAGAATATTGGCGCGGTGTTATCAATTTGGATCTGCTGGCAGACAAGGGCGCCATCGCGGTGAAGGAC
>JAMFTB010000080.1 GCA_026225595.1 Terriglobus sp. | reverse complement strand
TGTGCCCACTTCTTCAATCAGGTCCTGATCGTGCGTGACCAGCAGCACCGTGCCTTCATACTTCTGCAGCGACTGGTTCAGCGCGTTGATGCTCTCAAGATCGAGATGGTTCGTCGGCTCGTCCAGGATGAGGATGTTCGGCTTCTGCATCATCAGCTTGCAGAACAGCAGCCGAGCCGCTTCTCCACCGCTGAGTGCATCGGTCTGCTTGGTGCCCTCTTCGCCGCGGAAGAGCATCTGCCCAAGAATGCCGCGAATCTCTTCCGTCGATTTCTTCGGATCAAAGCCATGCAGCCACTCAGCAACAGTCGTCCCCAGCTGAATCGCAGCCTTGTGGTCCTGCGCAAAGTAGCCGATCTGCGCCTCGTGGCCCCACTTCACATCGCCGTGCGTGCGGACAAAATCGTTGTCCTGCACATCGGGGAAGCCCGAAAGCAAGGACTTGATCAGCGTCGTTTTGCCGGTACCGTTACGGCCAATCAGAACCACCTTGTCGCCACGCATCAGTGTCGATGAGAACGGAGTGAAGACGGGGCCGCTGGTGCCATCGGGCGCGGGCGTCTCGTAGGTCTTGGTGACGGCTTCCACTTCCAGCACATGCTTGCCGCTGGGGCGCGCCATATCAAAACGGATGAAGGGACGCTGAATGTTCGAGCGCGCAAGCTCCGTCGTCGCCAGGCGCTCCACTTCCTTCTTACGCGAATTCACCTGCGAAGAACGCGTACCCGCGCTGAATCGCGCAATGAAGTCATTCAACTGCTCAATCTTCTTGGTGCGCTCTTCGTTCTGGCTTTCAATGCGCGTACGCACGCTGACCTTCTGCATCACCATGTCGTCATAGCCACCGTTGTAGGTGATGATCGTCTGGTAATCGATGTCGGCAATGTGTGTGCAGACCGCATTCAAAAAGTGGCGATCATGCGAGATGGTGATGAGCGTGCCGCGATAGCTCAGCAAAAAGTCCTGCAGCCAGTGCACCGACTCAAGATCCAGATAGTTCGTGGGCTCGTCCAGCAGCAACGCATCGGGCGATCCGAACAGCGCCTGCGCCAGCAGCACGCGGACCTTCTGGCCGCCCTGCAGCTCGCTCATCTTGCGATCATGCACAGCATCCGGAATGTCCAGGCCCTGCAGCAGGATGGCCGCATCGGCCTCAGCTTCATAGCCATTCTCATCGCCCACAACGCCTTCCAGCTCGCCCAGGCGGATGCCGTCGTCGTCGGTCAGGTCGGCTTTGTTGTAGAGCGTTTCGCGCTCTTCCATCGCGGCCCACAGCGGCGCGTTGCCCATGATGACGGTGTCAATCACGCGATACGCGTCAAAGGCGTACTGGTCCTGGCGCAGAATGCCAAGTTTGCGCGGGCGAATGATGGTGCCCTTCTGCGCTTCCAGCTCGCCGGTAAGGACCTTCATGAACGTGGATTTTCCGGCGCCGTTGGGGCCGGTAAGGCCGTAGCGGCGGCCGGAGATAAATTGCGTGGATACGTCTTCAAACAGAATCTTGGAGCCGTACCGCATCGTGACATTCGAGACTGAGATCATCGTCTCTTATTTTCTCATGCCCGGATTACGGCTCGCAAAGTAGCCAGAACCGCATGATTCCTACTCGATTTGAGGCTGCGAGAAAGGCGAAATCCCTTTTTGAACACAAAGTGCATAGAGTTTTCACAGAGTTCACAGATCAAGCTTCTTTGTGCACGCTGTGAGACATATCGTGCACTCTGTGATCAAAGCTTTGCCTAAAAGCATCACAATCCCAAGTGATGCCCGCAAAAAAATCTGCCACCGCTAAGTCAACAAAGCCCACAGCCGCCCAGCTTGAGCGCGAAGTCGCGCGCAAGGCCAAAGAGAAGGCTGCGAAGAAGCAGGCCAGCGTGAAGGCCGCGCGCGAGCAGCAGAAGGCCGACGCAGCCGCGCTGGAGCAGCGACGCCTTACCAATCCCATGAGCTTTTGCGGCTGGCCGCCGACGGACACCAACGGGCTAACGCTGCCGCCCTTCCCTGCCGATGCCATGCGGCTGGGCTTTGCCGTGAAGGTAATGGGTCGCAATGATCTGAAGAGCAACGACACACGGCGCTGGCAGCAGAATCCGCACCTGCGCGTGTCGCTTGGCTACCTGTGCGAAATCTTCGGATACCTGCGCCAGCACGACATCCGCATGTACCGCATGACCAGCGACCTTGCGCCGTACGTTACGCACCCGGACATGCCGCAGTTCCACGGCATGATTGACGAGTGCCGCGGCGACCTGGAGCACGTTGGCAAGCTGGCGAAGGCGCAGGGCCTGCGGCTCAGCTTTCATCCGTCGCAGTACATCGTGTTGAACAGCGGCAACGCGGAGCTAACGAAGAGGTCCGTCGCAGACCTTGAAGCGCAGGCCAAAATGCTCGACTACATGGAGCTTGGCCCTGAGGCGATCATGGTCATCCACGTGGGCGGCGCGTATGGCAACCGCGCGGCGGGTTGCGACAACTGGGTAAAGACGTGGAAGAAGCTGAGCAAGCGCGTGCGCCACAGGCTGGTGCTGGAGAATGATGATCTGCGCTTCTCCGCCGCGGATGTACTTAGCATCCACGAGCGCACCGGCGTGAAGTGCGTCTTCGACTATCAGCACCATTGGTGCATGAATCCTGAGGGTTTGCCTTTGGTGCCCACACTGGAAAAATTTCTGAAGACGTGGCCCGCAGGTGTGCGGCCCAAGATGCACTTCAGCTGCGCGCGCACAGAACTGCGCGAGATGAAGCGCAAGAATCGCAAGACGGGCCTGAACGAAACGGTACTGCTGCCGCCCGTGTGGACCGGCCACTCCGACTTCAATAATCCGTTTGAGACGCTGACCTTTCTGCGATCGATCCAGCACCTTGAAACCGACATCATGCTGGAGTCCAAAGCGAAGGACTTGTCATTACTTCGTCTGAGAAATGACATTGCCCGTTACGCACCGGAGCTTGCGCCCCGCTACGGCATATCGCTGAACGCTCCGGTTGAGGATGCGGAAGAGATTGTGGAAGACGACGCAGAATAGTGCTGGCGTTCCATGCGGCTTCCGGTATCTTCGTCCATGCTGAAGGTTCCCAACCGCTACGGAGCGCACCGCACATGAAGAAGCTCGTAATTGCCTTTGTCTTTCTCGTCCTCGGCATTCTCATCGTGCCGGTGTTCGCCTGGGTTTATCTCAACTTCGGCCATCCTCCGGTTGCCGTGGCCGATCCCTCCTTCCCCATGGAGGCCGAGATTGTGCACAAGCCGCTGGGGAAACGCATTGATGCGGAGATGCCCAAGGCCTCGCCCGTACCCATCAACGAAGCCACGCTGACCGAAGGCGCAACCGTGTACATGAAGCAGTGCGCCTTCTGCCACGGAGCTCCGGGCGCGCCATCCAGCGTGGGTAAAAACATGTATCCGGATGCTCCTCCGCTGTGGGTGAGCCATCATGGCAACGGCACGGTCGGCGTGTCAGACGATCCCGTGGGAGAGACCTACTGGAAGGTGAAGAACGGCATCCGGCTGACGGGCATGCCCGCCTACACAAAGGTGCTGACCGACACCGAAATGTGGGAGGTGAGCAACCTCCTCTCCATCGCAGACAAGCCCATGCCGGATGCCGTGAAGCAGATCCTCGCAGCGTCTGCGAAGTAGGGTCTCGGGTGTAACCTCATACCGACGCGGAGACCACCTCCTTGAAACGTCTGATCCAGCTTCTGTTCTCAGTACGTGGCACCATTGACCGGCGGACGTACATCATCGCCGCGCTTTGCCTTGTGGCGCTGAAGTATGCCATCGATCACACCATTGCCATGCACTTCGGCGTGCCATGGCCGGTGACGGTATACGTGCTGCCCGCGAATGGCTTCAACATCTACGGCATTGGCGGCGTGCATCGGCAGATGTTCTGGATGTTGTGGGCGGTTGCGCTGCCCTTTTTCTGGGCAGGCATTTCGCTCACGCTGCGACGGCTGCGGGATGCGAACATGCAATCCGGATGGCTGGTTTTCTTCTTTGTTCCAATCGCGAATCTGCTGCTGTTCCTTGCTCTCAGCTTCGTGCCATCTGCTGATCCAGAGCCGACGTCAACGACTGACGACAGCCCGGAACTGCGGCCAGACGCTCCGTTGTTTGGCTTTGCGCTGGCGGTGGTGCTGGGACTGGTGCTGGTCCTGTTCAGCGCGCAATACCTGATGCAATATGCGTGGGGACTTTTTCTTGGCGTGCCGTTTCTGGTTGGCTTTGTTGCTGCATGGTTCCTGAACGCGCGCAGGCTTCGCTCTACCTCAGAAACCTGCGTGGTGGCGATCGTCGCCGTCGTGGTGATGGGCACATTTCTGCTGGGTTTTCGTTTTGAGGGATTGGTCTGTTTGGTGATGGCCATTCCATTGGCACTTCCAATCGCTATCGGCGGCGCGCTGGTGGCACGCTCATGCCTGCGATATCGCGCAGAGCATCTGCTGGCACACTCTGGCCGGATGTCCATGTGCATTGCCCTGCTACCTGCACTCATGCTGGTGGAACACCGTGCCAACCCTGAGCCGCCGGTGAGGCCCGTCGTTACAAGCATCGTGGTGAATGCACCGGCCAGTACCGTATGGAAGAACGTCATCGCGTTTACACCACTCGATCCGCCAAAAGAGTGGATGTTCCGAACCGGTATCGCATATCCCATTGGCGCAACCATTACCGGCAGTGGCCCGGGCGCCATTCGCCGGTGCCGCTTCTCCACCGGAGATTTCGTTGAGCCCATTACCACCTGGGATGAAGACCACCTGCTTGCGTTCACCGTAGCGGAGCAGCCGCCAGCACTGGCAGAAATCTCGTTTGGCTCCGCTCCGCTACACACACCGCATATCGACCGGAACTACCTACGATCGCGCCATGGCCAGTTCAGGCTGGTGGCGCTGGATGTGAACCACACGCTGCTGGAAGGTACGACGTGGTACCAGGATTACTTCTGGCCGCAGGCATATTGGCGGCCCATATCGGATGCGATCATCCATCACATCCACACAAGAGTGCTGGATCATGTGAAGGCCGATGCGGAGGCTTCAGCTGCTCAGTCCGAGAGCCGCTGAAGGAGTCGTGTAACGGCACCGCTGTCGATAGCGGCAGCGGCTTTCTGCGCTCCTTCGCGGAGGTTGCTCGCGATGCCCGCCACCAGCAGCACTGCGGCTGCGTTCAACAACACGATGTCGCGCCGCGGGCTTTGCTCACCGGAAAAAATGCTGCGCAGAATGGCTGCATTCTCCGTGGCGTCGCCACCGGCAAGTGCGTCCTGCGAACGCGTGAGGCCCGCGTCTTCCGGAGCGACGGTGTACTGCCGCACCTCCGCGCCGCGCACCTCGGCCACGATGCTTTCCCCGTAGAGCGACAACTCATCCAGTCCACCCGCGCCATGCACCACCAGCGCATGGTGCATGTGGCCGCCTGCTGCCAGCGCCTCTGCCACCAACGGCACCGCCTGCGGCGAATACACGCCAATCACCTGCCGCCGTGCGCCTGCAGGATTCGTCATCGGTCCAAGCAGGTTGAAGACGGTGCGGAACGGCAGCGAACGCCGCACCGGCGCGACAATCTTCATGGCCGGATGCATCCGCGGCGCAAGCAGAAACGCAAAGCCATGTGCGCGCAACGCATCGGCTGCTTCGTCAGGCGTGTGTTCCACGGGGATACCCAGAGCGAGCAGCACATCTGCCGATCCGCTCTTTGATGTGACAGCGCGGTTGCCGTGCTTGGCCACGCGCGCACCCGCAGCACAGGCCACCAGCGCCACCGCGGTTGAAATGTTGAAGGTGCCGCTGCCGTCGCCGCCGGTGCCGCAGGTGTCCACCAGCATGTCGCGCTCTGCGTCTGCCAGCGACAGGTGCATGGCTGCGGAGCGCATGGCATTGCTGAAGCCGGCCAGCTCCGTGGCCGTTTCACCGCGGTCGTGCAGCGCGCTCAGCAGTTCGGCCATCGCATTCTCAGAAAATTCACCGTTCAGCAGCGCCACCATTAGAGCGCGCGCGTCCTCAAAGCTGAGAGCGTCGCCGCCATCCACCACACGCTGCAGCAACCCCTGTGATTCCGTGTATTCCATACTGTTCCTCCATCTTCTCGCAGGCGCGGCAGTTCCGCGAATGGAGCGCGCGGAGACATTTCGGCCTGCAAACAGCAAATGGCCCGCCGATAAACGCACAACGGTGCGATATCCATTTACTGCGCTCACTCCACTCCGATACCATCAGCATGTTCTAAACAACGCTGTCCGGAGTTTGTCCCAGCATGAAGATTCACGAGTACCAGGCGAAGGAAATCCTGCGCAAATACGGCGTCCCCGTGCCCGAGGGCGAGATGGTGACCACGCTGGAAGAGGCTGATAAGGCCGCCAAGCAGCTGTTCTCCGCAGGCAACGCGGTCGTTGTCATCAAGGCGCAGATTCACGCAGGCGGCCGCGGCAAGGGTGGCGGCGTCAAGGTGACCAAGACGCTGGAAGACGCGAACGCCGCGTCCAAGGCTATTTTGGGCATGCAGCTGATCACGCACCAGACCGGCCCACAGGGCCAGAAGGTACAGCGCCTGCTGGTTGAGGCGGGTTCCGCCATTGAGCGCGAACTGTATCTGGGCATCACGCTCGACCGCGGCACCGGCAAGCTGACCTTTATGGCATCGCAGGCCGGCGGCATGGAGATTGAGGAAGTCGCGCACGAGAATCCTGATGCGATCTACAAGGAAGCGATTGAGCCCGCGCTTGGCCTGCAGCCCTGGCAGGCACGCAACCTGGCATTCAAGCTGGGTCTGAAGCCCACGCAGATCAACGCCGCTGTCGGCTTCATGATTGGCCTGTACAAGGCTTATGTCGAAACCGACTGCTCGCTGCTTGAGATCAACCCCTTCATCACCACGAAGGACGGCGCGCTGGCTGCGCTGGACTGCAAGATCAACTTCGACGACAACGCAATGTATCGCCACAAGGACCTGAAGGAACTGCGCGACGTTGCGGAAGAAGATCCTCTTGAAGTGGAAGCCAGCAAGGATTCGCTGAACTACATCAAGCTCGACGGCTCCATTGCCTGCATGGTGAACGGCGCTGGTCTTGCGATGGCGACGATGGACATCATCCAGTACAGCGGCGGTTCGCCTGCCAACTTCCTGGACGTGGGCGGCGGTGCGAACCAGCAGCAGATTGAGGCAGCATTCGCCATCCTGCTGGCTGACCCCAACGTCAAGGCCATCTTCATCAACATCTTTGGCGGCATTCTGCGCGTGGACGTGCTGGCAACAGCAGTCGTGGCTGCGGCTCGCAACCTGAATGTCACTCTGCCGCTCATCCTGCGTCTCGAAGGCACCAACGTCGAGGAGGGTCGTCAGATCCTGGCAGAGTCCGGCTTGAAGTATGCCGTAGGCGCAACGATGGCGGAAGCCGCAAAGCTGGCAGTTGAAGCAGCGAAGGGAGCCAAGTAATGGCTGTACTTGTCAACAACGAAACCCGCCTCATCGTTCAGGGCATCACCGGCCGCGAAGGCACGTACCACGCAAAGGGCTGCCAGGATTACGGCACCAAGGTTGTTGGCGGCGTAACGCCCGGCAAGGGCGGCACCACCCACGAGGGCTGGCCCGTCTTCAACACCGTTGAAGAGGCCGTAGCCGCCACCGGTGCGAACGCCACCATGATCTTTGTTCCGCCGCCGTTTGCTGCGGACGGCATCATGGAAGCCGTTGCTGCAGAGATCGCTCTGGTCGTCTGCATCACGGAAGGCATCCCGATCCTGGACATGGTCAAGGTGTGGTCGGTCGTGAAGGACTCGAAGTCTGTGCTCATCGGACCGAACTGCCCCGGCGTCATCTCGCCCGGCAAGGCGAAGA
>JAMFTB010000079.1 GCA_026225595.1 Terriglobus sp. | reverse complement strand
GGTCATGAAAGTAGCGGCCCAACTGATCCTGCGTGTTTGGCACGCCGGGTGATGAAAGCAGCAGCCGCGAACTTTCCACGGTGCCACAGCACACAATGAACTGATCTGCAGTGAAGGTAAATTCGCGCTTGTTGTAATCAAGCACGCGGACAGATGTAATGCGTGATCCGTCTCCATGCAGCGACGCGCAGTTGGCATGCGTGTACATACGTATGCGATCAGACTGCAGGCAGTCTTTGCCCACTGTCTGTGCCAGGTTGCGGCGATTGAATGGCGCCCACTTTGAAAAGCGGATGTTGAGTTGTGACAACTCCACAGGTGTGCGTTTCAATGCAGGCAGCAGCGCATCGGTGAAGGGCAGTGTGCCTACCTGAAAGATGTCCTGAATCTGCGCGTAGTAAGGCGACAAATTAGTGGTAGCAATGGGCCATGCCGGTGCTGGCAAGCCTGCTGGCGGCGTTAGGATCGCGTCAGTGTAGGGCAGCAGTTGGCCACCCCAGCGGGTGGAGGAACCGCCAAAGGTACGAAACCGTCCGTCTATGCTGCCGGTGTGCGTGCGCTCTGCCTGCTCCACCGCATACAGCGCCTGGCTGCGATCTTCCAGCTCAAGTCCGCCTGCTTCCAGCACGGTTACATCAAATCCAAAACCGGCAAGCTTGCGCGCGAGGATCAGACCCGCAATGCCCGCGCCCACAATGCAGAAGCGGCTGTGTGCGGGCACGCCCGGCTCGAGTTGTTCCAGGTCGATGTGCATGCCAGAGGACTATATGGGAGGTGTGTTGCCCTCATCTTACCGGACGGCGAACACTGTGCCCCATACGCCGCTGCGGAGAACGCGGGGGCTTTAGCCCACTGAATTGACTTCAATCCTCGTGCCTGTCATCCCGCAGCGAAGCGGAGGGATCTGCATTTGCATTCACCCGCCGGTCCTTTGTCAGAGGCTTTCAAAAAGTAAGACCGTTTGCGCGGAGCGCAAATACGCAAGCATTCTTGCCCTCTGGCATTGCGTCGCTGGGCCCGGCACACATGCAGATCCCTTCGCTTTGCTGCGGGATAACAAAGCGAGAAGCTGCGGGATGACAAGCGAAGAGACAGAGTGCGTTAAGCCCTAAAGATATTCCGTTCCAGATAAGCGTTGTGGAACTTACCCTCAGGGTCAAGCTCCTTAGCCAGCGCGCGAAACTGCGGCATGGCCGGGTACTGCTGTTGCAGGTAGGAGCCGGGCAGTTCAAAAATCTTGCCCCAGTGCGGACGCGCGCCAAAGGGCATCAGCGCTGCTTCAATCTCCGGCAGCAGTTTGCGCACGGCAGGCTCCTCCGGCTTCCATGTAAAGTGGATCGCCATGGAGTCGCGCTGGTACGCCATGCTCATGGGCAGTTCGTCCGCGGCAATGGTGCGAATCTCCGTGATGAAGAGGTGCGGCGTGATCTTGTCGCGCAACTTCTCCACGGCGCGGATGGCCTTGTAGCCATCCTTGCGGGCGACGAAGTATTCCGTCTGCAGCTCCTCACCGCTGGATGGTGTGAACTCCATCTTGAAGTGCGGCAGCCGCAGATACCACGGGCCAATGCTGCCCATCTGTTCCGTGCAGGCGTCTGCTGGATGGTCATCAATCGGGTGCAGCTTTGTTGTCTGCAATGTCGCTCCGTAGAAGAGCGGCGGCATCGTCTTCTGCGTTGTGCCTGCGGCTACTTTGTCCTTAATCCACACCTGGTTCGCGCGATTTTTTTGCCAATCCGTAAATAGGCTCACGCTGTAGCCGGAGCTGAGAATCGCGTCCAGGTTTTGCTCCAGCTGGTCGAACGACAGGTTGCGATAGACGACCTGCGACATGTCATAGCGCGGCACAACATCCAGTGTCACGTGCGTCACCACGCCCAGCGCACCCAGATGGACGACGGCCATCTTGAAGCGGTCGCCGTCAGCATCGCGTGAGAGCTTCAGCACGCTGCCATCTGCCTTCACCATTTCAAGTGCTCGAGTAGCCGACGACAGATTCCTGTTGCCCACGCCTGACCCATGCGTTGCCGTCGCAACCGTTCCGCCAACGGAGATGTGCGGCAGGGAAGCGAGATTTGCAAGCGCAAAGCCTGCCTTGTCCAGCACGGGAGCAAGCTCGCCGTAAGCAATGCCCGCGCCCACCGTCACCGTGTGCGCGGCCGCGTCAATGCTTACGCCCTTCACCTCGCGCATGGAAATCTGCGCGTACTGGCTGTCTGCAATGTTGTTGAAGCAGTGGCGCGAGCCCAGGCCTTTCAGGTGCGCGTTCGCCTTCACAATCGCTGGCACTTCCTCCGCCGTGGTGGGCGCGAAGACGTGATCGGTACTGTAGTGAAAATTCTTTGACCAGTTTGTACGGGGCACAGCAGCATGATCGCTCACAGCGGGCGTTGCCGCCAGCATCCACGGCTCAACGCGTGCAGCGGCCATCATCATGGCAGAGGTTTGCAATAGCTTGCGACGGTTCATGGGGCCTCCCCGTGCGGACGCGGCAAATGTCTGCTGCCCCGCGCATTCCTGTATACGCGGTCGGCGGGATGGAATACAAACGGTAGCGGTGGTAGTTGAAGCCGCGCTACGGTAGTCCAAGGCCGCGCTACCTTCGTCTATATCTAGTACGGAGTCTTCCATGTCTCGCCTGCCGCTGCTATTTGCCGTTGCCGTCACTCTCGCCGCACCCGCGCTGTTGCACGCGCAGGACACGGTGGAGGGTCCGCTGCCGCAGCTGCACCGTGGCGAATCGCAGGCGCCGCCGGACAGCTCCACACCAGCCGCACCGCAGGCCCCCGCGCACAACGGCGTTCTGAACAACGCCGCCATTGTGAAGATGACGAAGGCAGGCCTGGGTGACGACATTATCCTGCAGACGGTGCGTTCGCAGCCCGGCGACTACGCGACCGGTCCGGACGACCTGGTCGCGCTGAAGGATGCAGGTGTCTCGCAGCCGGTGATTGCAGCCATGCTGGCGCGCAACAGCGGCCTGCAGCAGCGGCCCGCGCCTGCTGCGGTTGAGGTCACAGCGCTCTCGCCTAACACCGATGACCCCGGCCTCTACTACAAGAACCGGCAGGGCCAGTGGGAGTTGGTGGGGCCGGAGATGGTGCACTACCGCGACGGCGGCGCGCTGAAAAGTGTGCTGACCCACGACATCGTCAAGAAGGATCTGAACGGCGAGGTCAACGGGCCCAAGTCGCAACTGAGTGTGCCGGTGGGCACGCAGATGCTCATCTTGACGCCACGTAAGTCGACCGACGGTATTGAGTACGTGATCC
>JAMFTB010000078.1 GCA_026225595.1 Terriglobus sp. | reverse complement strand
ACCGTCTTCGCCATGGGCGACAACCGGCTTGAGAGTCTGGATTCGCGCTTCTGGGGCTTTGTGCCGAACGCCAATCTTATTGGCCGTCCGCTGTTTGTCTACTGGTCGTTCATCACGCCGTCAGACCAGGTGGATAAGACCGGCGTGGGCAACACCGTTGGCTGGATCGCCCATGAAGCCACGCACTTCTTCAGCGACACGCGCTGGAATCGCACCTTCCACCGGATTCAATAAGTGCCTCAACCACTGGACCAGCACGCAGCCGTTGTGGATGATGATGACGACGCTCCGCTGTGGACGCCGTCGCTGCGCCGCCGGCTGATTCAGATCGCGATTGTGCTGCTCGTCGTGGTGCTCATGGTGGTCATACCGCCGTACATCAGCGTCAGCCGCTACCAGCGCCGCGTGGCCATGGCCATCTCCGGTGCGCTGGGCAGGCCGGTTCACTTTGACAACATTACGATTCACCTGCTGCCCATCCCCGGGCTGACCATTCAGAATTTCGTTGTGAACGAGCTGCCGCAGTTCGGCGGCGAGCCAGTGCTGCGCGCCAACACGGTAGAGGCGCGGCTGCGCGTCTCGTCGTTGTGGCGGCGCAGGCTTGAGGTGTCGCGCATCTCGCTGGACGCGCCGTCCATCAACCTGGTGCGGCGGCCTGAGGACGGCAGCTGGAACCTGCAGAGCATCCTGATGCAGGCATCGCAGCTGCAGTCGGCACCCACTGCGCAGGCACGCGCGGGTGACGCTCCGCGCTTCCCCTACATTGAGGCGACGGACGCTCGGCTGAACTTTAAAAACGGCGATGACAAGCTGCCGTTCTCACTGCGCGCAGCAGAGTTTGCGCTGTGGCTGCCGGAACCGGGCCAGTGGCGGCTGCGGCTGAATGCACAGCCCGTCCGCACCGACACGGACGTGAACGACGTGGGTCTGCTGCGCGTGGAGGCCACACTGGGCCGTGCTGCAGACCTGGCGTCCGCGCCCATTGATCTGACTGCCAGCTGGAAGACCACTCCGCTGGGTGAAGCAAGCAAGCTGACCGCGGGCGTTGACATGGGCTGGCGCGGCGAGGTCGCAGCTGAGGCCACGCTGAAGGGAACTCTGGGGCAGGCGAAGCTGGTGACGGACGTGCACCTGCTGGCACTGCGCCGCGCGGACTTTGTGCCGGAACATACCGCAGAGATCAACGCGCACTGCGAGGCCATTGCGAGCGGTCCGCTGCGCAGCCTGCAGGACCTGCGCTGCGCCGTGCCCACCAATCAGGACACAAGCATGTTCAGCGCCATTGAGGTGCTGCATCGCTTTGCTGAACCCGCCAGCAAACCTGCGGATGCAGGCGAAATTCCAGACGCGGATGCATTGCCCGATGGCTCCCTCAAGCCCGGCGTGGTGCTGCTGCACGGGGATGTGCCCAACCTGTTCAACTGGCATACCGTTACGCTGCAGGTGTCGCTGAAGAACGCCAGCGCGGGCTATGCGCTGGCATGGCTGCGGCTGTTCTCGCGCCGCGTGCCGCCGTCGTTGCAGGTGGGTGGCACCGTCGACCTGAATGCGTGGAAGGAAGAGAGCACGCCGACCAGCAGCCGTTGGGGTGGCATCCTGGTATGCGATTGCACGTTGCCTCCGGTGCCCGCCGCTACTCCGTCTTCGCCGCCGCCAGCCGTCGCTGCAGCAGCACCTTCCCCTGTATCAAAGCCCAGCCCGTGGAACCTGGTGCTCACCTACGGTGTTCGAGGCAGCAGCACCGACGCGTCCAACGCAGCGATTGCCGTTCACGCCTATCGCCGCCGCGGCACGCAGGACGAGCCGGAGACCGCAGAAGCCATTGCGCAGAAGGCCACGGCTGAAGGCGAGATCTACGGCCAGCTGAATCGCAGCGGTTACACGCTGGACTATCGCTCCGCTGCCGCCGCGCAGGAGGCTGCACACGCTCTGCCGCCGCTGGGAGACAACATGCCCGCCGATGCCACCGGCGCTCTGCAGGTGCAGCGTCCGTGGGCAGGGCAGCAGACATGGACCGCAGCCACACCCGCAGCGCATCCATCCAAAACCCAGCCCCGCCACAAGCACGGCGCATAGAAGCCGTGTCCTGCTGGACGGGCCTCCTGCGCGGAGAGCGGGTGCTCACGCACCTTTTTACTGGCTTCGCCTCGCCCCTCCCGATGGTCGGCAAGAGGATTTCACCCCGGAACGCAATGAGCGCTATGTGTTCGCAATGACCGCAAAGGCCATAGCGAACATGGCGAAAACTTTGCGTCCATTGCGTTCAGCTTTTGAAAGAGAGATCGCCGCTATACTGTCGCCAACATGCCCACTGCAGCCGTTCAACTCAATCCAAAGGTCGATGCGCAGATCGCTGCGGCTCCAGCGTTTGCGCAGCCCATCCTGCAACACCTGCGGGAGCAGGTGCATGCTGCTGTGCCCGGCGTAACGGAAGAGATCAAGTGGGGCCGTCCGTTCTTTCTGCTGGATGGGCAGATCCTGTGCAGCAGTGCCGCGTTTTCGCGGCACTGCTCCTTCGGCTTCTGGTCTGCAAAGATGGCGGAGCTGCTTGCAGCAGACGGCATTGACGGCACCGGTGGCGCGGGGTCTGTCGGCAAGATTGTTTCGGTGGCAGACCTGCCCTCAAAGAAGGCGCTGGCGACCTATCTGAAAGCTGCCGCAAAGATGCTGCGTGAGGGCACGGCAGGTCCCGGAGCCACAGGCGACCGCACCAGCCGTACTGTCAAAGCGCCGCTGCCCATGCCGGCTGACTTCGCCGTCGCGCTGAAGAAATCCAAAGCAGCGCAGGCCAGCTTCGATGCGTTTCCGCCCTCAGCGAGGCGCGAATACATTGACTGGATCACGTCGGCCAAGCGAGAAGAGACACGCGATCGCCACGTGGCAGAAGCGGTTGCGAAGATCGCGGAAAACCTGCGCCACAACGAAAAATATCGCGCGAAGTAATTCCACACAGTTCCGCAGCTGGGCCAGGTTTAGAGCTATGCCATGTGTGGAAGGGCACGGCTGAAGCCGTACCCTTCCGATTCCTGCAGCCGGCTCAATAGCGAGGACACCTGCTGCTTAGTGCTTAGTAGCGGGGCGGACCGTTGTGCCGCCAGAAGGACTGATAACCAGCCTGGAAGGCATCGCGGTAGCCGCGCGGATCTGGTCCACGGTAGTTGCGGTATTCGTCGCGGTTCATCACGTTGGGGCGGCGGCGGTTCTGCAGGTCGCGCTGGGCTCCAGTAATGCCGTCACGGTAGGCGCGGCGCTGCAGGTCAGCGCGGTAGCTGCTGGGCGGTGCATCCCAGGGGCCACGCTGTGCCACGGTGATTGCAGGCGCCAAAACTCCCGCTGCCAGAACGATGGCGGCAAATTTAGACTTCATCTTCATAACCGGTTTCTCCCTTGCTTTCCATACACGCGGCACGCACGCTGCCGTGCCCGGGCGTGCTGATACTGTACATCGTTGCCGTGGCAGCCCGGTTTTTCTTCAGGACAGGGTTTTGAAGAATTTTTATGTTTGAAAGAGAGGAATCGTTAGTCGCTGTAGGAGCGCAGGCGCGCGGGCATCTCGTCCTTGGTCAGATCGTGGCCGCACTGCACGCAGAAGACGTCTGTAATGTGCACGCCGCGGAAGCACTGGCCGCAGACCGGCTTCATCTGGAACTGGCACTGCGGGCAGAAGTGGAAGCCGCTGGCGACCTCAGTCCGGCACGACGGGCAACGGCTCATCATGGGCTGGCGCAGAAGAAAGTAGACAACCGCACCAATGCCGCCGGGCATTACCAGGACAATCAACATCCAGATGCCGGGGCTCATGTTGCGGCGCTTTACATCGCGGCTGATGTAGCCGATGAGCAGCACATAGCTGGCCAGAGCTGCGCCCCAGCTGTAGCTGCCGATCACATGCATTACGGGGTTGCCGTGGTGCATCTGCGGCTGATTGGGGTGCGGCCAGAAGCTAAGCGCCTGGATGCCGGCAAAGACGATCAGCGACAGCACGACAGACCACGCCGGAATCAGCTTGAGATCTTCGCTGCCACCGTCCAAATCCGGCCGCTGATTTTCATTGCCCCAGGTCATTAGCGTGACACCTCGTCATCCCGGTGTGAGCTGCGATTGCGGCGCAGCAGAACGATAGCCGCAGTGATCACGGACAGCGGCAGAAACCACACCAGCAGCAGGCTCATGGTGCTGCCTGCATCGCTGCCAAACTCCATCACGTGCTTCCACAGATTTTCCCAGCCGGTCAGGCCGCCTTCATCCATCAGGCTCCAAAGGGCGCCAGCCATCAGGACGAGCACTACAGAGCAGATGAGAAAGGGCAGGATCAGGTCGCGCGAGATGCGCTTGCGCGCCTGCATGGCAGCAGCACGTTCCCGAACCACCCGGTGCGTACGGTTTACGATTGCGGCGCGAGCCTGAAAGGAAGGGGAGGAACGATCCTCAGAGAGCGCCATGTTCAAGACAGCCCTCCCGCGACCGCCTCGTGCCGGGAGAGGTTTCGCTTGTTACGCAGTTTTTCAATCTGCGGCTTCAGTGCCGCCAGGCCGCGATACAGCCGCGACTTCACAGTGGATAGCGGAGCCTTGGTAACGGCCGCAATCTCTTCCAGTGCCATTTCGTCGTGAAAGCGTAGCACCAGCACTTCGCGGTAGCTGGCATGCAGTTCCAGCAGCACCGCGCTTACCTCGGCGGCATCTTCGCGGCTGCAGAATTGCTCAAACGGCGAAGGTCCATCAATTGCAATCTCAAAGGGGCGGTCATCGCGGGTGGGGTCCTGCAGCTCATCCAGCGACGCCATTGTGCGCTTGCGCGACAGGTCAATCACCAGGTTGCGCGCGATGGTAAACAGCCATGTATCAAAGCGGGCCTTGCCGTTGTACTGCGCGCCGCGCAGCAGCACGCGCATCCAGGTCTCCTGGAACAGATCCTCTGCAACCTCGCGCTTGCCCGTCAGGAATGTCAGGTAGCGCATCAGGCGGTGCTGGTAGGTCTCAATCAGGCGATCCAGCAGCTCCGGGTCCTGACGCTTCAGGCCACGCGCAATCTCCGCGTTCTCCTGCTCGTTCAGTTCCGCCATTGCCGCCGAAATGGAAAGTGCCTGCACGCCATTGTTGACGCGTCCTTGCGAGGGAAAGACTCGGGCTGCCAAAGATTTTTCTTCCGGCACAGGCATTGTCTCGGTGGAAAAGGTAGTTGCAGGACGGCAATCCTGATTATATCCACGCAAAATACAGCGTCGGCAGAGCGTATTTCGAGCATTTGCGGCGCAGAAGTACACTGGAACGTGATGACTTGTGTTGAAAAAGCGCGTTCTGGCGCGGCGATGGAAGAGGCCGCCTGATGGAGATCATCTTTGGCGTCCACTCCGTGACGGAGGCGGTGCGCATGCGCCCGGCAGACCTGGACCACGTCACCATCCTCTCCGGCCCGCCCAACCCGCGTGTAGCCGCTCTGCAGGACCTCTGCCGCGCTGCCCGCATTCGCGTGTCAACCGCCGGCAGGGAAGAGCTGCAGCGCATGAGCCGCAGTGAAAATCACGGCGGTGCGGTGGCCTTTTTGCGTGAACGCAAGGCGCTTACGCTGGAGGATCTGCTGGCAGGCGGTGGCACTGCAAAGCGTCTGCTTCTGGCGCTGGACGGCGTGGAAGATCCGCATAACCTGGGCGCGTTGTTGCGTACCGCAGACGGCGCAGGCGTGGATGGCGTCCTGCTGCCGGAGCGTCGCTCCGCCCCGATTACCGGCGCAGTGGCCAAGGCCAGCGCGGGCGCAACGGAGCATGTGCGCGTCGCCAAGGTCACCAATCTCGTCCGCTCGCTGGAGGAGCTGAAGAAGCACAACGTGTGGGTGGTTGGGTTGGACGAGCGCGGCTCACAGGACTATGACCAGTTCGATTTCACGGGAGACATTGTGCTGGTCCTCGGGCGCGAGGGCGCAGGCCTGCACGACCTCACCAAACGCACCTGCGACTTTTTGCTGCGTGTGCCCATGGCGGGCGCGGTACCGTCGCTGAATGTGTCCGTCGCGGGTGCGGTGGTGTTGTATGAGGCCGCACGCCAGCGCCGTCGTGCCGCTGCGCCGCCACCCGCTGCCGAAGCCGCGCCAAAGCCGTCCAAACCACGTAAGGGGCTTGGCTCGTAGCCTGGCCTCTCGCGCACTGCGGTCCGCATTTTCTTTGGCTGCATTTTCTTTCGTTTAGCGCCGCGGCTGATTTTCTTTGACTGCGTCGCCGCGCTTTATCCCCATGGAGTTTCTTTGTTCCTTCGCAGCACAATCCGCGCCGCATGTCTGCTGCCTGCGTGTGCATGCCTGCTGACGTTTGCAGCAGTTGCCCCCGCACAGACCGCGCCGCCTTCAACGCCTTCAGCTCCACCGCAACAGACTCAGCCGCAGCCATCGACACCACATGGCGAGGTCATCTTTGAAGGCCACGCGCCGGACGCGGTACCGGATGATGAGCAGTCGACAGCACCGCAGGCTGGAACATCAACCACCGCGCCGCCCGCAAAGCCAGGTGTCTCCAGCAGCAACAAAAATCCAAAGACGCTGCGCCGTCGCAGCGATGGAACCGATGCGAACGCCGCGCCTGCAGGCGCAGTGGATGATTCCACCGCGCCCGCAACTGTGGCTCCGGGTGCCGCAGCAAGCGTGTCCTCAAGCACTGCTGCAGCGGATGACGATGCGCAAGGCCCTATCGTCATCACCGCAGCAGATCATGCCGCTGCAGATCGCATCACCGCGGCACAGCGCGCACAGGTGAGCATCCTTCGCACCGTCCTCGATGTTCACCTGGACACGCACACCGGCGCTGTAGAGACACGCGCGCAGCTGACCGTACGCAACACAGGCGCAGAGCCTCTCGCGGTGTTGCCACTGCGCATCTCCGGCGCTCTCAAGTGGGAGAGTGCGCGGCTGCTGCCCGTAGGCACTGCGGTGACGGGTACACCGCTGCAGCAGTACCACCTCGCAGACGATCTGGATCACACCGGCGCTGCTACTGAGCTTGCGCTGCACCTGCCACAGCCGCTCGCCCCCGGTGCGGAACTGTCGCTCGACTTGTACTACGGCGGCACACTAACTGCTTCCGCAGATCGACTGCTGGCGCTGGGTGCTCCGCAGGAGCGCGCGTTGCGCACGGACTGGGACACGGTCACAGACACCTTTACAGGCGTGCGCGGTCTGGGCGATGTGCTGTGGTATCCGGTGTCTGCTTCGCCTGCGCTGCTGCGCGACGGCTCCGTTCCGGCAACGGTTGAGCACAGCCGCACGGCCGACGCAGCCAGCAGCTTCCACCTGAACCTGACACTGACCTACGCAGGCTCCGCGCCCACAGCGGCATGGTTCTGCGGAGAACGGCAGCCGCTGCGTCGGCTTGGTGTTGCAGATGTAGCGGGAGACGCTCCGGCATTGCCGCAGAGCGGCGGCGTTGTCATCGCCACGTGGGATCGCCCCACGCTGGGCGCGCATACACCATCGCTGTTCGTAACAAGCGAAGCTGCAAAGGCCGCCGCCAGCACGACCAATCACGTTGTCTCTACCTACACCGCCAGTGACAACGCAGCGCATGCCGTAACGGCCGCCGCTGATCGGCTGCGGCCCATGATGGGTGAGTGGCTGGGCGCATCGCCGCGTCGCCCGCTGGATGTGCTGGACCTGCCTGTGCCTGACGCTGCCGCGTTTGCCGACGGCGCGCTGCTGGTGATCCCCGTTGGATCTGTGGGCGCGCCCGCGCTGGTGCAGCCGCTGGCCGGTGCATGGATGCCCGATGGCATTGCGGCTGCGTGGCTGCGTGAAGGCATCCCAGCGTTTCTGCAGGCGGTGTATGCAGAGCGTACAGACGGTCGCGCCACATCGCTGAACGCACTTGCAAGTCTGTCGACCGCGTTGCGTGCGCAGTCCGCGCCTGCGGTCAGTTCGTCATCCTCCGCATCGCAGGACGACACTCCACCCACTGCAGTGGCAGCGCCGCTCGCCACATGTGTTGAAGCGGCGTGTACGCGCGCCCGCTCCGCCTACGTGCTGGAGATGCTGCGCAGCGCGTTGGGTGATGATGCGCTGGCGCAGGCCGTATCCGGATGGGCGGTTGGAGTGAAGCCCACGCAGACCGCCGCAAGCCAGACCGCGGACTTTGAACGTCTGTTGCAGCAGGTGGCCGGCAAGCGCGACCTGGCATGGTTCTTCCACGACTGGATTGACGCAGGCCGCGGCCTGCCGGAGCTCTCCATTGTCACCGTGGCCCCGCGCCGCGTGGAGCGCAACGCACCAACCAACCTGCTGCCGCTTGAGACGCCCGAGCGCGTCGGCGGCCCCATTGGTCCGGAGCCGGTGCCGCAGCGCGACGATCCGGAGTGGATTGCCGAACACAAAACCTACGCGCCCGGCGACCGCGTTGCACCTGCCGTCGGCTCATGGATGGTGGCGGTCGAAGTGCAGAACGCAGGCGACGCCGCGGCCGATGTGCCGGTCACAGTCCGCAGTGGAAACCTGACCAACACGCTGCCGTTGCATGTACCCGCACACGGCATTGCCACGGTGCGTATCCCCTTTGAGGCATACCCAAAGGAGGTGCTGGTCAACGACGGCTCCGTACCCGAGGTGCGTACAACGCAGCACCGCCGCTCCGTCGGCTCACTACCGCCAGCCGCGCGTTAAAACCTCGCAGAGCGTTAAAACAATGTCCTGCCGGACGGGCCCACTACGCGTGGGGCGGGCGTTTGCACGCCTCTTTACTGGCTTCGCCTCGCCCCTCCCGTTGGTCGGGGTCAAGCGCATCACCACAAATTTTTGTCATCCTGAGCGAAGTCGAAGGACCTGCATTCCGCTGGCGGCAGCACGAAGTTCAAATCCTGACCAACGGGAAGGCCACGCGAAAGCAGTAAAAAGGCGTGCAAACGCCCGCCCCGCGCGCAGCGGGCCCGTTCGGCAGACCTAGGCTTTGCGAGCCGTTACAAGCAGATACTCATTGGGTACCAGCGTTTGCGTTGCTGGATCGGCGGCGGTGTTGGCCTCGCTCCACAGCGCGATCAGGTCCTTCTCCAGCGCGGCTTGACCGGCTTCGTCCAGGCGCTCGAAGGCCATCTTCGTCGGGCCAAAGTAGGTGCGGAAGAGCTGCACCGCGCCGGAGGGCGGCATGGGCAGTTCAAACATGACGGGCACCAGTTCGGTGTGCACGTCGGTGAAGGCAGCCAGCCGCGTCCGCACCGTGTCGGCATCGCCCCACATCACGGGCGGTGCGACACCCGGCGGCGGAGGCACATGCGCCGCGCCCGTGCGGAACATCCGCCCGGTAAAGCTTGCAGGATTCCAGTTGGCCATGGCCAGCAGGCCGCCCGGCTTCAGCACGCGCAGCAGCTCTTCGGCCACGACATCAGGCTGCGGGGCAAACATCGCTCCAAACATTGTCACAACTGCGTCAAAGCTGGCGTCCAGGTAGGGCAGCAGCTCGGCATCACCTTCATCAAAGTGGATGCGCAGCCCCTCCGCCGCGGCGCGCTCCCGCGCCTGCACCAGCAGGTTCGGCGCAATGTCCACGCCGGTAACCACGCAACCCGCGCGCGCCAGCGGCAGCGCCACGTTGCCGGTGCCGGTTGCAACGTCCAGCACGCGGCTGCCACCCGGAATCTCCAGCCGCGCAGCAAACTCCTCCGCCGCGCCTTCAATGGTTTTGGCAATCACGCCAAAGTCACCGGCCATCCACGTATTGCGCATCCGCTGCTTGATCTCATCCATCGGCGGCATCGTGCTCATAGGGGTATCTCCTGAAGGCGGTGCAAGTTACAAGAAAACCTTAGCTGCCTGCCGGGAATTCGTAAAGGGACGCAAGATTTGAGAAAATGACCATATTGACTACTTTAACTAGATTGACTATGTTGGGCTCATGGCGACCTGGGCACTTGCAGAAGCGAAGGCAAAGTTGAGCGAAGTAGTTGAGCGTGCGGAGCGCCACGAGCCGCAGGAGATTACGCGGAACGGAAAACCCGTTGCGATGATGGTCTCTATGGACGATTGGATGAAGCAGGTCGGCGAACGGCCAGACGGTACGCTGGTTGACTTCTTCTCTGACTCACCTCTCAGCCGTACGCGCGTACCGTTGGGACGCCCGCGAGTGATGTCGCGACGGGTGAAGTTTTGAGGACGATCCTCGATACAGACGTCGTCTCACAACTCAGCAAGCGTCCTCCAAATCCTGCAGTCGCAACGTGGATTCTCGATCAACGAGAAGAAAATCTGTTCCTAAGTGCAATCACCATCTTTGAAATCCGGTTTGGTATCGAAACGGTGTCGTCCCCAAAGAGGCGAGCGGAACTGGAGAAATGGGTCGATAACGATCTATACATGCGGTTCGATGGTCGTGTTCTTTCCATCGATGAGCATGTTGCAAACACAACCGGCCAGATCATGGCTCGCTCGCAACGCGAGGGTTGGAACATGAAGCATATGGACGCGTTCATTGGTGCATCCGCCATGGTCTTCGACATGCGGCTTGCGACCCTAAACCGTAAGGATTTTCGCCGGTTGCCGGTGGAGCTGGTTGAGTTCGACTCCGTTCAGTAGTCACGACTGCTCATTTTTCATCTGCAAAGAGATCGCGCAGGAAGCTTTCGCGATGGGTCATGAAGCGGCGTGTGATCTGCACTGCCGGTATGTCTTCGTAATCCACCTGGTGAATGCGACCGCCGTCGAAGGACAGTATCTGCGCGCCAGGAAAACCGAGCAGGATAGGCGAGTGCGTGGAGATAAGGAACTGCGCGGAGCCGTGCGACTTCAACACATCCTGCATGAGTACGAGCATGGCGAGTTGGCGCTGCGGCGAAAGCGCTGCTTCCGGTTCGTCGAGTAGAAAGAGACCGTTTTCGCGCATGCGTGTCTCCATGAGTGTGAAGAAGCTTTCGCCATGGGACATGTCATGAAAGCCACGATTACCCAGCCCGAGTGCTTGAGGTCGACTGCTGGAGCGCACGGCGCCAAGTTCTTCCATCAATGTCGCGAGATTGAAGAAGCTCTCCGCGCGCAGGAAGAAACCGTTACCCGTCTTATCGTCATAGCCAAGCCGTAGTGCATCGGCTAGCGGGTTTACATCGTTGCGCTCACGTTCTTCCTGAAAAGCGAAGTTACGTGAACCACCTTCGCGCGCAAAGCCGTAGTTCGCGGCAATAGCCTCAAGCAGTGTGGACTTACCTGATCCGTTTTCGCCGACGAAAAAGCAGACACGTGACTTCAGCTTCAGTTCGTCCAGCGATGCAATGGTAGGAACGCTGAACGGATACTCGTATGTTTGCGGGCGGTATTTCCAGCCGATGCTCTTCAGCATGGTGAGAGTGTAATGCGGGGCAACACAAAGGCCGCCCTTTCGGGCGGCTTTTGTTGTTACTTGGTTGGGAAGCGATTAGTCGCCTGCGACGAGCTCGTCCTTGTTGATCATGTTGACGACTTCGACGTTGGAGGCTGCGGGAGCCGGAGCTGCTGGCGTAATACCACCCAGTCCGCCGATTTCGCCGATGGCGACGAAGCCGCCGGGCATCTCGGGTTCCTTCAGGATTTCCTTGCGGTAGAGCTTCGCCATGCGGGCGTTCTCTGCTTCCTGCTTCAGCTTTGCGTCGCGTGCGCGGATCTTTTCTTCGCGCGCATTCTTGGCGATACCGCTCTTGTCGAACGTATCATTTGCAGCCGAGTTCACGTGGGCCTCGTTCAGAACCAGGTCATACTTCTCCTGCTTCTCAATCGAAACCTTCTTGCCGCCGGCGAAGATTTCGTGACGGCCGTGCTCCTCGTACCACTTGGTCAGGCTCGACGTCATGTGCATCTTCTCGATGATGTTGCGCCAGCCAACGCCCGTGTTGTATGCGCAGAAGCTGATCTCGCCTTCCTGCGTTGCGTAGGGGATGATGCACTGCTCGGTGCGGCGGAAGTCGTAGTTGAACAGATCCTGGAACCACATGCCGGCGATGAAGAGGAAGTTCCAACGATCAGCGCGGCGCTTCTCAATGTCGGCCTGCGTGCGGTCTGCGGTTACCTTGCCGTAGTTGCGGCCGGTAGCGCCAAAGCACTTATCAAACTTCTGCAGCAGATCGACGATCTTGAAGTGCGTGGGAGCCTTGGTGGGGTCGTAGTTGCGCAGCAGCGCAAGTGAAACACCCAGGATGGACAGGAACTTGCCACGCGAAGCATCGTTCACCTTGGCAACGTCCTTCGCCAGGCGATCGGCGTTGAGGAACGCGGTGACGGGAACAGCTTCCTTGGTTTCCTTGTCGATCATCAGCGCCATGCCGATGCCGCAGTTCGGGTGGCAACCGCAGGAGAGCTGGCCCCAGTCGTGGTCCGGTCCGTGAACCAGATCGGCCCAGTCGCTGAAGGTGGACATGAAGGAGATGGGGAACCAGTCGCGCGTGCTCTCGCCCAGGCCGGTCTGCGTGCGAACGTCATGCGCCAGGTGCGAGAGGGTGTAGCGCTGCGCCATGCGGCGCTCGTCGCTGACTGCTTCATCGCGGCCCGTGAACGACACAGGCTGGAACGAGAGGAAGTTGATCTTCTTGGGGTTGTCGAGAGCGAACTCGATGATGCGGCCAACCTGCTCATTGTTGATGCCGTTGATGATGCAGGTTACGGGCACAATGTCCACGCCTGCCTCATGCAGGTTGTGAATGGCCTGCAGCTTTACGTCAAAGCTGTTGCCAACCTTGCGGTGGCTGTTGGCAGCGTTGCCAATACCGTCAAACTGCAGATATGCGTAACGCAGGCCGGCTTCTGCTGCTGCCTTCGCAAATTCCTTGCTCTTCGCAAACTCAATGCCGTTGGTTGCAGCCTGCACGGAGTTGTAACCAACCTTGCGGGCGTAAGCGACAGCATCCAGGAAGTAGGGGCTCAGCGTCGGCTCACCGCCGGAGAACTGTACCGACATCTGGCGGCGTGGCTTGATCTGGATCGCATTGTCCAGCATGGTCTTGATCTCGTCCCACGTCAGTTCGTGGACGAAGCCAACCTGGTTCGCGTCCATGAAGCAGGGATCGCACATCATGTTGCAACGGTTGGTCAGATCGATGGTCAGAACCGATCCACGACCGTGCGTAACAGTGCTGGTGCCGTGGTTGTGCAGCTTCTCGTCGTTGTGTGCGCGGATGTCGCGGCCCGGGAAGACATCTTCCAGGTGCTTCATCATCGGCGGATCAATCGACATGAGGTCTTCAAAGTGGCCGTGGATGGGGCAATCCTTCACCATCAGGATCTGGCCGTCGCGCTCAATAATCTGCGCCTTGATCTCGCCAACCTTTTCGTTCAGCAGAATCTCGTGGGGCAGCTTGCCGTCCACAATCTGCTGGCGGATCTCAGGGATGCACTTGGGGCAGAGGGAATCGGTCGTACGGGGCCAGCCCAGGGGCGGCTTTTCCTTCTGGTAGCTCTTCAGCAGGGGCTTGTCGCTCCACTTGGGCGTGAACGACGCGTTGGGGCTGAATGCATTCAGCTTCTCAAACACTGCCCATCCGGCCTTTGCGACCAGCGTGAGGGATTTTTCTGCGAGCTTCGATGCCTTGGCCATTACTTCTCCTGAGTTCCGTCGTTCCGTGCGGAAACATGCTTTGGGATGCTGCCGCCGACGTGGCGGATGCAATCTCTGTGCCTGTTCAAACCCGCACAAAACCAGCGAGTTGCACCTAACGAGGCTAACGTCCCACACAGGTGAAAACACGGAAGAAATAGTAAGAAGCAAGCAGATGCAGCGAACGGCGATCCTGCGCAGCGAATGGTATCCATGCGGGCTAAGCAGCGGGAATTTTGGCGTGATCTGACGCTAAGAATCTCTTTCGGACTGGTGGGAAATCTCAAAAGATACTGTCCTGCCGGACGGGCCCACTACGCGGTGCGGGGTTACACGCCTTTTTACTGCTTCGCGTGGCCCTCCCGTTGGTCGGAGGAGAGCGGCTTTAGCCACCGAGATAGAAAACGATTTTCTGGAGAGCGTGGCTTTAGCCACCGAGATCCGAATCTCAGCGGCTAAAGTCGCAGAACTAGCTCACTCATCTTTCTATCTCAGTGGCTAAAGCCACATGTTTGCCTTGATCTTTTCCATGATCCGCGGGGATTTGATCCCGACCAACGGGAGGAGCGAGGCGAGCCAGTAAAAAGGTGCGTGAGCACCCGCCCCGCGCGTAGCGGGCCCGTCCGGTAGGACAGCGCTACTGATTCGTCTTAGTAATGCGGTGGTAGATGTGCAGCGCGTCCTTTAGAAACTCACATGCCTCAAAGCCCAGCGCGGCGCCACCCAGTGACGATGCATATTCGGTGGCTGTGTTCTTCGCGCCGCGATCCTGGTCCGGGTAGTAGAGGTTGTTCATACCTGCGGCAACACCGTAGCCGGCAAGCAGCGCCCCGTTGATGCTGGTGCCGCCGGAGTTGGTTCTGGTTATAAAGACGCGGCTGGCGGCGTACAAAGCCCGTTTCACATAGCCGTTGCCGCTCTGCTTACCCATCACGTAGTAGCGCGGGTCTTCGTGGAAGACCGGGGAAAAGACACTGTCCGTCGCCATGGCCTGAATGGTGGATCGCAGTGCGCCCACGCCTATGCGTTTGCCAAAGGCATCGCCATCCTGTCCATAGTGCGGGCGTGAATCAATCAGTTGCGACCATCCAGCAGACAACACAATGGAGCCGCCCTGATAGAGGTTGAACGAATCGCGCAGGCCAAAGATAAGCCACTGCGAACCATGCAGCGGCTGCGATGTTTCATTGGGCAGGATGATGGGGCTGTAGCGAGGAGCGAGCCTCGGCGGTGCTGTTGTTGCTGCTGTCTCTGTTGCTCCTGCGGATGGCTGGGCCTGCGGATCTTCATTTGCGGCATTGCTTGTGGCGAAGGGTTCTGCCGCTAGAGCGGGTTCCGGCGCGTCTGGCAGCTCTGCTTCAAGCGATGAGGAGACGGGCGCATTTGGCAGGGGCACTGCCGCGAGAGGTGTTTCAACAAAAGAGATCTGTTGTGGTGCTGCGAGGGAAGGCGCGACCACTGTTGCAGACTGGGCCATGCTGGCCTGAGTCGTTACGGCAACAAGTGCTGCACATAGGGTGAGCGTTTGAATCATCAACATCCTTTCAACTGAGGCAGGACGTCGTTGAACGGCACCTACACTTCTCCTTTGAAGCGTCCTGTTTCCATCACGTTGCATTGCAACGGGTCAGTGTTTGTCTTAAGCAGGTTGCAGCAAACGAATGCGTGCTACGAGTCTTTTGCAGGCAACCCCATGCGTAAAGCCTCCACAACTTTGGTTGTCCCCCGCGTGTCTGTTCTCACAGCAGGCGTGTTAACCATGCAGGCTCTGCAGTAACCACGCGGGCACTGCGATGTTTTTCATGCACGGTCGCGCCTGTGCATTGATCTCTAATTGCAGGTGGATGAGTGTGCCGCAAATCGCGGCACCTTCGGAGACGTACATGGCCGACTGGGAAAAGGACGTGCGTGAAGCCGCCGCAAATGCGGAAAAGGAACTGCAGCGCCTCATCGCATACATGAATGACGAGGTGGTGCCAGACGTTCGTCGTCATAGCTCCACTGCGCTGAACACCGCGGCAGACAAGCTGCGCGAGCTGGCCCAAAGCCTGGAAGGCCGCAAGTGAGGCAGCTGGCGCTTTGATCTCCGCGAACACACTTTCGCTTTCAGTACACACGTCTGTATCAAGACGTGCTGCGTACGCGTGTCTTTCGCTTGCTGTCTCCATTGGCCTTGCGGGCTGCCATCACAAACAGCAGGTCAGCCACCGTTACGTGACGCCGCCACCCATCCGTCACACAACGCCGCTTCCACCAGTAACGGCGACGACAACGACACCAGCGGTTCCGCGCGGCATGCACGGCGGCCCCATGCCCTCGTACGCCATCCCTGATCCCAACGTGGACGACAACGCCATCGCCAGCGGCCGCGTGGAATCGACTGAGACAGGCATCGCCAGCTGGTATGGCCCGCCGTATCACAATCGCCAGGCCGCCAATGGCCAGGTCTATGACCAGAACGCCATGACCGCAGCGCACCGCACACTACCCATGGGCACGCTGGTGCGTGTAACCAACCTGACCACGCAGCAGACTGCGACCGTACGCATTACCGATCGTGGACCGTTCGTTCACGGCCGCCTCATTGACCTGTCGTTGGCTGCGGCCAAGGTCACAGGTGTCTACCGCATGGGCCTGGCCAAGGTGCGTGTGGACGTGCTGGAGCAGGGCGCAAGCGCAGACCTGGGCGGCGGCAAGTGGTGTGTGCAGGTAGGCGCATTCCTTGACAAGAACAACGCACTTCGCCTGCAGAGCGACCTGCAGAGGCGCTATGCCACGTCAGCCAAGGTGATTGAGTTTGTTGGACCCACGGGCAGCTGGGTGCGCATCAATCCGCTGAGCGCCAGCCGCGCACAGGCCTCGCAGATTGCGCAAAGCATCCGCGCCGCAGAGCCGGATGCCGTGGCCTACCTCGTCCGCTTGGACTAATCGCGTCGACTAGCGAAGACTCGCTACACTTCTAGCCATGGCTGCTGACTGCATCTTTTGCCGCATCGTTGCGGGGACCATCCCTGCTACCAAAGTCTTTGAGGATGAGCAGAGCCTCGCCTTCCGTGACCTGCATCCCGCCACGCCTGTCCACGTGCTGGTCATACCCAAGGAGCACATCGCTTCGACCGCCCATGCGGTGGAATCGCACGCGTCGCTGCTGGGCCACCTGATGCTGGTGGCCGCAAAGGTCGCGGAGCAAGAGGGTCTCGCAAAGGGTTTCCGCTTGGTAGCCAACACCGGCGCAGATGGCGGTCAGACCGTCGACCATCTGCACCTGCACGTACTGGGCGGCCGCTCGATGACGTGGCCTCCCGGCTAGGCGTTCACTGCTTCTAAATCCTTGTCCTGCCGGACGGGCCCGCTACGCGCGGCGCGGGTGCTCACGCACCTTTTTACTGGCTT
>JAMFTB010000077.1 GCA_026225595.1 Terriglobus sp. | reverse complement strand
GCCAGCCGATGGTCTCGCCCGTCGGGGCGTGGAGGGCGATGAGGTTCGCGGGCGGGACATGGCGGCGCTGCGCGTAGTGGCGGGCGAGGAGCATTTGAAAGGATTCATCGACGACGTCGGCCTGGCGGTACGAGACGGAACATCGCTGTTGGCGCCGCCGGGCATTGCCGTGGTGGGTACGCGGCATCCTTCCATCTACGGCGCAAGTATGGCGCAGATGCTGAGCCGCGAACTGGCAGCGCGGGGCATGGTCATCCTCAGCGGCATGGCGCGCGGTATTGATACGGAGGCGCACAAGGGCGCGCTGGAGGCCAAGGGCAAGACCGTTGCCGTGTGGGGCACCGGCGTGGACGTCATTTACCCAAAGGAAAACAAGCGCCTGGCCGAGCAGATTCTCATGTCGGGCGGATGCATCCTCAGCGAATACCCACTGGGCACCTTTCCCGCGCCGCAGAACTTTCCGGTGCGCAACCGCATCCTCAGCGGCATGAGCGTGGGCGTCCTGGTGGTGGAAGCAGCAGAGCACAGCGGCACACGCATTACCGCGCGCTGCGCCATGGAGCAGAACCGCGACGTCTACGCGGTGCCGGGAAACGTCACCAGCAAGGGGTCGTGGACGCCGAACACACTCATCAAGCAGGGCGCGCGGCTGACCGCCACATGGGAAGACGTGTGGGAGGACCTGCCCACGCAGGTACGCATGGAGCTGGAGGAGAAGCTGGCGGCCAGCGCTGGTGAATCCACCGGTGCGGTCACCACATCCTTATTTGACGAAGGCAACCTGCCGCCGGCGGAACGTGTGGTGTTTGCGCAGCTGCGCGTCGACGAGTCCGTGCAGCTGGATGAACTGATTGAGCGGCTGGAAGGCCAACTGCAATCGCCTGACATTTTTGCCGCGCTGTTTGAGCTGGAGCTGGCCGGGCGTGTGCGGCAGATGCCTGGTAAGAATTACGTCCGGACGTTTTAGCGCACAACGGTTGTCATCCTGAGCGGAGCGCTCCCCTAAAAACCTTGTCATCCTGAGCGAAGCGCAGCGGAGTCGGAGGACCTGCATTTCGTTGGCAGCGCCACAAAGTTGCCGGGACGCCGCGTTGCTCCTGCCGTTTACATTTGTGCAACCGCCGGGGGAATGCAGGTCCTTCGACTACGCACTCCGTGCTTCGCTCAGGATGACAAATCTTTAGAGGTGACGACGCACTTCGCTGCGCTCCGAATGACGGCTTGGGAAGCGAAGAGCGGGGGCAACAAGCTTACTTTTGCGCGGCATCCGCTGTGGGTTTGCCCTGTTTGTATGAGGGAACGCCGGTGGTGACGTGGCGAATGACAAATTCCCGGAGCAGCGACGTGACTGCCTGGCCCGCGATGCCGATGCCCACATTGCGGAAGACAAGGCCGGCTCCGCGCTCGGCATCCGGGCGATACAGATTTGAGATGGCCCCAGCGGCCATCGCACCCAGGATGCGCGAGTAAGCCGGCTGAAAGTGGCCGTTGTTGCCCTTCTGGATGAATGCCGTTGAGATAGCGTAGCCAGCGCGCTTTGTTTTGGAACCGGAGCCCATGTAGAAGTAGCGCGGGTCCTGGTGGAAGACGGCGGGGAAGACGGTCGCGCCAAAGAAGCGGGAGATGAATGCGTCCGCATAGGCCGTGCCAAAGCGTTTGCCATAGCCCTCAGCACCCTGGCCGTACTCCGGAAAGGTATCGCGGGCTTGCTCGACACCTGCGCGGGCCCCTACAAGGAAAAATTCAGCGGGGTCGGTGAGGGATCGAAACGCCAGCTTGCTCTTCTGGCGGAAGTTCAGCGGCGCGGCATCCCAGGTATAGCTGGTGTAGAAGTTTGGCAGAACGGCGAGTGCACGCTGGTGCAGCTCTTCGTTCAGCTGGGCGTCTGCCACCTGCGACTGCGTTGCAACGACGGAGATGACTGTGTTCTCCGGTTGAATCGGCAGGATGATCTCGGGCATCTTCTGCGTCTCACCCGCGGTCAGGCGCAGGTCCGGGGAGACAAACGTCTCCATGCCGCTGGCGGTAATGGTCAGGCGCACGGTTGCGGGAGTCAGGTCGGGGAATGAGAAGGTGCCGTCTGCGGCGGACTGGATCACTTTCTCGTTGTCGCCCTTGGCATTCACCAGTGTGACGTTGGCGTTGGGAACGGGATCACCATGCACGTCAATAATGTTGCCCTGCAGTGTGGCACGGGCCTTCTGAGCGCTGGGTGCGTCGGGAATGGTCTGGGCGTGAACAGGTTGGCCGCCGAGGGCGGTGAGGATAACGGCAGAGAGAAAAAAACAATGTTGCAGGCTACGCATCGGGTATTTCCTCGTACAGGGTACGGTAAAAATGTCGCAAATTGGCATGGTCTGTCAATTGTTTTGATACATTTTGGTCGGGTCCACATCGAATGCTCTGCCCGCTCTAATTGCTCTGCTCCTCTTACAGACAGCAAGGCAGATCGGCCGAAGCTGGCTCCGCATACGGAGGATGGCCCGGCAGCAATTATGTCCGCAAGGTTGTGAACGGGGTGCAAAGTTCTTTGCGTTGGCATTCTGAGTGCGGCGAAGAAACTGACGCGTCAGGACTTATCGATGGGTTCGGCACCCTTTAGGATGCTCCGCTGCACTCAATGCTGACAGCTATTTCAGGGTGTCTTGAAACGTTTTGCCGAGTCGAGCGGTCGAACCTGCGGAAAAGACGGAACGTGACGCGCCGCCGGAACTCGTGTTAGGGTCTCCATCGAGACAGGGCGAATTGGCACGTATGCCAGAGACCGGTGCTAGGACCGGGTGTTAGCGGAAGTTTGCCGGGCTAGCTCCGGCGGCAATCACCGGTTGAACGGTGTTGCCAACCGGATGAGAAATCCGGAGAAACCAGGAAGCAGTTATGGGTAAGAATCTTGTGATCGTAGAGTCGCCGGCGAAGGCGAAGACGATCAATAAATATCTCGGCAGCGACTACACCGTGGAGGCCAGCATTGGCCACATCATGGACCTGCCCAAAAACGACATCGGCGTGGAGCTGAAGAAGCGCACGTTTGAGCCGCACCTGATCGTCTCTCCCGGCAAGGAAAAGCTGGTGGACCGGCTGAAGAAGCTGGCTGCCAAGGCAGATGCCGTGTACCTGGCGCCCGATCCGGATCGCGAAGGCGAGGCTATTGCGGCGCATCTGCAGATGCAGCTGCAGCCCGGCATGAAGAAGAATGCCGTCATCCTGCGCGTGACCTTTAATGAGATCACCAAGAAGGCTGTGAACGACGCCTTCAAAACGCCCCGCGCCGTGGACCACAACCTGATGCTGGCGCAGCAGACGCGCCGTGTTCTGGACCGGCTGGTGGGCTATGAGATTTCGCCGCTGCTGTGGGATAAGGTTCGCCGCGGACTGAGCGCGGGCCGCGTGCAGACGGTGGCTCTGCGGCTGATCGTGGACCGGGAAAACGAGATCAAGGCATTCAACCCGGTGGAGTACTGGCCGGTGGATGCAAAGCTGCGTCCTGCTTCTTCCAAGACAGAGTTCATTGCGCGCCTCTACGCCATCAACGGCACAAAGATCGCCGTGGACACGGTGAATCCACCTGCCCTGCCGGACGGTGTAACCGCTGAAACGGTGAAGGCGCAGATGGAAAAGGCGAAGTGGTCTGTCGCATCGGTTGAAGCGAAGGAGCGCCGTCGCAATCCACCGCCGCCGTTCTCCACCAGCCGCCTGCAGCAGGATGCGTCGAACCGCCTGGGCTTCAACGTGAAGCGCACCATGGGTGTGGCGCAGCGGCTGTACGAGGGCGTTGAAGTTGGCAACGAAGGCACGGTTGGTCTCATCACCTACATGCGTACCGACTCCACCCGAGTAGCGCCCGTTGCTGTAGAGATGGCGCGGGACTATATCAAGGGCCTTGGCGCGCAGTATCTGCCTGCATCGCCCAACCAGTTCAAGGGCAAGAAGGACGCGCAGGACGCGCACGAAGCCATCCGCCCCACCAACGTCGCGTACACGCCAGACAGCATCCGCCGCTACATGAGCGAGGAGCAGTTCAAGCTGTACGACCTCATCTGGCGCCGCTTTGTCGCCAGCCAGATGACGTCAGCCGTCTACGACCAGACCAACGTCGACATTGAGGGCAAGGCAGACAAGACGTACAGCGTCCGCGTGTCGGGCTCAGTGTTGAAGTTTGACGGCTTCCTGAAGGTGGCCGATCCGCGCGCAGCAAACGCCACTGCCGCTGCCAAGCCGCAGAACGAATCCAGTGACGGTGAGAACGAGGGCGCAGATACCGCGCTACCCGCGCTGACACAGGGCCAGTCGCTGGATCTGCTGGCGGTGCTGACGGAGCAGAAGTTTACGGAGCCGCCACCCCGCTTCAACGAAGCTTCGCTGGTGAAGGAGCTGGAAGAGCGCGGCATCGGCCGGCCTTCAACCTACGCGTCCATCATCAACACCATCCAGGATCGCGACTACGTC
>JAMFTB010000076.1 GCA_026225595.1 Terriglobus sp. | reverse complement strand
ACGTTCGAGGTCAGCGCCGAGTTGCCGATATTCGCATTGATCTTGCACAGCGATTCCACCCCGATCGCCATCGGCTCCAGCTCCGGGTGGTTGATGTTCGCCGGGATGATCATGGTTCCCTTGGCGATCTCGCTGCGCACGAATTCGGCTTCGATCTTTTCCTTGTGCGCGACGAAGGCCATCTCCTCCGTGATCTTGCCCAGACGGGCAAAGTGCATCTGGCTCATGTTCCAGTCGCCGGTGCGTGCGGCCTCAGCCTTGCGGTTCACAATCCACTCCGCACGCGGCTTCGGGACGGCGTAATCGTTACCGTTGCCCTGTTGGTGGCCGTTGCCGTTCGTCGTCGTGTTTGAGCTCATGCCGTCGATCTCCTGCTTTGTGTGACTTTGTGCGAAGTATACGCGTTTCGGCACGTCGGCACTGCCTGCGCGGCACCACCCGTGCTGTCCGATAAGCGGCCCGTGCGATGGCCGGACACGTCGCTGACAACCGCCGCGGAAGAGCGGTAAAATGACGCTGGCATGGAAACCAAGCGCTCCTCCGCAAAGATCGTCGTGGCCACCGTGGTGATTGTGGCTGCAGTGTTGTACCTGGCGATCAGCGGCGCGCGCGACAGCAAGGCCGTCAGCTACTACGTCACCATCTCAGAGATGCAGGCGATGGGCGGCAAAGCCTACTCCAAGAACCTTCGCGTGGCCGGTAATGTAAAGCCGGGATCGATCCAGCGGATGGGCACCCATGCCCAGTTTGTGCTGGTGGAGCTGGGCAAGGAGCTGCCGGTGAGCTACGACGGCGCAGAGCCGCCGCCAGACACCTTTAAGGACGATGCGCAGGCGCTGGCCATGGGACATCTGGGCCGCGACGGCACCTTCCAGGCTAACCAGTTGCAGGCCAAGTGCGCCAGCAAGTACGCACCCGCACAGCCCGGTGCCAAGCCCGCCATGGGAACCTCCGCCGCGCCCGCAGCTACGCTGATGGCTCCGGCGAAGTAGCTGGAATTCCGGTGACGCTGGGCGATCTCAAACGGGTAAAGACGTAATCCTGTAGCCAATATTGGAAGTAGTACGGACCGAAGAAGAACGTCATAACTCCGCCCAAGCTCAAACCGATTGGCTCGTCTTCCATATCGCTACGCATGACGAAGACCGTAGCCAAATAAAGAACTACCATCGCGATGTCCCAGAAGCCCAATAAGCCAAGGATGACGTGCCGAGAGCCAAGGGTGATGTGAGCAGAGGCCTCACCGACATGCGCTCGTACCAACGGAATTTTGGCAGCGAGTGTCCCGATAAGACTAGGAAAGTCGGTTGCAAGCCCCCACAAGGCCAACCGCAGCCCAAGTGTTCTGCCGCTGGCACGGCGTATCCAGTTGGCTTGCAGAACCAACCAGGCATCTACAACGAGCGATCCGACGAAATACCCAAGCGCAATCGAAAGGATCAGTAACAAGGTCCAGTGCATACTCAAGGGCTGAGGCTCTGACGTCGCGTCATACGGCTTTAGCTGATCGCGAACGAACAGAGTAAGCCATGATTCGGGTGCTGGAATGGTGGTCATCAAGCCCACTCTAACCAAGCTTTTCAAGCGCTGCAAAGAAATTCCTAGCTCTATACTCAAGACGATGCAGGTCAGTTCCAATCCGGCGCAGAGCGCAGCCAGTGTGCGTGAGCTTTCGAAGCTCTACGGCAGCTTTGCGGCTTTGAAGCGGGTTACGTGCAGCTTCCCTGCGGGCGGCTTTCATGTGCTGCTGGGACCCAATGGCGCGGGCAAATCTACGCTATTGCGCGCGATTGCCGGACTGATCACGCCGACCAGCGGCCGGGTTGAAGTCTTCGGCGCTGCGCCGCAGGATGTGTGTTCGCGCATGGCCTACATGAGCCACGCGCCCATGCTCTACGAAGAGCTGACGGCGATGGAGAACCTGCGCTACTTCTCGCGGCTGGCCAGCCCCGGCGCCAACTGCGACTGCGCCGGATCGCCGGAGATGGCTCTGCGCGCGGTGGGTCTTGATCCGCATCTGACGCGGCCTGTCTCGCAATTTTCGCAGGGCATGCGGCAGCGCGTCTCCATGGCGCGTGCTCTCGTGGGTGACCCCGAACTTCTGCTGCTGGACGAGCCTTTCAGCAACATGGACGCAGCCGGTGCGCGCGAACTGGTGGCACTGCTTCTGGATTTCTGCACATGGCCCCTGCCCTCCACACCAGACGGTGCACCGCGCACAGGCCGCACCGTGATTGTGACCACGCACCAGTTTGAGTTGGTGGCCGATTCCGCAGCAACCGTGGTGCGTATGCGCGCTGGCACGATTGTCGCCGAGCAGCCTGCTGAGATCACAGCTAGGATTCCAGATGGGGTTTCCGCAGCGTGAAGACCAACGCAGCGCGGCTGCTGGACCGCCTCAGCATTCAGTACGACACGCGCGAGTACGAGGTTGACGCCGACGACCTGACGGCAACCAACGTCGCCCGCAAGATCAACATGCCTGCGGATCAGGTCTTCAAAACACTGCTATGCAAACTCGGTGATGGAGAGTACGTCTTCGCAGCAGTACCCGGCGACAGCGAGCTGGACCTGAAGAAATTAGCCGTAGCCGCAGACGCAAAGAAGGCGGAGCTTGCATCGTTGAAAGACGTGGAGCCGCTCACCGGTTACATCCGCGGAGGCGTCACCGTGATGGGCGCAAAGAAGGCCTACCGCGCCTTTGTGGATGAGGCGGTGGAGCTCTTCGACACGATCAGCGTCTCCGCGGGCATGCGCGGGATGCAACTGCTGCTGTCCCCTGCAGACTACATCCGCGCGGCTGAGGCCACTGTGGCTGACCTGACCAAGGCGGCGACATCGTGATCTATATCCGCACCGTGTGGCTGCACCTGAAGAAAGATTTGTACCTGGAGTGGCGCAGCCGCGATGCCATCGCCGGCATGCTGTTTTTCACGCTGCTGGTTGCGGTGGTGTTTGCCATGGCATTTGACCCCACCGGCTACCCCACGCTGGCGCGGCAGATGAGCGGCGGCCTGCTATGGGTGGGTCTCCTCTTTGCGTCCACCACGGCCATGAACATCAGCTGGGAACGCGAGCGCCGCAATCAAGTCCTGGACGCGCACCGCATGAGCGCCTCCGCGCCGTCTGCGTTGTTCCTGGGTAAAGCGCTTGCGAACCTCGTCTTCGTCACAGCGGTGGAACTGGTGCTGGCACCGGTCTTCGCGGTCTTCTACAACCTGCATCCGCTGGGAGAAGCAAAGCTGCTGTGGGTTGTGCTGCCGCTGGGTACGTGGGCCATCGTGGTCAATGGCACCTTCTTTGCGGCGCTTGGCTTGCGCAGCCGCAACCGCGAACTGATGCTGCCGGTCATCCTCTTTCCTCTCTCCATACCGGCCTTGCTTGCGGTTACGCAGGCCACCACGGGTATCATCACCGGCGACTTTGAGCCCGGTATGTGGATCCGCCTGATCGTGGGCTTTGACGTTATCTTCACCACGGCATGCCTCCTGCTCTTCGGCACAGTGCTGCACGCTGAGTGATGATGCACTTGTCGTTGGAAGAACGCCTCGCACTACTAAGCGATGACCCATCGCTGATGGAACCAGAACAGTTTTGCAAACGAGCGGATGCGCTCGACAAACTCGATATCTGGCTCGCCGAGCCAGATGCACAGCCGCAGTGGCTGGAAGACGCAACGCGCCTGCGCGGCACTCTTGAAGCGGTGAATGTGGCGCTCTACAACTCCATCCGCGAAGCTGTACAAAGCGGCACAACACCTGCAGCTTTGCTGCAACAAATACTCAAGCTGGCAGGCGAAGGCGCAATCGAAAACCCCACGCCGGGATTGTCGTTCGATCCGCTGGATGATTTGCTCAGCGGCATTCTCCAGATGGAAGAGCCAAAAGCATCGCCAGCGCCGCTAGAGCCGGAGATGGTCTTCTACCAGCCCACGCCCGCGCGTCACCTGCTGCGGCTGATCGTCTCTGGAACCATCCAGCCAGACGACGTCTTCATCGACGTTGGGTCAGGGCTGGGGCATGTGCCGCTGCTGGTCACCATGCTCACCGGGGCACGCTCCATTGGTGTGGAACTTGAGCCCGTCTACGTGGCCATGGCACAGCAATGCGCCCGCAATCTGCATCTGCACAAAGCCACCTTCGTGCAGGCTGACGCCCGTACTGCCTATCTTTCCCAAGGCACATTCTTCTATCTCTACACACCATTCACCGGCTCACTGTTGGCGGACGTACTCGAGCGTATCCACACGCAGGCAATGAATCGCCAAATCAAAATTGCCACTCTCGGCCCCTGTACGGCCATACTTGCGGAACAGCCGTGGCTGGCTGCTCTGACATCACCGCCCGAAAACGGCAGGATTACTGTCTTTGAGTCAATACAGCTCAATTAGCGCCGCTTTCTGAACACAGAGTCCACGGAGATTTCACAGAGTACACAAAGGTTCTCCGTGAACTCCGTGTGGACTTGGTGCACTCTGTGTTCAAAAACTTCCCACAGCATGGATTCAGTTGGCCGACCCGGAAATTCAGGGCCGCAAGCGGTAGACTGATCGAGACCATGAAGCGATATTTCTGGATGTTGTGCGGTCTGAGCCTGGCATTGCTGGCGTGGGGTTTTTACCAGGCGATCTTCATTGCGCCCGTTGAGGCGACGATGGGGCAGGTCTACCGAATCTTTTACTGGCACGTCCCCATCAACATCGCGGCAGAGGTTTTTCCGTATACCAACATGATCGCGTCGATCGCCTATTTGGTGTACCGGCGTACCAAGCCAGCGTTCGCTGCAAAGCTGGATGCGCTTGCTATCGCCAGTGCTGAGGTTACCGTGCTGTATGTCGGTGTCGGACTTGGCAGCGGCATGCTGTGGGGCCGACCAGTGTGGGGCATCTGGTGGGCTTGGGATGCTCGGCTTACCAGCTACCTGATGCTCTTTCTGCTCTACGTCTCATACATTCTGGTACGGCGGTTTTCTGACAGCGGCCAGAGTGCGGTGATTGCCGCAGTGCTCAGCGTCTTTGCCGGCATCGATGTGCCAATCGTTTATATGTCGATCACCTGGTGGCGCACACAGCATCCCGCGCCCGTGTTGACCGGCGACGGTTCGCTTGATAAGTCCATGTGGGGCCCGCTGCTTTGGAATTTTGCGGCCTGGTTCTGCTGGGGCATCACGCTGGTGTGGGCACACTATGCGATTTTGCGCAGACAGCAAGGCATTGACGAACGAACCGCGCTGCACGCGCTGGGGGAAGCATGAGCGAAGTCAGCAACCTGTATTTCCTATGGGCCGCCTACATTCTGATTGCCGGCGCAAACATTGCCTACGTCGGCTGGCTCATAGTGGGCTGGCGTCGTACCGGCGAGTCAAAATAAACGTGCGCGCTTCTCATCGCATCTACGCAGCCGCAGCCTTACTCCTGCTGCTTGTAGCGAGCGGCTGCCGTCGCATGCGCTTTCCCAAGCTGGACGAGAACTACCGTGAGTACGCCTACGTAACCAACGGAGGCTCTGGCACCGTTACCGTGCTGGACCTGGTGAACTTCCGCGCGGACCGTACGTTGCGCGTGGGCGATGGGCCTTCGGGTGTTGCGGTGAACCCTGTCCGTAATGAGATTTACGTGGTCAATTCCACCAGCGGCAGCGTCTCTGTCATCAATGCGGAGAACAACAGCGTTGTCGCGACCATTCCTGTACACAAGGCGCCTTACAGCATCGCTGTGGATGCCAAAGGCGAGCGCGGCTACGTGGCAAACTCCGGCGCAAACACCGTCAGCGTGCTTGACCTTGCAACGCATCGCGAGCTGGCCACAGTGGGTACGGGCGAGCAGCCTGGCATGGCTCGCATTTCGCCGGATGGACGTTCACTGGTCGTGTCGAATCGCGGCAGTGGATCGGTCTCCGTCTACAACGTTACGGACGCACCCGCGCCGCGCCTGCGCGCCACATTTAACGGCTGCCCCGGCGCTACGGACGTTGCGATCCTCAGCGATTCGTCGAAGGCCTTCATCGCTTGCTCTGATGCGGAAACGGTGCTCTCCATCAGCCTGGCGAGCGAAGCCGGTTCGTGGCCCGCGAAGCAGGACCCCGCATCCATGCAGGACCGGCTGATGACCCGGTTGCGTGTGGGCAAGACACCCACGCACCTGGCGCTGAAGCCCGACTCTGGCGAGCTGTTCGTGTCGAACTTCGGCTCCAACTCCATCAGTGAAATTTCGACATTCACCAACGAAGTGGGCGGCACCTTCCTCATTGGCACGCAACCCGCGCAGGGCGTTGTGAGCGACGATAATTCCACGCTGTGGGTGTCAAACTTTGGTGCGGATTCTGTGAGCCTCTACTCCATTGACGAAGGCCGCATGACCTTCAGCGTGCACACCGGCCCCGCGCCGGATGCGATGGCTCTCTCGCCGCAGCAGCCTGTATTGTTGGTGGCTGATTCGCGCAGCGGCGATGTCGCAGTCATCCGCACACGCGACACCAACGGGCCGGAACTGTTCACCATGCTGCCCGCAGGCGCAAAGCCAAACGCCATCGCCATCAAGTCGTTCAAGACGCGCTAGCCTGAATGGCTGTGCCACATCTCTGCCATCATCCTGAGCGAAGCGAAGGATGACAACATGCGAAGGGCTAGATTGTGTCCGCAGCATTCAGAGCTGCGATCAACGCTGCGGCGTCCGACACAGGCGGATGACACGCAAAGCCGCTGCACACCAATGCGACTGCTCCATCGCTCACAGGCAGATGCGGCAGCGTCTCTGCCAGCGCGGGCGGTAGCGACGCAAGCTGATCGCGCCGCAGCCGGATCACCGTCTTATTCACGGCATAGCGCGTCAGCGCAACCATCTCCAGTTGCATAGCTGCTTCGCCATCGCCCACGATCACAACCTGCACTGCAGGCCTGCCCAATCGTCCAAGCGCAAGGCCAAACGTCGCGGCATAGAGGCCAAGATGCTCCACCACGCCGGCGAAAGCCTCCAGCGTCTCCTGCGCGTTGTCGCGATAGGCTGTGTTGCCGTTGAGCGCGTGCAGGCGCAACAGCAGTGCTGCTCCAGCGGGATTGCCAGCGGGCGTGGGCGCATCCTGCAAGGGCTTGCGCCGTGTGGAGAGCGCGCCGAGGGTGTCCGTCTTATCGGACGGCGTATCAAAGAAGCCGCCGCCGCCCGTGCCGTCGTAAAAGCGCGTTAGCAGCGTCGTCGCAATCTCTTCCGCAGCCGTGTAGTAGCGCAGCTCACCCGTCGCCTCCCACGCGTCCACGCAGGCGTGGCCCAGGAATACGTAGTCGTCCAGAACTCCGGGCACAGCCGTGTGCGGATCCTGCGGGGCAAGTGGATCACTGTACGCGACCACGTGCTGCACGCGGCCATCGTTCAACGCAGCGGCCAACACACGGTCCAGCGACTTAACCGCAAAGGCCACCGCCTGCGGCTGCTGCAACGCGCGGCCCGCCTGCAGGTACGCAGAGATGCACATGGCGTTCCAGCCGGTGTAGATCGTGCGATCCACAAACGGCGTGGGCCGCTGCATGCGCGCTGCGTAGAGCTTTGCCTTTGCCTGCTTGATGAGTTGCGGTGCAACAGCCGCGGGCATGCCTGCCTGCGCAGCGGCCTGCTCCAACGACAGCGGGCGGAAGAGGATGTTGCGCGCGGGGTCGTGGTGCATGTCACCCACTGCGCCAATGTCGAAGTACGCCTCAGCCAGCTTCATCTCGCCGGGGTCCAACACTGCGACTGCTTCAGCGCGCGTCCATGTGAAGTAGTTGCCGTCGTCATCCAGTGACAAATCTGCATCCTGCGATGCGTAGAAGCCGCCCTGCTCGCGGTCGGTCAGGGTCTGATCCATCCAGCGCATGGTGGCCCGTGCAGCCTCGGCACATTCAGGATCGACAAACGTCTGCACTGCGAAGGCGTAGCTGCGCAGCAGTTCGCTGTTGTCGTACGACATCTTTTCAAAGTGCGGCACCACCCAGCGCTCGTCCACCGAGTAGCGATGGAAGCCGCCCGCCAGTTGGTCAAAGATGCCACCACGCGCCATCTTCTTCATCGTGGTCAGCGCGACCTCAGCGCACTTTGCAGCGTTCGGTCCGTTTGTTCCGCCCGGTCCCAGCCGCGATGCTGCATCCACCAGCATGGCCAGCGTCGCAGGGTTCGGAAACTTGGGCTGCGAGCCGAAGCCGCCATTCACCGGATCGTACTGCTGCAGCGTCGATTCGATCAGCTTGTCCAGCAGTTGCAGCGCAGCGCCGTCGCGGTCCAGATCGCCCAGTCCACCGGCGAAGGTCTCGCTCTGCTCAATCGCCTCCATCACGCTGCCCGCGGACTCCTCCACATCGCCGCGGCTGTTGTAGAAGCTGCTGGCCATGGTCATCAACACACGGCGAAAGCTGGGGCGGCCGTAGCGCTCCTCCGGCGGGAAATACGTTCCGCCAAAATAGGGGCGGCCATCCGGCGTGAGGAACGCCGTCAACGGCCATCCACCCTGCCCGCTGATGGCAGCAACCGCGGCCTGGTAGCGCGAATCCACATCGGGCCGCTCGTCACGGTCTACCTTGATGGCGATGAAGTGCTCGTTGATGAGCGCAGCCGTCTCTGCATCTTCATAGCTCTCACGGTCCATCACGTGGCACCAGTGGCACCACACCGCTCCAATGTCCAGCAGCACGGGCTTGTCCTCTGCCGCGGCCTGGGCAAAGGCGGCTTCACCCCACGGCTGCCACTGGACGGGCTGATGCATGGCTGAGCGCAGGTAGGCAGATGAGGCAAAAGCGAGTGCGTTTGATGCGAGTTCCGGCATCTCTTTAGTTTATCCAGTTGTCCTGCCGGACGGGCCCGCTGCGCGCGGGGCGGTCACTTCGTGACTTTCAACTGCTTCGCGTCGCGCCTCCCGTTGGTCGGCAAGAAGTTTCAATCCACACCAGAACCGGGTGCCCCACGT
>JAMFTB010000075.1 GCA_026225595.1 Terriglobus sp. | reverse complement strand
CCTTTGGCAGCAGCCCATGACGCGCTAGGATTTAGCTGAGAGGTACACGTATGCCAGAACAGGATATCCGTGAGCACGCCCATAAACTCATCAACTATCTGCCCGCCAATCAGGTCTCGGCGATGGTGGGTATGTTGGAGTCGATGATGTCTCCCTTGGAGCGCACACTCGCAAATGCGCCTATCGACGACGAACCAGCAGGCTCTCGCATTGCATCCACTCCAGAAGCAGAATGCACTTCGCATGAAGACTTCCTTGCCGAGTTGGGCTTCACACAGGAAGAGATTGACAACGCATCCGAACCGGCATCCCCGGCAACACGTCACGCGTGAAAAAGCGTGTGATATGGCCGGATGCGGCCAAGCGAGACGTGCGAGCAATTGATCGAGAGCCGGCGCTGCGGATTCTGAATGGCATCGATCGCTTCATGTCGACTGGTGAAGGCGACGTAAAGCAGCTAACAGCCGTGGAGCCGACGGAGTTCCGCCTGCGTATCGGCGATTACCGCATCCGTTTCTACGATCATGGGGCCGCAATAGAAATTCTCGCGGTGAAGCATCGCCGAGAAGCTTATCGCTAAAGGAAAAAGCCCGGCGTATTCGCCGGGCTTTTCTGATTCGACTTGAACTTCGCCTAGAAGACTTTGAAGTGGATGGTCAGGTACTTCTTGGGGTCGCTGCGGATGGTGTTGACCAGGCTCTGCGAGTCGACGGCCAGCTTGTCAAGATTGTGGTACAGCGCAGGATCCTTCACCAGCAGACCCGCCGTGCCTTCACCCTTGTCGATGCCGGTCATGATGTCGTCAAGCCGTGTGACGGTGTCGCTGAACTTCTTGGCGAAGGCGGGGTCCTTGGCGATCAGGCCCAGTGTGCCCTTGCCCTGGTCTGCATCGGCCATGATGCTGTTGGCGTGCGCCAGCGTCTGGTTCAGGTTGTTGTAGAGCGCATCATCCTTCAGCAGCTTGCCTGCAGAGCCCTTGCCCGCCTCCAGGTCTGCGACGATCTTGTCCAGCTTTGCAGACGTCTCGTTGAGGTGGTTGTAGACCTCGTCGTCATGCAGCAGCTTGCCCACGGAGCCCTTGCCGTTGTTCAGGTTCGCACTCAGCGTGTGCAGTTCATCAATGGTAGCGTTGGCGCGCTTGATGAGCGTGTCGTCATAGATCATGCCGCCAATGGAACCCTGTCCGCTGGCGATCTTGTCCACAATGCGGTCCATCTTGGCCAGGATGACGTTCAGGCTCTCAATGGTTCCCTGGCTGGCCTTCACAACATCCTGCAGGTTGGGGCTCTCCAGCGTCTTCAGTTCGTCGCCGCTCTGCAACTCAGGGCCAACGGCGGTCTGGCTGTTGAGGTCGACCACGGTATCGCCCAGCACGCCCACGGTAGAAAGCGACGCCTTCGTGTCCTTGTGCAGGCCAGGCTGAAATTTGCCGTCAATCTTCATGACTACCTGGATGGGTGTGAGCTTGCGGCTGGGGTCGGGCGAAACATTCACATGCTCCACCGTGCCCACGGTCACGCCCGACAGGTTCACCGCCGCGCCCTCTTTCACGCCGGCGGCGTTCTCAAAGTAGGTGGTCACAATCAGCTTGTGCGAGAAGACGCCAAGCCCCTGCGCGCTGGTCATCAGGAACAGCAACGTCGTCAGCAGCGTAAGCGAGATGAGCACAATTACGCCCACCTTTAACTGCGACCATTTCACTTCACTCTGGCTGGGCATTGAAATCCTTATACCAAGTCTGCACACAGGCGCGACCACGCCCTTTTGCAATGGCCGCACGTACAAATCTGCTGCTTTCCCTGAACCTTACCGTAAATGGATGCAAACCGTGACCGATTCGTTTCAAACGATGGTCTTAAGCGGCTCGCCTTCCAATATGACGACCGCAATTGCCAGGTCACGACCGTGGGACAAACTGAGATGGGCAGCGGTTACGCCCATCTGTGCCGCACGCTCGGCAGCGCGGCCATGGAAGATCAAAGTGGGTCGCCCACCGGGCAGATGTGCTACCTCAATCTCGTGCCAGGCCACGCCTTTGGCAATGCCGGTGCCCAGCGCCTTGGCGCCGGCCTCCTTCGCGGCAAAGCGGGCTGCAAAGCTCTCGCCGGAGGTGTGGCGCTTCCGCTGGCAATATGCGATCTCACCCGACGTGTAAATTCGCTGCAAAAAACGCTCGCCGTGGCGCGCGACCGTCTCTTCAATCCGCGCAATCTCGGTCAGGTCGGTGCCTGTGCCTACAATCATCGGTCCGCCCTTCCCCTAAGCGCCAACGGCGCGACCATATCTTAGCCCAGGCTGAAGGCCTGAGTAGCGTTCACGGCATGCACACTGCACCGCCCCTGCGGTCCTATGAACGCCGTATCTCACCGTACCATCGTGCGACACATCAACTGCGGCCGCAGCTTCATCTCCTGTATGGGGATCGCCGATATGTCCACTGTGAGCAATGATGACCTGCAACCCGAACTGATTGTGGAGAGCTTTACCTACGCCGAACGCGCGCACCTGCTGCCCGATCTGGGCGCTGCCGTGGATCAGGCCGGAGGCTGGGTGCTGGAGCGGCGATCACTCGCTGCCGATGCCGTGGAGGTGTACCTGGAGCTGCAGATAGCCGCGCTGCCCGAGGTTTACGGCGCTCTGCTGGCCAGCGGCCTGGAGCTAACCCGCGATAGTCACCGTGCGCTGGCCGAGCGCTGCAACTGCGACCTGCATCTGCGACCGCGGGTTGGCCAATCTTCCATCCTGTCGCTTCGGGTGGATATCCGTTTTCTGCCCGAACCACCCCAGCCGTTGGACCTGTACCGGCGGATGCTGCTGAACGCTGCCGCGGCTTAAAGCAGGAAGAACTTGTCCTGCCGGACAGGCCTCCTGCGCGGAGGGCGAGTGCTCACGCACCTTTTTTCTGACTTCACCTCGCCTCTCCCGATGGTCGGCAGGAGAATTTCATCCCGACCATCGGGAGGGCCACGCGAAGCAGTAAAGGCGTGCAAACGCCCGCCCCACGCGCAGTGTGCCCGTCCGGCAGGACAGCGTTCGAGTGCCTTCTCATGCTTCTTTCTGTCCGTCCCTGTAGACTGGATGGGCATGTCGTCTGCCATTATCGTCGCCCGCCAACTTGGCAAAACCTACCGTTCCGGCAAGATTGAAACGCACGCACTGCGTGACGCCACCTTCTCCGTCGATCGCGGCGAGTTCATCGCCATCGTGGGGCCCTCCGGCTCGGGCAAGTCGACCCTGTTTTACCTGCTTGGCGGCCTTACACGCGCCAGCGGCGGCTCCGTGGTGATTGATGGCGTGGACTTCAACTCGCTCACCGATGCCGAACGCACACGCAAGCGCGGCGAAAAAATCGGCTTCGTCTTCCAGCGCTTTAACCTGCTACCCACGCTGAGCGCACGCGGCAACATTGAGCTGGCACATACCATCTCCGGCAAGAAAGAACCGCTGGATAAAAATCTGCTGAACCAGTTGGCGGAAATGCTGCGCATTGAAACACGGCTGGACAACCGGCCCAGCGAACTTTCCGGCGGCGAGCAGCAGCGTGTGGCCATTGCCCGCGCCATGATTACCCGGCCCGCCATCATCCTGGCGGACGAACCCACCGGCAACCTGGACACAGAAAACTCTGACACCGTGCTGGAGATGCTTCGGCACGCCAGCAAAAATCTGGGCCAAACAGTGCTGATGATCACGCACAACCCAGAAGCAGCCGCCATCGCCGACCGCATCCTGTATGTGCGCGATGGCCGCATGCACGAGACTCCTCCGCCTCCGCGCGAGCCCCGAAAGTCGCTGGTAAGCAGCCTGCTGGCTGGCTGATACCTCCGCCCAAAATTGAACAGCTTTATGTCCTGCCGGACGGGCCCACTGCGCGTGGGGCGGGTGCTCACGCACCTCTTACTGGCTTCGCCTCCCCACAAAGATTTGTCATCCTGAGCGAAGCGTAGCGAAGTCGAAGAGCCTGTCCTGAGCTTGTCGAAGGAACCTG
>JAMFTB010000074.1 GCA_026225595.1 Terriglobus sp. | reverse complement strand
TAGCCCCACTGCGAGTTCTGCACGAAGGTGATGCCGCCGCGATCAAAGCCTGTGCCAACGGCGAACTTGTTGTGCCCGGTGTTCCATGCCAGCACGCCGCTCAGTCCATAGGAGTGTTGCTTGGTTGTGCCTGCGGTGTTGACGCCGGTGCACTTCTCCGCCGGCTCACCAGCAAGGCCCTGGTTCAGTTCCAGGCTGGCTGCGATGCAGCGCAGGTAGGGAAAAGGTGTGTTGGCCGCAGTGAGTGTGTAGCTGGGGAATGTGATGCCCGCATTAGTCAGCGTGGTCTTATCCAGAGCGCTCAGTGCGTAGACGGACTCGGTGAAGGCGTCGTCGTTCGCATCGCCGTTCGCGCTGTTGGTGCGCGCGTAGCGGACGTAGCTGTTCACGTTCAGCGTTAGCCCGTGACCAAATCCTTGCATCACGTTTAGCGTGAGGAAGGGCTGGTGCTGGTAGGTGACGTCAGGAATGGTGTAGACGCTGCTGTAACCGTGGTTGATGCCGACGGTGCGGTTGATGGCGCGGACATCCTGCGTGCCGTTGCCCACCAGGTTGTTGATGGCGTAACCGCCGGAGAGCGCAACGACGGTGTTGCCCGAGGCGTAGCCCAGCTTGGCAAAGCTCTGCTTCACAGACGAGGGCGAGTATTGACGCCAGCCATCCTCATGGAAGAGTGTGCCTGCGGCAAACCAGTTCCATGGTCCCTTGCCACCGCCCCACTCACCATCCACCTCGCGACGGCCATAGCTGCCACCGTATGCACTGGCAGCAAAACCCTTGTTGCTAATGCCGTCCTTCGTCTGCACGGCGATGGCGCCGCCAAGCGTGTTCAAGCCATAGACCGGATTCGATCCGGGGATGAGCTCCGTGGTGCTGATGGCAACCTTCGGAATCAGGTCCCACTGGACCACGTCACCAAACGGCTGGTTCTGGCGGACACCGTCCAGGTAAACCGACAGGCCAGCGGGCGCACCCACCAGTGGCGATGCGGTGTAGCCGCGGTAGTTCACGTCCGGCTGAAAGGGATTGTCCTGATTTTCATTGACGTAGACGCCATTCAGGCGGCGCTTCATGACGTCGGTGAGGTCAAGCGCGTTCGTATCTTCAATCGTCTTGGCGGTGACCGACTGTACCGTCGTGGGAACGTCGCCTAGCGGCACATCCAGTGAGCCAATGGGCGTGGAGGCGATGACGTTGACGGTGCTGCTGGTGGAACCAACCAACAGCCGCACCTCGCGATTCAGTGGCTCCTGCGCGGTGATGTTCAACTGCACGTTCTGCGTTGCAAATCCCTGCTGCGACAGCACCAGCGTGTAGCGGCCATAGGCAAGGCCGCTCACCGTCAGCGAGCCATCGTTGGCCGTCTGCACCTTCTGCATGTGCCCGGATGTGGGGCCGTAGAGCAAGCCGTGCGCGCCTGCAATGACGTGGCCGCCGGTGTCGCGTACGGAGACGCGCAGCGTGCCGGTGGGGCCCTGCGCATGCACGGCTACGGATGTGGCAAGGATTGCGGCAAGAGCGATGCCACAAGACGGGGCTTTAAACGACAACAGGCGGAGCGGGTACAGCCGGAACAGTGACATGAAAACGCGACCTCAAAAAAAGTAATGCAGCAGCAAAAGCGGACCATAAGGCACAGCGCAGCAAGCGCCGGTTTGGAAAAAGGCCACAGGTTGTAACACCGGTGGGTTACCAATAAGAAATTTTCTGTTTGCATATTCCCGTAGCCCCGATTCTGTTCAGCCTTTCTGCAGATTTTTTACAGCCCGCGACAAATTCAGCACGCAACCTTGCACGCGTGCCACACGTACCCGCAGTGCTGCATAATTGTTTGCGATAGCATGTCAACCTTTCCCACCAACACGGGCTTGCTTTCTGTAGCGGATGCACTGCGCACAGCCGTTAGCGGCAGCGCCGCCGCGGAGCGCCATGCCGCTCTGCAGGCAGAGGTGCTGGCTCTGTTTGACGAACTACGCGACCGGCTGCTGCGCTACTCCATGTCGTTTGGCCTGTCACTGCATGATGGTGAGGATGTGCTGCAGGAAGTCTTCATGGCGCTCTTCCGGCATCTGCAGCTGGACCGCTCGCGCGAGAACCTGCACGGCTGGACCTTCCGCACTACGCACAATCTTTCGCTCAAGCGCCGTGCCGCACTGCGGCTGGACCAGCGCCGTGCGCCCGCAGCAGTGGGCGAGGCAGAGCCTGTGATGGACCCATGCGACGCGGCTCCGGGACCGGAGGAGCGGCTGCTCTTCCGTGAGCGGCAGCTGCTGCTGCAGGCTGTGCTGCAGGCGCTGCCGGAGACGGACCAGATGTGCCTGAGGCTGCGTGCGGATGGCATGCGCTACCGCGAAATCTCAACCGCAGTGGGCATCTCACTGGGGTCGGTGGCGGCTTCGCTTACGCGGTCGTTTGAACGGTTGCAGAGGGCAGACGGCCGATGATCATCTTTCGCAAAGACGGACACCTGACCGAAGAAGCCCTGCTGCTGCTGGACCAGGCTGCGCCTAACGAGCCTGGGTTCAATGAACTTGGAACAGACGAGTCCAAAGCGTTACAGCACCTGGCCACATGCGACAGCTGTTGCCAGCAGCTTGCGCTGCTGCACCAGTCGGCTGAGTTATTGAGCAATGCATCCGTGCCTGCTGTACCTGCAGCTCCAGATACAGCAGCTCGCGCTCGACTGGTCGCAGCTCTGGAGCAGGAGTCTGCAGCGCAGCGGCAGCACTGGTGGCGACGCCCCGCATTTGCCATGATGTTGCAGCCGCGCATGCTGATGCGTGTGGGTGTTGTGGCTGCGCTGCTGGTGCTTTCTGTGGCCTTCCGGCAGGCGTACTCGCCCATGCAGGACCGCATGGGCGCCTTTGAAGAGACAGGGCCTGAGCCAAACCATGCGCTGACGCCCGGCGCTGCCAATCCCGTGCAACTGGCTGACCTATGCGTGCTGGAGGACAACGACCTTGATCCCGCCGTATCTCCGGACAAGGAGCGCGCCGTCTTCCAGGCGTATGGCATGGACGAAAAAGCCGCGAAGGCCTACCAGGTGGATTACCTGATCAATCCGCAGCTGGGTGGTAATGACGAGCTGGAAAACCTGTGGCCGGAGCCGTACCACGCGACCGTATGGAACGCCACGACCAAGGATGCACTGGAGACACGACTGCATGGTATGGTGTGCAGCGGCCAGGTAGACCTGGCCACCGCGCAGCACGATCTGGCCACCGATTGGGTTGGGGCATACAAGAAGTACTTCCACACGCAGCGGCCGGTTAAAACGGTGGCTGAAGTGGATGGTGCAGTGAACCCTCTGCAGTAAAGACCTTGTCCTGCCGGACAGGCCCACTGCGCGTGGGGCGGGCGCTCACGCGCCTTTTTACTGGCTTCGCCCTTGCCCTCCCGATGGTCGGGATGTCGGGATAGGAGTCTCGCGCGGACCGGCTCCGCGGCTAAAGCCGCACTCGACGCCAGGTTTATTGGCAGAGCTAAAGCTGTGCCCTTTCTCCGGTGGAACCGATGTTTTCACACCGACCATCGGGAGGGCGAACGCGAAGCGCAAGAACCGCACGAAGTGCCCTAGAGGGTCTTCAGGTACTCGACTACTTCCTTAATCTGCTCGGGCGTCAGCTGATCCTTAAAGGGCGGCATGGGTACTTTGCCGTTCACAATGCGCTCGGTCACGGTTTCATCCGTAACCTTCGTCGCACCGTCGGCCAGCGTGCTGTGCGTGTACAGACCCTTCAGCCCCGGGCCAATCTTCTTGTCGGTGGTGTCTGCGCTGTGGCAGATGGAGCACTTGCTATCAAAGGTAGCCTTGCCGTGGGTGGCGGCTTCGCTCATCTGGGCGTGGGCTGCAGTGGCGAACGTGAGCGCTAGAACTGCGGTGGCAAGGGTTGCGGTGGCCTTCAGGCGCATGAACGTTTCCTTTGTCTTTTGGCAGTGGCGCACAGTGTATGCGACCCGGCTGCGGAAGTCTTCCGGTTTGGCCGGAGAAGTTGAGTGTATGGGAGACGGCATAGCGATGGCAAAGCCGCCTCCCTGTAGTGTGTAGTAAAGATGCAGATGAAGCAGCAAGGGCTGCACCGTGGCGGCGCAGCCCCTTTGTGGTTTCGTTCGTTGAATGAAAATTACGGCAGAACCACCAGGCCCCAGGGGCTGCCGCCTGACGGAGCCTTGGCTTTTACCGTCAGCGTCGCCAGGTCAACTGCGCTTACGTCGTTGGATGGGCCGTTGGCCGTGTATAGCGTCTTGCCATCGGGCGAGAACGCAATGCCCCATGGCCGCTTGCCCACGGCCACATCACCCTTTACCGCGTAGGTCTTGGCGTCAATAGCAACCAGCTTACCGCCGCGACCGGTGGACGTGTACAGCGTGGCGTCGTCCGGCGTCAGCAGCACGTTCATCGGCTTGACCTCACCGGGCTTGCCCAGTGTCAGCGTCTTGATGACCTTCTTCTTGTCGACATCAATCAGCGTCACGCTGGCGTCGTTCTCCGCGTTGATCCAGGCGAACTTGTCGTCAGACGTGAAGGCCACGTTGCGCGGACGGTGACCCACCTTGAAGGTTGCGGTGATCTTCTTCGCTACCGGGTCCATCACGGCGATGGTGCCGTCCTCTTCGCTGGTTACGTAGACGAACTTGCCGCTATGCGAAACCTTCACGCCTTCCGGCTGCGCGCCCATCTTCATGGTAGCTTCAAGCTTGCCGGTGGCCGTGTCAAGGATGCTGACCGCCTGCTCATCCTCGTTGGAGACGTAGATCTTCGAACCGTCTGCGCTCAAGTCAAAATTTTCCGGATCGCTGCCGCCGGGGATGATCTTCACCAGCTTGTTCTGCGCCACGTCAAAGACGCCAATACCGTCCTTGGTGTGATCGCTGGGCGGCAGCGTGCTCTCATCCACGCCGGGACCGCCAATAGGTGTGCCGCTGAGCGCGATGTAGATGGTCTTGCCGTCCGGGCTGGCGTGGATGCCGCGCGGACGCGTGCCGATCTTGATCTGCTCCAGCTGCTTCATGGTCGTGGCGTCAATCACGGTGAGTTCGCCGCTGACTTCGTCGCTCACATAAATGCGCGGCCCCTTGGCCGTATCCATGGTGGGGCCTGCAGGCGTTGCGGGGGCCTCAGCCTTTGGCGCGGACTTGCAACCGGCCATCAGCCCAAGCAGGCCTGCCGTGAGTGTTGCCATACAGGTGTACCGCAAAGTGGTTCCGGAGTTACGCATAGTCCATCCTTTTCGTCTTCGTCGTCGACTTGAAATCGATTGTAGAGATTGATCGTGGCTTAGTGACCGGATACTCGTCAATGCCTTCGTGGTCCCTAGCCGTTGCAGAGTCGTTGAAGTAATCCCTCCGCAACAATGCAGATGTATCTGTATTCCTTTTGCCCTGTCGCGTGTTCAGCAAATGCGATGCGCTGGCGCAGAGTGGCGTGAAAGCGTTCCGGAAGCCGATTCCTCTTGCCAGCCATGCCATGCAGCGATGTATAAGGAATGGGCCCGCGCGCGTGCCTGTTTTCAGGCCCCTGTCCACGAGACCATTGAGACGATTCAACCGGAGCAAATATGACATTTTCTACCTTTCGCAGCCGCGCACTTCGCACCTCCGCCACAGTCTGCATTCTGGCAACAGGTACTGCCCTGCTGGCGCAGGCTCCCGCAGCACCTGCCGCACGCCCTGGCGCTGCTGGCAGCGGCTTCAACCGCGTGCATCCGGAGCCGATTAACTGGGAAGACCACGCCGGATGGACATCGCTGTTTGACGGCAAGTCACTTGCCGGCTGGGATGGCGCGACCGATGTGTGGAGCGCCGAGGATGGCATGATCGTGGGCAAGTCCACCGACGAGCATCCGTCGGGCACCACCAACCTCATCCTGAAGGGGCAGAACTTCGCCAACTTCCGCCTGCGCATGGAATTCAAGATGGAGGGCGCGGGAGCCAACGGCGGCGTGCAGTACCGCAGCAAGATGGCTCCTCCGCGTGAGCGTGCACTTCCCGCCGATGCAACGTCGGAGATGAAGGCTCGGTTTGAAAAGGCCGCAGCCATCGCAAAGACGCGTGCTCCGTGGGCCATGGCGGGCTACCAGTGCGACTTCAACTACGCAGGCCAGTATGTGGGCCAGTTGTATGAGCAGAGCTCGCAGCGCGGCATTATGACGTACCCCGGCGAGATGGCCGTATTTGAAGGCAGTGGCGCAAAGCCGCGCCTGATTGCGTCGCTGGGTAATCCTGACGACATTAAGAACACCTGGTACAAGAAGGACGAGTGGAACCAGCTGGAGATTATTGCGGACGGCAACACGCTGACGCATGTACTGAACGGCCACGTCGTCGCCGTAACGCTGGACACCGATGCAGAAAAGCTGGCTACCAGCGGCCTGATCGCACTGGAGATTGAAGGCGGCGGCACGCTGAAGATCTCGCACAAGAACATCTACATCAAGAAGCTGCCGTAGGGGTTGGTCGCGCGATGATTTGGAACTTTAAGAGACGTGATTTGGGCTGCAAGCTGCTACTTTCATTTCTTCTTATTGCCCCTCCGTTGATGGCGCAGGCCGCTTCAAATGGAGCTTCCTCCTCTTCCGAAATGCCGGACTGGCAGATTGAAGCGGGAAGCAAGCTTGCATTTGAAGTTTCCACGATTAAGCCGAATACCTCGAACGATTCCGCACAGGTGAACTTCACGCTTGGCCCCGGCGATGCGTACGCAAACACCGGCGGCCGCTTCCAAGCAAAGAACATCAGCCTGCTGGATTACATCCGGTTCGCTTACAAGCTGTCAGATGGCCAGGTCGAAATTTTGCTTACGAGTGCTCCGAAGTGGCTCGCATCGGAGCGGTTCGATATTGAGGCTAAGTCGGATAACCCGGCTGCCACAAAAAATCAGATGCGGCTGATGATGCAGACCTTGCTCCGTGACCGCTTTATGCTTCGTGCTCACTTCGAGACGAAACAACTGGACACATTGGCGATGGTGCTTGCCACGCCGGGCAAACTCGGTCCACAGCTGCACCCGCATCCGCCTGCGGACACTGCGTGTTCTAGCGTGATGGAATCAGCAGACAACTCGGCGTCGGAGCTTCCCCATGTTTGCGGTGCGCTGGTGAATGTGGGTGTGCCCGGCGCCGCCAGCCGCGTTCGCATTGGTGGCCGGCGTGTGCCGCTTGCGCTTCTTGCCGCGCACCTGGGCGAGATGGGCGGATGAAATCGGCCTGTTGTCGATCAGGCGGGACTAACAGGCACTTTCGATTTCGTGCTGGAGTGGGGAGCGGATTCTGCAGCGGAGCCGCGTGATGAGGGCAGCAGACAGACGTACATGCAGGAAGCGCTGAAAGAGCAGTTGGGGCTGAAGCTGGAACGAAGGAAATCGCCTGTCGACGTTCTCGTCATCGATCACGTGGAGCAGCGGCCAACGGACAACTAGAAGTTGAGCTTGTCGACGTTGTCTTTGCTGATGCGCAGCGGCTTGCCGAGGATGACCTCTGAGCCCTGAATCTGGAGTTCTCCCAAGCGGCCTGCGTGGATGCTGGTGGCGCCTGCAGGAATCTTGCCCTCAGCCTTCAACGTGCCCGCGTAGACGGTCAGGTAGCCGAGGTCGGCCGTGTTCCACAGGTAGATGGCCTGCACGCTGCCGTTGTGGATGTATGTGCGACAGATGGATGGCAGTGAGAGGCCAATGACGTCTACATCTTTGCGACCGGACTGCTCCACCGCCTCTGCTGAGCCGGGCACTGCTGGCGCTGAGATGGTGATGATCATCTTCACCTGCGGGTATGCCTTCATGATGGTTTGCGTTGCGTTGAAGGCCTTGTCGCGGTCGTCGTCGCTGGGCTGAATGGTGACCAGCTTGAGGTTTGGGTGCGCTGCGGCCACGCGCGCTTTGATGGCGCGGATCCAGTTGTTCTGGTTCTCTGCGCTGAGCGGGCCGGTGACGATGGCGTACTGGCCGCCGTTGGGCAGTTGCCGTGCGGCCTCGTCGGCAAGCGCAGTGCCTATGCCCTCTGGCGTGGCCTGGTTCAGAAAGTAGTCGCGCGCATCGCTCTGAGCGTCCGCGTCCCAGGTGAGCACCGGTATGCCGCGCGCGAGAGCCTTGCGCAGCACCGTGCTGATGCTGCCCTTGTTCTCCACCGCGACGACGATTGCGTCCACGCCGCGCGTGATCCAGTTTTCTACCAGCTCATTCTGTTGCGATGCGTCGAGCGATGTTGGCCCGTCCCAGATGAGGTTTACGTGCAGCTCCTTCGCCGCCTCCTCCGCACCGGCACGCGCACTCATGAAGTACGGGTCGCCCTTTGCCTTCGGCATCACAGCAATGGTCAGCCGATGGCCGCTGCCCACGCTTCTGAAATGCAGCGCACCGTATGCCATCAGCGCAATCACCGCAACAGCACCTGCAGCGATCAACGGTGTGCGGCTCTTACTCTCTTCGTTTGGCTTTGCGGCACGACGCGTACGCAACCTGTCTGCACTGACGATGAGCAGCAGCAATGCGCCCGTCAGTACGCCATACATCTCAGACGGCAACGCCATCAGGTGCATGCCGTTCTGCAGCACGCTTAGGAACAGCAGCCCCAACAGCGATCCAAAGAGCGTGCCGCGTCCACCAAAAACAGAGGTGCCGCCAAGCACGACTGCGGCAATCGCCTGCAGCTCATAGCCCGTGCCCAGATCGCTCTTTGCAAGACCAAGATGCGCGACATAAATGATGGCGGCGAGCGATGCGACCACGCCGCTGAGCACGTAGATGAGCGCCAGCCGCTTGCGCACGGGAATGCCTGCGTAGCGCGCGCCGTCTGCATTGAAGCCGATGGCGAACAGCGAACGGCCGATGACGGAACGATGCAGCAGCACCCAGTACGCCGCGACCACTGCAACAAACAGCGGCAGCTGCACCGGCACAACGTGCCAGAAGTAGCCTTGGCCCAGCGCGAGGAAGTTCGCGGGGAATCCAGTAAAGCTGACCGCGCCGTGCGTAATGCCCTCTGCAATGCCGCGGTAAAGCGAGTACGTGCCCAGCGTAACAATGAGCGGCGGCAGCCGCAGGCCCGCGATCAGCGCGGCGTTCAGCGCACCTGCAGCCACGCCAATGAACAACGACAGCAGGATGGCAACCAACACATGCATATGCAGCGTCTGCGTCATAACGCCGAAGAGCACAGCCGTCACCCCGATGGTTGAGCCGACGGAAAGATCAATGCCGCCGGTGATGAGGATGGGCGTGAGCGCAACCGCGAGCAGACCGAGCTCAACGGAGAAGCGAAGCACCTCAAAGAAATTTCCCCACGTGCCGAAGCTGGGCGCGGCTGCAGCGAAGAAGACGCACTCCACCAACAGCGCGCCGAGCAACGCGAGTTCACCGATGGAGAGACGAGGGATACGATTAGCCTGCAACTGCCACCGCCGCCCTGCGACTACTGCGATAGTTGCCCAGCACGTTGGCGCTGATCGCCACCAGAATGATGCCGCCTTGCAACGCCTTCTCCCAATACGCGCTCACACCCAGGAAGGTGAGCGCCGGACCGATGATGCCCAGCAGCATCACGCCCAACACTGCGCCGGTAATGGTTGCAGCGCCGCCCGTGATGGCCGCGCCGCCAACTGCAACGGCGGCAATCACCTTCAGTTCCATGCCAATGCCGCTGTTCGATGGAATCTGGTTGAAGCGGACAGTATTCAACGTAGCCGCAAGACCGGTGAGCGCACCCGTGATGGTGAATACGAGGAAGACCACAAGGTTGGTGTTGATGCCTAACTGCTTTGCCGCTGCTTCATTCGATCCCGTGGCAAACACGGCGCGGCCAGCGCGCAGATGCCGCAGCCCCCATGCGTATGCAGCAGTAAGCGTAATAGTGAGCAACAGCACCGTGAACGTGTATGCCTGCTGTGAAAGGCCAAAGCGCAAAAAGCCTGCGGGCAGATTGCCCACCCACGCGCCCTGCGTGGTCCAGCGCAAGCCGTCGCGCAGCGCGACCATGGTGGCGAGCGTGACCACGATGGACGGAATGCGTAGGTACGCGGTGAGCGCTCCATTTAAAGCGCCGCACGCAGCGCCGACGGCGCACGCGGAAAGCAACGCAACAAACATGGGCGCACCTGTTTTCGCAGTAATACCGGCAACAATGCCGCACACCGCGAAGACGGAACCAACAGAGATATCAATCTGCGCGGTGACGATGACGAGCGTCATACCCAACGCGATAAGCATCACGGGCATGTTTGCCAGGAACAGGTCCGCAAGATTATCCGCCGTGAAGAAGCCCTGCGTCGTGGCCGCGAGCAACAACAGCAGAGCTGCGTTTGCCACGCCAATCGCAATCTCGCGCGTGTACTGCTTCATGCTGCGCTCCCCTGCGTGCAGTTTGCAGCTGCTGCCGCGTCTGGGGCCGCGTGGCCGAAGGCCATGGTCATGATGCGCTCCTGCGAAAACTTTTCGCGCGTGAGGAAGCCCGCGATGGTGCCTGCGTGAAAGACGGCGATGCGGTCGCTCATGCCCATCACCTCTGGCAGTTCGCTTGAGATGAGAATGATGGCCATGCCGCGCTCCGCAAGCTCCACAACCAGCTCATGAATTTCAGACTTTGAACCCACGTCAACGCCCTGCGTGGGTTCATCGAGGATCATGATCTGCGGATTTGTTGCGAGCCAGCGAGCCAACGCCACCTTCTGCTGGTTGCCGCCGGAGAGATTGCCCGCGGGCACGTTCACGTCGGGCGTCTTAATGCGCAGCTCATCGCGGAAGCGATTGGCGAGCTGCTGTTCTTTGTCGCGATCAATCAGGCCGGCATGCGAAACACCATCCAGATCCGCCATGCTGATGTTCTGCGCAATCGGCATCTCAAGCACCACGCCGTGCTGCCGCCGATCCTCCGGCAGATAGCCAATGCCTGCGGCAATCGCATCACGCGGATCGCGGATGCGCACCGCTTTGCCATACACAAAGACGTCGGCGTCCGCAGGCGTCAGGCCGAAGAGTGTGCGCGCCAACTCTGTACGGCCGCTCCCCACAAGACCGGCAAAGCCAAGAATCTCGCCACGGCGCACTTCAAATGAGATGCCATGCAAGCCAACTGCAGGATGGTTAAGGTTCTTAACCATCAGCGCTATCTCGCCAACTGGAACGACGCGCTTGGGGTAGACCGATGCAACCGAGCGGCCTACCATCAACTGGATCAGCTCCTGCTGCGTCACGTCTGCGGCGTTGCATACGGCCACTGTCTCACCATCGCGCAGTACGGTAATGCGATCAGCGAGCGCAAGAATCTCTTCCAGCCGGTGCGAGATGTAGACGATAGAAACACCATCTCCGCGCAGTTTGCGGATCAGATCGAACAGGTTCGTCACCTCGCGGTCGCTGAGCAGTGCTGTGGGCTCATCCATCAGCACAATCTTCGCCTGCGCTCCAATGGCTTTTGCAATCTCCACAATCTGCTGCTCTGCCATGGAGAGCGAACGCGCCTGTCGTTGCGGATCAATCTCCGCGCCCATGGACGCGAGCAGCTTTTTTGCGCGCGTCTGCCGTGCCTTCCAATCAACAACAAGTCCGCTGCTGCCCTGCTCCAGCGCCAGCGCGATATTTTCAGCAACGCTCAGGTCTGGAAAGATCGACGGCTGCTGATAGATGGCTGCGATGCCCAGGGAACGCGAGATGTTGGGATCGTTGTGCGTGATGGTGTTGCCAAAGATGCGCAGCTCACCACCGTCTGCAGCGATGGCGCCGGTGATGATTTTTGTCAGCGTGGATTTGCCCGCACCGTTTTCGCCGATGAGCGCGTGCACCTCTCCCGCTCGCAAGTCCAGCGAACCGGCACGCAGCGCGTGCACGCCCGCGTAGGACTTGGTGAGCTGCGTAGCGCGCAGAACTTCGCCGGATTGTGGAATGGCTTCGGTGGGCATGCGGTCAGCAGATTATCTGTGACGCCATCCTATCGGTCGCGCAGCTTCTCCGTCGAGCGGCAACGAACGCAGTCGCGTTACAGCGTAACGCCGCACAGATGCACGGCGATGCCCAGCTCCGCGCACATGCTTGCCTTTACCGCCAGCGCTTTCATGGCCTCGTCGCGGCTGCCCGCGTACGCAATGCTGACATGGTTGGCCCGGTGGCGTGCCATGAATGCGTCGCGGCTCACACCTTCTGTGACGACGCTGACCATGGGCCACTGCGTTGTCACTTCTTTCCAGCGCGACTCCGTCTCCGCTGCGGGCAGCATCACAATCTCTGCGAGGCCCATGTCGATGTGGATGGCTCCGTCCTCAACAAAGACACGGCTCCAGACAACATTGCCGGGACGGCCGATGCCCTTAAGCGTGCCGCCGCCCAGCGGAAAGTACATCGCCGGCTGACGGTCGCTCTGGCTGCCTGCATAGCCGCCCACGAAGTGACTCGCAGGCGCGGCTCCGCTGATCTGCCAAAGCCACACGAAGTCCTCGCCAAAGCTCTTACCCCAGCGCACATCATGCAGCGTGGTGGAGGGGTCAAGCCCCATGGCCTTCCACACGCGGTTGGTGATGACGCCATCCACTCCCGCGCACTCATCCACCTCGTTGAAGTGCGGCAACGCGTCACCCGCATACAGCACGCGCGCGCCGTCTTCACTCTTTACCGGAGGACGATCCGGATTGTTGAGAAGACCTTCCACCAGGTCCGATGCAGGCACGAGGTCCTTCAAGCCCTGCTGGTACTGGATGCCGATGCTGTCGCAGCCAAACTCATCTGCAATGCGCAACGCAGCCACATACATGCGGCACTGTTCGAGGATTTGCGCGTCTGTCAGCTCCGTTGCTGTATCGGTGCCGGTGTTGAACTTCAGGCCCTTTGCATCCAGCCATGTGCGCACGGCCTTCGCATCCTGTGCGGAGATGGTGCGCATGCGCGCGTAGAGCGCAGACTGACTGAGCCGCTCCTTGAAGAAGCCCGCGTGATTCAGCGGCTCATCATCAATGATGGCGTTGTACATGCCCATGCAGCCTTCGTCGAAGACACCGAGGATGATCTTGCGTGCGCGCAGCTCTGCGGCCAGCTTTACTCCTAAAGCTTTGGGAGCAGCGGTTAGTGACGCTGCGTTGAGCGATGTGACGTGCGAGAGGTTGTGCTTGATGGCGCCTGTATCAATCCATTCACGCAGACCTTCCAGCGCAAACGCATCTTTGAAACTTTCGCTCCACAGCGTGGAGAAAGCTACGCCAGCCTTCACCAGCGATCCATTCAGGTTGAGCAGGCCAACCAGCCCCGGCCACTGGCCTGACCAGTTGGCTACGGTAAGGATTGGCCCGCGATGCGAACGCATGCCCGGCAGCACGTGATGCGTGTACTGCCATGCGGCTGTTGCGAAGACCAGCGGCGCATCCGCGGGGATGGTGGCGAAAACGTCCATACCCATGCGCTGGCTGCTGATGAAGCCATGCTTCAATGTGTCGTTGTACGGAAAGGCGCGGACCAGTTCGCAGCCCGCGTCGGCAAAGGCCTTTGTCAGCGCTGCCTCAAGCTGCGCCTGCGCGGGCCAGCACACGGCGTTGGCGCTTTGGCGAAGATCGCCGCTGGTGACCAGATAGATTTGCTTCATGCCCCTGCTCCTGCCTTGAGTGAAGTTGCTTTTGGCAGCCACGCTTCAAACCATTCGCGCAGCGCTGCTGTCTCCGCCACACGCTGCGGCGACAGGGGAAAAGGATAGCTTGCGCGGGTAAATCCGCGCACCTCGCTGGTGACTTTCAACCCCCACGGCGTGGGCAGCGAACCTAGCTGCGCAATAAATTCCTCAAGCAGATCGCTGCATTGAGCGAACGCTTCGCCGCTGCCGCCCGTGGCAAACATTGCCGTCATCAGCTCTGGCAGCGAACACGCCACGCCAGACACAACGCCGTCACATAACTCCTGCAACAGCGCGGGAGCCAGCGCGCCATCGTTGCCGATGATGCGTGCGCCCGCAACCTTCTGCTCTGTCATCGCGCGTACCGTGTCCAGCGATCCGCTGCTGTCCTTCACTCCCACAATGTTTGCGTGATCGTTGATGAGCGACAGTGTTGTCTCTACATCCAGACCACTGGTGAACTGTGGCAGGTTGTACAGCAGCACGGGCACTTCCACAGCGTCTGCCACTGCGATGCAGAAGACGCGCAGGTCGTCCTGCCGGTAGGGGAAGAAGCTGGGCATGGGCAGCAGCACTGCATCCGCACCTGCCGCAGCTGCAGCGCGGCCACGGGCTATGGCTCCGCGCACGTCACCCGCACCAATGCCGCACAAAATTGACTTGAGCGGAGCAGCCGCGCGTGTTGCCTCCGTTACCTGTGTCAGCTCATCCACCGTCGCGAAGGTGAATTCGCCAGTAGCGCCGTTGATGGCGTAGCCGCTGAGCTGCTCTGTTGCGGGCATGGCAAGCTGGCCGCGATAGCTATCCAGGTCAAGCTCGCCCGCGGCTGTGCGTGGTGTGAGCAATGCGGCAAAGACGCCGGTGTAACGACTCATGATGCTCCTAATAACAAAGGTTTTACTTGGGGACGGAAGCCAGCGGGAATGTGCCGTATCGAATCCGCTTGCGCATCCACGTGTAGGTCATGTGCAGGTCGCCGTCGGAACCCTGGATGAGCGCGGGGTAGGAGTACTCCAGCCTGTCAATTCCCTGCGGCGTGTCGTTCTCAACGGTGGCAAAGTTAGTGAAGTGTTCGCCATCCTTGCTGACCGCCAGGTTCAACGGCGCGCGGCCCGTGGGCGTGTTGTTGTACAGCAGCACAAAGCGTCCATCCTTCAACCGCACAATGTCGATGCCGGAGTTTGGGTTGGGCAAACCCTCCAGCGTGCGCGCATCGGTCCACGTCCTGCCGCCATCCATCGAATCGGAGACGCAGATTTTTGCAATCTGCGCGGACGACCGCATGTACAGTCGCAGGTGCTTGCCGCCCATGAAAACCACCGTGGGCTGGATGATGCCAATGGACTTGCCCGTGCCAATCGCGGGCGACGTTGCATGCTTCAGCTCAGGCAGCGTGATTGGGCCAATGCGCGTCCATGTATCACCGTTGTCGGTGCTGCGCTCCACCCATGCGGACCACGAGTGATAGCTCTCAACCGAGGTGCCGCTGATGATGGTGCCGTCCGGCGCGACGTAAGGCTTGGCGCGGATGGGTCCGTAGACGCCCGCGGGCATGTGCTCCACTGCAGACCAGGTCTTGCCCTCGTCGTCACTGTAACGACGCGCTGCCGTCCACTCTGAAGGGTTGGGACCGTATTTGAAGTAGAGCCACAGGCGCCCGGGCTTTCCATTTTTGGATTGGGCGTGGAAGAGCACAGGGTTCCAGCAGGGTATGTTGGCTTCGCGCGCCATCTCAATCGGCACGGACCATGTGCCCGCAGAGGAGCGGCGGCTCATCCAGATGGCTACGTCCGGCGCGCCTTCCTTTGTGCCGCCGAACCATGCGGAGAGGAACTCGCCTTTGCCGACTTCAACCAGCGTGGATGCGTGTGCTGACGGGAATGGTGCTTCGGTATAGATGTCGGTCTTTGTTACCTCTGCTGCGGGCTGCGCGTGCAGAGCGAACGGTACGGACAGCGTAAGCAGAAGTGCGGCGGCGGTGTGGAGGATAGAGCTCTGAAGTCTCATGGCCACTCGACAATAGCAAAGGTTCCGCTCGTATGTCGACATATGCATACAGCATGCACCTGAAGCTGTGCTGTTCTACACTCGAACCCATGCCGCGCCGATCCAAAACGCACCATCCCGGCGGTCCCCAGTCCGTTCGGATGAAGGCTTACCAGCTCATCCAGGGCAAGATTGCCAGCGGGCAGCTGTGCGCCGGTGCCCTGCTGAGTGAACTGGCGTTGGCAAAAGAGCTGGGCAGCAGCCGCACACCCGTTCGCGAGGCCGCAGGACAGCTGCTGGCGGAGGGTCTTCTGGAGCTGAGTCCGGGCGGCGGCCTGGTGGTCACGCAGCCTTCGCGCCAGGGCATCATCGATCTATACGAACTGCGCGAGGCGCTGGAAGTCTTCGCCGTGGGGCGCGCAGCGCGCGAGGGTGTTCGCCCCGCGGATCAGAAGCGGCTGGAGAGCCTGCTGGACGAGACGCAGCTGCTGCTGAAAGAGCTGAAGACCAGCGGCAAGGCCGAGCTGAACGCAGAGCAGATGAAGCGCTTTGCAGTGGCCGATCTTGGCTTTCATGCGCTGCTCATCCGCAGCGCCGCGAACGCGCGCATCATGAAAGTGGTAAACGATACGCGGCTGATGATCCGCATCTTCTCCATCCAACGCAAAGGTCACCGCCGCGACGAGCTGGACCGAATCCACAAGCACCATCGCGCGATTTTGCAGGCTGTACTTGGCCGCCATGCTGCTGAGGCTCAGCGTTTGCTTGCGGAGCATATTCAGGCGAGTGGACGTGAGCGGCTTGAGGAGTTTGACCACTGGGAGCGTGAGAATCACCTGGCCCAGTTGGATATGGCTTCTTTCCGGTTGTAAATACTTGAACGGCTATGTGCTTTTTAGAAGTTATGCGGTTTCGGTCTTTCGCATCGACCGTACGAGCACGAGCATCACCACCGCCAGCAGCAGGTAGATGACCGATGTTGCGCTGAGGCATGCGCTTAAGCCGAAGCGTGCTGCTGCGGCTGCGATCAGGATGGGTGCGAAGCCGCCGCCGAGCCAGCCCAGTGAGTTCATGGTGCCGGCGGCCACGCCGCGCCGCTCCACCGGAATTACGTCGTAGAGCGACGCCCAGATATTCGCGTCGTACATGCCCTTGAAGAAGCCGAAGCCGATCATGCCGGTGATGAGCCCAGCCATGGTTAGCGAGTGACCGGTGATGAAGAGGAATGGCACGCCGCACAGCAGACCCACGGCTTGAATGAGCTGACGACCTCCCGGCCGAGCGCCTGCAAAGCGGTCAGCAAGAACGCCACCCAGCAGCACGCCGGTGACCGATGCCATCTGCAGATACGCCGTGCTGCTGAAGCCTGCCTTTGCAAGGCTGAGGTGGAACTTGGTGAACAGGAATGTTGGCAGCCAGGTGAGGAAGACCACCGCAACAAAGTTCGCTCCGATAAAGACGCTGATGAGTGTGATGACGCGGCCACGTGAGAGCACATCGCACACGCCACGGATGAAAGTTTGGTCCGGTGCAGTCTCCGTTGCGAGTGCTGCTGCAGGCGGTTTACGAACACACAGCGCAAGCACGATCATCAACAGCAAACCGATTGCGCCGAACCACACAAACGACAATCGCCAGCCGTGATCCTGCGCAATGTAGGCGGACATGGCTCCACCGCCGATGGTGCCTGCGTACACGCTGGACTGATGCAGCGCCATGGCGCGGCTGCGTGTGCGTGTGCCGTGGTACATGCCGATGAGGGCCATGGCCGCGGGAAAGTAAAAGGCCTCGCCCAGACCACCCAGCGTGCGGAAGAAGACGAGCACCCCAAAGCTGTGGCACAAGGCTGTTGCCGCCGTTGTGGCAGACCAGAAGGCAAGCGCGCCCAGGATGACGGTGCGCGGCGAAACACGGTCAGAGAACCAGCCCGCCAGCGGACCCGCCAGCGCATACATCCACATGAACGACGACGCGACCACGCCTAACTGAATGTCAGTAAGTGAGAGGTCGGAGCGCAGCAGCGGAAAGATGGAGAAGATGGCCTGCCGGTCTGCGTAGTTCATGAAACAGACGCACCACAGCATGCCGATGAGACACCAGCGGTAGATGCCCGCGGCCTGTCCTGCTGCGGGCGCTTCCATTGCGTTGTCGGCAGAAGGTGTCAAAAGAGGCGGCGCTCCGGATGCGGATGGCCGCAGGGTGCCGGCGCGTTATGAGTACCATATGCCGACATACGCGGGCAATCCGTTGCTTTGTTGACTTGATACGGGCGCTTGTCCTGCCGGACGGGCCTCCTGTGCGGAGAGCGGGCGTTTGCATGCCTCTTTACTCCTTCGGGTGGCCTTCCCGTTGGTCAGGATTTGAAATCCGTGCCGGCGCCAGCGAAATGCAGGTCCTTCGACTTCGCTACGCTCAGGACGACAATTCATTGGTTGGGGCATACCAAACGCACACATTTCATGCCGACCATCGGGAGGCGCGACGCGAAGCCGAGTACAAGTCACGAAGTGACCGCCCC
>JAMFTB010000073.1 GCA_026225595.1 Terriglobus sp. | reverse complement strand
TCAACGGCGGTTCGGTCAAGATCGAGCAGCGGACGAAGAAGGGCCTGTACTACCTGGGCAGCTACCAGTGGTCGAAGAACCTGGACAACATCTCGGGTGAGGCGGGCGCAAACGATTCGTCGTACGCAACCACCACTTCCTTCGATCATTCTTATTCGAACTACGACGTTCGCAACCGCGCGGTCATCTCGGGCGGATACGAGCTGCCGTTCGGTAAGGGCAAGCCTTACGCGCAGGGCGGAGTTGCCAACGCGATCATCGGTGGATGGAGCCTTCAGCCAGCCATCCAGCTGCGTGGCGGTTACCCGTTTGACATCGGTGGTTCGGGTTGCACGTTTGCCAGCTACATCGGCTGCCGCGCATACCTGGCGCCAGGTCGTACGGTGGCAAGTTCCTACAAGGGTGCGACCAAGGGCATCAGCAACTGGTTCGATCCCACCGCTTACTCGCAGTCACCGACTGCGGCTACCATCACAGGTACCCCGGGCAGCTACGTGGCCCTGGCCCGTCCTCTGCCCAACCTTCAGGGCTGGGTAACGCGTAACACGGGCCGCGGCCCTGGCACCGCATCGTTCGATCTCTCTGGCATCAAGAACTTCAAGATCCACGAGCGTTTGAACATGCAGTTCCGTGCTGAGGCATACAACATCATCAACCACGGCATCTTCAACAACCCGTCGGGCGACGTCAGCAATGCCACCGGCGTTGCGAAGATCACCGGCACCTCGATGGATAACCGCTCACTGCAGTTCGCCATCAAGGGCACGTTCTAACTTAGCCGAAAGCTACAAGCTTTCGCATGACCGAAGGGCAGATGCACTGGATACATCAGTGCATCTGCCCTTTCTTTCTTGGCGTAGAAAATCAGTCGCCAATGGAGGTGTTTTCCCGCTACACTCGGCGCGTCTCTGAAACGTCTCAAACGGAAGGTACGAAAACGCCATGTCCTCTCTTCATCGCTCCTGCTCGCGTTTGATTTGCCGGTCGTTACTGGCCCTTACTGCAACTGTGATGTTACCTGCTGCCATGTTGCACGCGCAGGAAGTTCCGCCGTCGCTGGAGTCGCCCTCCGCGCGGCCGCCCGCGCCCGGCCCCGACGGCAAGACCTTTCCCGGCATGCCCAAGTTCCACGACCCGCTGCCCTACGACATTGATGCGCACGACGGCTTCACGCAAATCTTCGACGGCAAGACCATGACCGGCTGGGATGGCGATCCCACCATCTGGCGCATAGAAGACGGTGTGATGATCGGCGAAACCCTCAAGGACAAGCCGCGCGGCAACAGCTACATCGTCTACACCGCAGACAAGGCGAAAGACTTTGACCTGAAGCTGCAGATGAAGATTGAAAACGGCGGCGGCGGCGGCATCCAGTACCGCAGCAAGGCCGGCGTGCCGTGGACGCGCAGCCAGCCAGCGGCTGCAGGCCCCAACGGCACACCTACCAAGTGGCTGCTCACCGGCCCCCAGGCAGACTTCTGGTATCCCGTGCGGCAGGCCTCGTCGGACTACACAGGCCAGTGGTACTCCGAGAACACCATGCAGGGCATCCTTGCCTATCGCGGCCAGGTCACGGAAGCAATCCCGGGCCAGAGCAACCGGTTGGTCGGCACCATTGGCGATAAGCGCGCGCTGGGCGGCTTCGTAAAGCACAACGAGTGGAACGACTATGAAATCATCGCGCGCGGCGGCGTGATGATGCACATCATGAACGGCCAGCTCATGGCCATCTTCATTGACGACAATCCCAACGACGCCAACAACCAGATCGGCCAGATTGGCTTTGAAATTGAAAGCCAGCCCAGCAAAATCAGCGTGCGCGACATCTGGTGGCGCAAGCTCGATAAGTAGTTCGCAGATTCAGCGGACCATAATGGGCCGAGGCGGTGACGCCCGGCCCTTTATTTACAAATGAATAAAGTACGTCACAATACAGGCGAGTAGACTTGCTCGTCAGTAGAGCGATTCTAGGACATATAGCACTCGACTTTCTTCTCCGGTACTGAGTTACGTCAAAGGAGAATTTATGAAGAGGATCTTATGTGTCTTGGGCCTGCTCGCCGGTGCCCTTACCGCGAACGCTCAAACCAACATCACAGCCCAACTAATCAACGGCACACCGCAAGCTGACCAGTTCGCGGGCGCTGACATGTGCCAGAAGCTACAGCAGGCAAACATCTACGCACTCCAGAATGGTCTGCAATATGTAGACGCAACGCACTTCACAGGAACTCAGAGTTGCTCGGTAGATCCCTTTGCCTACCTGAACGGGACGATACCGGGCAATCCTAGCGGAGCGACGAATGCGACACTCCATCTGACTGACCGTCTTGGAGCAGTGGTTGTGAATTCCTCGGTCCCCGTAAAGATCACAAACAATGGATTTCACCTGGAAGGTGCGGGGTATGCGGTCACCTGGTGGCGCTACACCGGCAGCGCAACGGTGCCGGCTGTAATGTCAGTCATCTCTCCGGCGTACAACGGAGGTGATAGTCCTTCGACAGACATCGACGATGTCACGATACGCGACATTTCTATCCTCGGTTCGACAGGAAATGCTACGGACGCTCTGCATCTGTACGCATCATTCCACTCAGACTTCTCGAATATCTCTACGTGGGGCGTCACTGGGTGTGGCATTGCCACTAATTTCGCAGTTACAGACACGTTCTATCGTCCGCGCACGAGCTACGTTGAAAATGGCCAACTGGGGTATGGAGGATCGACACCCGCACACGGCCTTTGCTTCGATGGCGCGCCTGGTGGAGGCACTACAGATGGAACGGTGATTGACGCCGCTGCAGAGGGTCTTACTGGTACCGGATGGATGCTGAATAGCGCTCTCAGCATGACGTTTACCTCGGGCACTTCTGAGAGCAACAACACATCCGGTTCATCCGGGTACGGAGGCGTCGATATCGAGCCTCCATCAGCTCATAACACCTTTATTGGAATAGATATGGAAGGCAATGGCGGCCCAGGTGGAACGGGGAGCGACGCACTGGACAACGCGAATGACGACTCGTTTATCCACGCTATTGCTGTAAGCGGGTCCGGAATTGTCGCCGGACCAACGTCCCAGTTTCTCGAAGCCGAAACAACTACCGGCAACTTTGCAGTATTGCCGGGGGCCGGTCAATATACCTTCAAACGCGGTGGTGAGTTTGTCGCTCACGATGCTGGTAGCAACGACTTCAATGGCGGAGGCATTAGCTGGAATCGGTTGGGAAACGGCGAGCTCGATTTGGACACCGATGTCTTGGTCGGGCCCTTTGCGGGCGCGTTCTGGGCGCACCAGGGTAGTTCGTATGTCCTCAGCGGCGGTTTTGAAGTCGGCGGGGCAGTCGTCCTAACTGGAGCGGCGGGCCCGGTACCATCGGGCATGGCGGCAATCGGTTCGCAGGTGCAATATGCTGCCGCTAGCGGGGTGGCAAGTGCTTTGCCGGGGAATCCTGCAGGGTATATGGTCCTTTTCATTGGCAGTCAACCGTATAAGATACCCATCTTCAACTATTAGCCCCTATCAGTCATTGTGGTGCCTGCCGGACTGGCCCGCTTCGCGCGGTGCGGTCACTTCGTGACTTGTACCCGCTTCGCAGCGGGCCTTCCTGTTGGTAGGCAAGAAAACTTCTTCCCGACCATCGGGAGGGGCGAGGCGGAGCCAGTAAAAAGGCGTGAAACACCCGCTCTCCGCGCAGAAGGCCCATCCGGCAGGACAAGCTTGTAGCGTTCTTGATCGGTGCAGCGATTATCCTTGAGAAGAGGGAATCGCAATGAAAGCGCTGATGCTGGAGCAGTACGAGAACCTGCAGGTGGTGGACATGCCCGCGCCTGCGCCTGCAGCGGATGAAGTGGTCATCCGTGTGGCGGCGTGCGGCATCTGCGGCAGTGACGTGCATGGTTACGACGGCGGTTCGGGCCGGCGCATTCCGCCCATCGTCATGGGGCATGAGGCCGCGGGCATCATCACCGCAGTTGGCGCGGACGTGGCGGACTACAAGCCAGGCGACCGCGTCACGTTTGACTCCACCGTGTACTGCGGCGCTTGTGAATACTGCCTGCGCGGAGAGGTGAACCTGTGCGACAACCGCCAGGTACTCGGCGTTTCCTGCGGCGACTACCGGCGCAACGGCGCCTTTGCAGAGTTGGTTGCGGTGCCCGCGCGCATCCTCTATCGGCTGCCGAATGACTTTCCGTTTGAAGAAGCAGCCATGCTTGAGGCTGTCTCTGTTGCGCTGCATGGTGTGCGCGTCACGCAGATGAAGGGCGGTGAGTCAGCGCTTGTCATTGGCGCAGGCATGATCGGCCTGCTCACAGCGCAGGCAGCACGCGCTGCGGGATGCTCACACGTGACGATTGCAGACGTGGATGCAGCGCGTCTGCAGATGGCAGTCGAGGTGGGCATTCCGGACACGCTGTGCCTTAGCGGCAACGCGCTTGTTGAAGAGATTCTGAAGCGCACCAATGGCCGCGGTGTGGACGTTGTGCTGGAAGCAGTGGGTCGCGCGGAGACTGTGGTTGCTTCCATTGAATGCGTGCGTCGCGGCGGCACTGTGACATTGATAGGGAACATCCAGCCGGAGGTTCCGTTGCCACTGCAACGCGTCGTCACACGCGAGGTGCGGCTGCAGGGTTCGTGCTCGTCCGCGGGCGAGTATCCGGATGCGATTCGTCTGCTTGCCAGCGGCGCGATCACGGTGAAGCCTTTGATCTCCGCAGTCTCGTCGCTGGATGAGGCGGCATCCTGGTTCAAGCGACTGCACGCGCGCGAGGCCGGATTGTTGAAGGTTGTGGTGAAGCCAACCTCCTAAAGCCTTAGGAATTCTACAAATGCGACGTCATCCTGAGCGAAGCGAAGGATCCCGACGCGTTCGACATGACGAGCGCGTTCGGCACCTTTTAGCCACAGCATTCGTGCAGCGGAATGCGGACACAACATCGCAGCGCGAGCGTACGCGGGGATTCTTCGCTTCGCTCAGAATGACAGCACGGGAGTTTTCAGAAACATGGCAGAGAACCTCTTCGATCTAACGGGCCAGGTGGCTGTTGTTACCGGCGCATCGCGCGGGCTGGGGCAGTATTTTTCGCGCGCGCTTGGTCGCGCCGGTGCAAAGCTGATCGTCACCAGCCGCAAGGCGGGCGACTGCGATGCGTTCATCGCAGAACTCACTTCGATGAACATCGAAGCGAAGGCGATTACGCTCGATGTGCGCGACCAGGCCAGCATCAACGCCTTTGCAGAAGCCGCGCCAGCGCTCTTCGGCAAGGTCGATATCCTCGTCAACAACGCAGGCATGAACATCCGCAAGCCTGCGCTTGAGGTCACGTGGGATGACTGGAACGCCATCCTTGACACCAATCTGCGCGGAGCGTTTTTTGTGGCGCAGGGCATCGCGCGCAGCATGATTGAAAAAGGCTACGGACGCATCATCAACGTGGGCAGTGTCACCAGCGTGCGTGGCTTTGCGGGGCTGGGGCCGTATGGCGCAAGCCGCGGCGGCATCAAGCAGCTCACGATGTCTCTTGCAGATGATTGGGGCAAACACGGCATCACCGTCAACGTGCTGGCGCCGGGCTGGTTCAAGACCGCGCAGAACGCCGTCATGTATGAGGACGAAGGCTGGGTCGATTACCTTGTCGAGCGCATCCCCATGAAGCGCCCCGGCGCACCGAACGATCTGGATGGTGCGGTGGTCTTCCTGGCCAGCGAAGCATCGCGCTATATGACGGGGCAAACGCTGTTGATTGACGGCGGAGTCACCGTCGGTTCTACTCGCGCGATTCTCAATAAGAAGTAAGGCGAAAAAGCTATGTCCTGCCGGACGGGCCCACTGCGCGTGGGGCGGGCGTTTCACGCCTTTTTACTGGCTTTGCCTCGGCCCTCCCGATGGTCGGGATCAAGATTCGTGCCGACTTGAATCCCACATATCAAAAGCGATATGTGGGGCACCCGTTTTGTTGACACAGGAATTTCTTGCCGATCATCGGGAGGCCCACGTGAAGCAGTAAAAGGGCGTGTGAACGCCTAAGCGTCAGCCAGCGCGGCTTGAATGTCGATTGCTTCCACGCGGCCCAGCATGACGGTGTATGCCAGCACGCCCAGCACAATGTAGGCCACGGCAATGCCGAAGGCCCATGTGTAGCCATGCGTAAGCTTCACGCTCAGGCCGGTGAGGATGGGCGCTGCAATGGCAGACAGCTGGTTTGAGAAGTTGATGATGCTGCCCACCTTGCCGGTGCTGCTGTTGGGCACCAGCAGCGAAGGCATGCTCCAGATCACCGGCGCAGCGGCAGACAGGCCACCAATCGCAATGGAGATGGGCACCAGTGCCCCCATGGGCGTGTGCGCAAAGGCGGCGGCAACAAGTCCCAGCGCGCACAGCGTTCCGCCAATCAACACGCTGCGTCGCACGCGGCTGGGGTTAAGGCCGTGCTTGATGAGGAAGTCCACCAGGAAGCCGCCAATGAGCAGGTCTGCAGCAGTGGCCACCAGCCACGGCGCTGCGGTGAACAGGAACGATTGACGCAGCGTGATGTGCAGCGTCTCTGCCAGGTAGGTGGGCAGCCACGTCAGCAACAGGTAGAAGACGTAGTTGTACGCACCGGAGCCAATGGCCATGGCAATGATCTTGCGTTCGCGCAGCAGCCGCATCAGCGGTATGGGCGGCGCCAGCGACGCCTGCGGATCCTCTGACTCTTCGCCCAGCAGAACGACGTTGCGCATGGAGAAGCGACGCGGCTCGCGGTAGACCAGCGCAAAGATTGCCAGGTAGCCAAACGACAACACGGCGGTAAAGCCAAAGGACCAGCGCCAGCCCACGTTCAGCAGCAGCAGGCCCAGCAGCGGCACGCCAATGGCATTGGCAAACTTTGCTGCACTGTCAAAGATGGCGGTGGCCAGCGACCGCTCGCTTGCCGGAAACCACGCGCCAATGGCCTTGGCGTTGGCGGGAAAGGTGGGCGCTTCGCCAATGCCCAGCAGCAGCCGCGCCACAAAAAACAGCACCACGCCCGGCGCAAACGCAGCCGCTACAGAGGCAATGCCCCATATGGCGATGGAAACCAGCGAAACGCGGCGCACGCCAAAGTTATCCAGCAGCACGCCCGTGGGCAGCTGGCAGGCGGCGTACGTCCATGAGTAAGCGGCAGACAGCATGCCAAACGTAAACGCGGAGATGCCAAAAGTGCCCACCAGCGCATCATGCGAGACGGACAGGTTGACCCGGTCAAAGTAATTGACCAGCACGCCCAGCCCCAGCAGCAGACCAATGGTCCAGCGGTAGGGATCAGGTGCGTTGTAGGGCGCTCGAAAGCGGTCAGGCATAAGCGCAGTGTATTTGAGAGAGAGTGTGGTTATCGATAAGCGGACGGTAAACGGCTGGAAACACCCCCCATCACGAGGCCAAGCCTACCGCGTCGCCTTGTTCTTCAGCCGCATCACCAGCAGGCTGCCCAGGTAGCCGGCGGCGGCCAGCAGCATGGCAATACCCACCGGCAGTCCCACCCAGCGGTATGCAATGGAGAAATCCACCGTGCGCCCGGTAAAGGTCATCACCAGCATGGTCATAATGGCCAGAAACGTGGCGGCAAGGAAGCACGCAACGCCGGTGGCGCCGGTGATCAGCAGCGTTTGCAGCACAGAGAAGTCGCCCACAGGAGCACCAAAAAAGCGTGGGCCGGTGTAGTTGGGCGCGTACAGTGGCCGCCTGGATTTTGCTGCGTCGGGATGCGGTGTGGTCTGGGTCATGATGGTTTGCGGCGGCACGGTTTTCTGTGGCCTCTCAACGATAGAATACCTGCTGAATGACGGATGCCCTCAAGACCGATCTATTAACGCCGGAAGAGGCGGTGAGCCGCGCTACCACAGCCACCGCCGCCAACGGTGTGCGCTATGCCACGCTGGGCCGGCTGGACACACCCAACACCACGCCCGCAGAGATTGCGCGCATGGTGGGTGCGGTGCCCGCTCCACTGGCCGGTGTGCTTAACAAACATGTGTACGTGTTTGTGCCGCTGGCGCTGTCAGCCGCACGGCTTGAAGGCGATGAGTCCACACCGTTCTCCATTACAGACCGCACGCTGATCGCGCCGGAGTTCCACGCATCGCTGGTGGACAAGGCCATCTGCCACCGCAATGCTCCAGTGGCCGACACGGAATACGTCTTCCTCTCAAGCCGCCTGCATATCGATCGCTTTGCGCTGGCGTTTGAGTTCTTCATCAACGTGGCGCACAACTTTGTGGACAGCGTCGGCGTGCCCGTCGTCTTTGGCGAAATGGTGTGGAAGCAGGCGCTGGCCAACGTGCGTGGCGAAACATCCATTGACGCATGGGAAGAGCGCGCAGAGGCCATGGGCCATCCGCTGCCTGCCATCGGCTCTGCAGTAGCGGCAACGATTCCAAGCAGTACAGGCGTCATCGATGAGAAGGCGCGCGGTGCTTTTTATGCAGCAGCTTTCGCAGATGCGCTGGCCGTCTACCTGCTCTCGCTGCATCTTGATTTTGACTACGCTGATCTGCGCGAGCGTGAATATCCATTGCTGGCAGCACCCGCTCTGGCAGAGCGGCTGCGCATGGTAAACAAGCTGTTCCCCGCAAACGACGGCTACCAGTTCCAGATCCTCTACCGCCGCCGCGGCTAACGTCGCGTGCCTCTACAATCAGCCACAGCATGATTGCTCATCTGCGCGGACGACTTCTCAGCAAAACTCCCGGCCAGGCCATTGTGGAATGCGCCGGCGTAGGCTACGACGTCAGCATCACCGTGCCCACATTCTCCGCGCTGCCCGCGGAGGGTGCAGAGGTGTCGTTGTTCATCAACACGCAGGTGCGCGAGGACGAATCGCGCTCTTCGGCTTTACGGACCGTGACGAAAAGCGGCTGTTTGAGCGGCTCATCACCGTCAGCGGCATCGGTCCCAAGCTTGGCATCACCGTGCTCAGTGGCTTGTCCGCAGCGTCGCTTGTCGCGGCCATCCGCGGTGGCGATCACGCAACGCTCACCAGGATTCCGGGCATCGGCAAAAAGACAGCAGAACGCGTGGTGCTTGAGCTGAAGGACAAGCTGGACGACCTGCAGGCAGCAGCTCCTGCGCACAGCACGTCCGGCTTCCAGGGCGGCCCCGTCATTGACGATGTGCTCTCCGCGCTGACCAACCTCGGCTACAAACGCGAGAGCGCGCAGAAGGCCATTGAGACAGCAATCGCAAAGCACGAGTCCACAGAGCTAACCATCCGCACGGACTTCGACCAGCTCTTCCGCTACAGCATGCAAGCGATTCGGTAACGCTCATACTTCCTTTCACTGCTTATAAAAAACATGTCCTGCCGGACGGGCCCGCTACGCGCGGGGCGGTCACTTCGTGACGTGTACTTTGCTTCGCGGTGCGCCTCCCGTTGGTCGGCATGAAATGAATGGGCGCGGCTTTAGTCGCCGAGATAGACAAGCCGCATAAGAAACTTCCCTACTTTCTATCTCAATGGCTAAAGCCGATTTCTTTTGCATTGGCTGGTCGGCAAGAGGATTTCATCCCGACCATCGGGAGGGCCAAGCGAAGCAGTAAAAAGGCGCGTGAGCGCCCGCCCTCCGCGCAGGAGGCCCGTCTGGCAGGACAATGCATTCGAAGAATTACCATTAAACCCATGAGCCACCCCTTCATTGAAGAGATTCTGCCGGTGCTTGAGCGTACGCCCGGCACGCTGAATGCAATGCTGCGCGGCCTGCCTGCCGTGTGGACAGATGCGACCGATGGCCCCAATACGTGGAGCGCCTTTGACGTGCTGGGCCACCTCATCCACGGCGAGCATGGCGACTGGATGACGCGGCTTAATCGCATCCTGATTGATGGACCTTCGCGCGCGTTTGATCCGTTTGACCGCGAGGCGATGTTCCGCGAGAGCAAGGGCAAAACGCTGGAGATGCTGTTGGATGAGTTCGCGGCGCTGCGTCGCAAAAATCTGGATGAGTTGCGTGCGTTGAACATCACGGAAGAGCAGCTCGCACTTACCGGTACACATCCCGTCCTGGGCGCTGTCACTGCGCGCGAGCTTCTCGCCACATGGAGCGCGCATGACATGGCGCACATCCTGCAGATCAGCCGCACCATGGCACGCCGCTTCAAGACCGATGCCGGTCCCTGGGCTCAGTTCCTCTCTGTCATGAATTAAGCCGTGTCCTGCCGGACGGGCCGGCTGCGCGCACCCGCCCTCCGCGTAGGAGGCCCGTCCGGCAGGACATGCTGCGAAGTGACTTAGAGACCGGCGCGTTCTGCGTGGGCTGCTATTGCGGAGTTGATTTCCAGCGCCAGGGCCAGCGCGGCGCGGCCGTCGTTGCCGCTTACGCGTGGGGTTTCGCGTGTGCGCACTGCGTTCAGGAAGGACTCAATCTCCAGCCGTAGCGGTTCGCCCGGTTCCGTGGGCACCTTGCGCAGTGACAAGCCAGCAGACGGATGCGCAGCTGCGGCTGCAGCTTCGGTCTGAGCTGTAGTTTCCTTCGGGCCTGTGCGCAATGAGGCAAGATGCGCCTCAACCTCTTCGGCAGAGTGAGCTTCGTCCGGCTGCGACATGCCCTGCGCCGCGAACAGCGCCTGCATCTGCGCGGGTGTCAGCGATGCGGCGGCGGTGACGTCAATCATCAACAGATCCTGCCGCGCAAAGTCCAGCGACAGGTACTGGTGCGGCTGAAAGAAGCGCAGCTTGCGCACACGCTCTGTGCTGACGCGGCTTGCGGTAAAGTTGGCGACGGCACCGCTCTCAAACTCCACGCGCACGTTGGCAATGTCGGTTTTGCGTGAGAGTACGGGCAGGCCCACCGCGCGCACCTCGCGCACGGGCGACGCGGCCAGCGTCAGCACCACGTCCAGGTCGTGGATCATCAGGTCCAGCACCACATCCACATCCAGCGATCGCGGCGTGAAGATGCTCAGCCGGTGCGACTCAAAGAACATGGGCCGGTTCATCAGCGGCGTGGCTGCAGTCACCGCGGGGTTGAACCGCTCCAGGTGGCCCACCTGCACCACGCGGTCGTGTTCAGCGGCCGCGGTAAGGATGGCGTCCGCCTCCGCCAGCGATGCGGCAATGGGCTTCTCAATCAGCACATCAATGCCCGCGCGCAGCAGCTCTGTGGCTGCCGCGGCGTGGTGCACCGTGGGCGTGCAGACGCTGGCTGCGTCCACGTGCAGGTCACTCGCTAACAGCTCTTCAACGGAGGCGAAGACGGGCACAGCATATTCCGCAGCAACAGCGCTGCGCGCGGCCTCCGACGGGTCCACGCAGGCGACCAGTTTTATCTGTTGGCGATCACGCCCCGGCTGGCCGTCACGCTCTAAAGCCCTGTAGACGCGCAGGTGATTGCGCCCAAAGGCGCCCGCACCCACCACCGCAACCTGCAGCGGGGTCGTGCTCACTTACTTTGCCGGAGCCTCAACTGCCTGGCGGCACTTGCCGTACAGCTCCAGCAGGTGCGCCACCTGGTCATCGCCCTTGGGAGCGGCGCCGCCGGTGAATCCGGGTGTTCCGCCGCCCGTGCCGCGCGACACGTTGGTGGTGGAGGCGATAAATTTCAGCAGATCCAGCGCAATGTCTTCCGTCCGGCGCGCCGCAGTCAAATTGTCCATAAAGCCCTCCCCAGCATCGTAAATGACAGTTTTATTTGCGATACAAGGCTATAGGAATGAGTGACATACAAAGTAATGCTGGGGCATAGGCCGATTTTGGGTCATTTCCCCGGTAGAATAGGGCTCAGGATCGTTGGTGCGCCGTTTGCCTGGGGCTGGGAATCTTTCCCGGTTCCCCACAGAAAAAGCAAAAAGTGCGTCCAACCAGTGCAATTTTTCGTACATCGTACGGGTTGCATTGAAAGTCATCAGGCCTGCGCACGGAGTGCGGGCCGGGGCAGATTCGGCAAGACGCCGCCAAGTGCGTCCAAGTGGCTCTTCGGGCCGCAGAAAAAATCAAAAAGAAAGAAGACGAGAGAAGACAGCGGAGCTCAGGGATATGCCGTGCTTGTACATTTGCGCCAGTTTGGGCAAGAAGTAAAAGACACCCCGCATACACCTCCTGTGACCAGCACTTGCATTAACGCGCGCCACGGCGCAGCCCCGCATTGCTTCCTCGACTCGCAGGTAACTGCTTGATCGCCACCTATACCGAAAACGGTTCGGACCAGACCCAAGTCCATCCCCAGGCTCAGACCCGGCGCAGCACCAGCATCTTTGCCGCCCGTCGTGCCGGTTCCCACTCCCTTACCCGTACCCTGCTGCATTCGCGCGCAATGGTTCGTCTGGCGCGCCGCCGTCCTTCAATGGTGCTTGGCATTGCCATCGCTGCAGGTTCTGCATTTACCGCCGGCGCAACTGTGCTGGTACATCATGTGCACCAGGTTGAGCTTCGCACCGCGGTTGAGCCGCTGGCTCCTGCACCGCCTGCTCCATCTGCTCCCAAGATCGCAGAAAAGCCCCATCACCTTCTGTACAGCCTGGGCACCAGCCCGCTGCGTGGTCTCGCGTCCTGGTACGGCGACGTCTGGAACGGCCGCAAAACGGCCTCTGGCGAGATTTTTGACGATACCCAGCTGACCGCCGCGCACAAGACACTGCCCCTGGGAACCATTGTCCGCGTCACCAACCTGCGGTCCATGCGCAGCGTCGTGGTCCGCATCAACGACCGCGGAACCCTCACGCCAGACCGCGTGATCGATCTCTCCAGCGCAGCTGCAGAGGAGCTCGGCATGGTGGAGCAGGGACTCGCACACGTAAAACTTGAGGTCCTTGGCCGCGACCGCAGCTAACGGATAGATCCAAAGTTGGGAAGCAAAGAAGGGCCGCGCAAGCGGCCCTTCTTTGGGCGTTCACACGCCCCTTGACTGCTTCGCGTGGCCTTCCCGATGGTCAGGATGAACTTCATCCCGACCATCGGGAGGGGCGAGGCGAAGCCAGTAAAAAGGCGTGGAAACGCCCGCTCCACGCGCAGTGGGCCTGTCCGGCAGGACACGTCTTACACCAGGCGGAAGCGGACAGCGTTGTGTGGCTTCACGGGCAGGCGCAGCTTGGCGACTTTGGTGAAGGTTCCCGGAACGGCGGTTACAGTTCCTGCTGCGGGGTCAATCACATCTGCATGGAAGGTGCCTGCGGGCAGTGGAAACTCGTACCAGACGGGCTGGTGCAGGTCCAGGTAATACAGGATGGTCTGCGCTTGCTTACCGTCTGCGCCGCCGTAGACCGTACCGTTTAAATAGTAAGGATTCGCAGGCGACTCTAATCCCATGCGCGCGGCAGGCTTGGGTGCAGTTTCTTCGACAAGCTTGCGCAGCAGCGCAAGCTGCGCGGAGCTTTCACCGTGCAGCGTGCCGCCGTGCGCCCACCACAGCGTGGGTGTGGTGTCTTCGTTGAAGGCGGCGTCGGTCTCCGGCAGATAGGTTTCGCCGTGGGTCACATAGCAACCGCTGACCACGCCCACCCAAAAGCGCCTCGCCATCTCCCCCGCGCTGATGTTGCCCCAGCGCTTATTCAGATTTCCCTCATACTTGCACTCATCAAACAGCACCGGCTTGCCCCATGCCGCAAGCCATCCCGAGGTCTTCTCAAACTCGTCGGTCTGCAGACTGGCGTGGGTCACCCATGGCCGCGCGTAGTCATACATGGTGACGGAGTAGTGGATGGAGCGAAGATGCCCGTGCGCATCCGCTGCCTCAAGCACGTGGAAGAGGCGGTCAAAGTCAGCCAGGGTCTTGTGCCGCATCAGGTCCCACTCGTTGGCCATGGACCACCACACGTTGCGGTACGCACCCAGCCGCGCGACCACGTAGCGCAGGTAAAACGCGTCCGTCTCGGCACTCATCTCCTGGTAGCCCCAGCGGTCGTAGGGGTGAAACAGGATCAGGTCAGCCTCAATGCCCATCTTCTGCAAGTCGAGCACGCGCTCCTCAAGATGCGCGAAGAAGCGCGGATCAAAGCGTGTGTAGTCGTTGGTGGTGCCGGTGCGCGGAAAGGGATAGAACTCCGGTTCGTTGTGGTTGTACTCGTAGTGCTTGGGAAAGATGCACATGCGGATTTTGTTGAAGGGCGCGGCCTTCAGCGTGGCCAGCGTCTGCTGCTGCAGCTCGTGCGACTGGTGAATCCACGCATAGCTGGTGGTGCCAAAGGGAAAGTACGGTGAGCCGTCTGCATAGCTGAAGTGGTGCGTGTTGTGGACAACGACGGGACCATGCGCGCCGGGCTTTGGAGCGATCGCGGTGAAGCTGCCGGTCTTCGCGTCGTCGAGGGCCACGGTCAGAGCCACGCAACGCTATTCGCTTCGCGCGCGGCCCGACAAGCTTTCCGCCGCGATGACCTCAGGCGACCGATTCGGACCCCGCTCGGGGTGAACGGTGTGCTCGCGCTCGTTGCATCAACGCCCTCTGGGTGACCGGAGTGCGAATCCC
>JAMFTB010000072.1 GCA_026225595.1 Terriglobus sp. | reverse complement strand
GACGCGACTTCGGGCGAGGAGTAGGTGATGCGGGGAACGCCGGCGTAATCGATCGGCGCAACCGTCAACCCACCGATGTGCTCCGCGACGAGAATTCCCTCGGCAAAGCCCGCGTGCGCCACCTCCGCTGCATACAGCGACAACGTGCTGGCTGGGATGAGCGGATCGTAGACCGTGTGCAGTGCCAGCATGGGCCGCGTCAACCGGCCGGTGGGCCAGTAGTGCGCCATCAGGTAATCACGCGCGCGGGGCTCTGGCGAGTAGCGTCGCACGCCGTCGTTCAGCGCGTAGTCCGTCACGCTGTTGACGCTGGTGCGTGTGTAGATCCAGTCGGTGTTATCAAACGGATTGCCGCCGGCCTTCCGCTGCATATCGGCAATGACGTAGGTGAAGTAGCCAATCTCTCGCGAGACCTCCACGTCTGAATGCAGGCTGGTCAGTTCACGCATGGCCAGCGCTGCGTCAGGCTTGGCCTTCAGCGCGGCCAGCACCTTTGCGCGCAGGGCATCGCTCTCTTCAAAGTTCACCGGCACAGGGTCCAGCGGCCCCATCAGGCCGGGGAAGTAAAAATCAAACGCGGCCCGGATGGCGAAGCGCCGGTTGAGATGCACATAGCTGGGACCGACGGCGCCACACAGGTTCAGCCCCGCGGTGTATGTCTTGTTGTTCAACTCCATTGCGATCATGGTGAGCGCGCCGCCCATGGAGCCACCGGCGGCATAGGTCTCGCGCGGTGGGCCGTACTTCTTTACGAAGTAGCGGCGCAGCGACTCCGTATCCGCATAGGCCGCCTGCAGCGCCCAGCCCGACTGGCTATAGCCGCTCTGCACAACGGCATAGCCGCGCTTGAACATCTGGTCCGGCTGCTGGCCAATGCTGCCATCCAGTCGAAAGCGGAAGGTCGACTCCGAATAGCCGTGGTAGAAGACCACGAGCGCATGGTTCCAGTTGGCGGGGATGTCGATGCGGTACTCCGCACGGTTCAACACGCCCACCTCCGTAATGCCTGCGGAGGACTTCAGCACCTCCGGCTCGCCCGTCGGCGTGGGCGATGCCTGCGCCAGCATCACGCGCGACGACGCAGCCAGCAGCAACAACGGTGCAGCGCAGCACAGCAGCCGGTGGCGGGTGGTATGACTCATCTGTGGATGAGATGAGCATAGCAAGCCGTGCGTTGGAGTGGAGATTTGGCCGGACTGCCGACAAAATCGGTTTCTGGCGCTTGGAAGTGCTAATTGGCAGACGGATGTTCGATGCTGTCCACCACCAGCACTTCAATCGTTCCTCGCGATGGCTGAAACTTCAGCCCTAGCTGGTCCTGCACGGCGGGAAAGAAATCCGGCCCTGGTCCCTCTGTTCCCTGGCGCGACCACTGCAGGTCGCACGCATACGCGCCGTCCAATCCCGTGTCATCCAGCACCGGCTTACCGCCCACCTCCGGCTGATGGCTCAGCGAGGTTACCAGCAGCCAGAATGGCCATCCCTTTGTGATCATGTGCATCGATTGCTGCATTCTCTTCTCCTCTGCAACAGATGGCTGAACCCACCCCGGCGGTGGTGGCGGCGGAGGCGGTGATGCGGACATTCGAAATGGTGGGCGCGACGGATCGGCAATCGCCGGCGGAGATGTGGTATCACGCGGACATTTGAAACCACCCTTCGCTATCTGGAGCCGATACAGCGGCAGTTCGCGGCTCTCAAAGTGGTAGACGAGATGAAAGCGGTCTTTCAGCAGCGACTGCACCATCAGACGCATCTGCGCTTCGCGTGCATACCGGTCCATCGCATGGTATGCAGCGATCTGCTCGTCATCCAGCTTGCCGACGATGTCGAACCGATCGTTTGAAACCCACGCGGGAGGAAGCTTGCTCATCTCCTGGTCATACCCAATGCCGAATGCGTACGCCAAAACGTCTTTTATCACCGTGAGTCGCGCGTGATAGCTGTCGTCATTGCTGCCCGTCCACCCGTTTCGGTCATCCGGCTTGCTGGGCACCACACTCACAACGGAAAAACTGGGCATAGGAGAAACAGGATGCAGCAACAGGGACGATGCATCAGGCGGGGCGGGTTCCTGCGCGTGGGACAACAGCGGAAAGAGTAAAGCGAAAATCCATAGGAAAGATCGGGACGCTGATCGCATAAAGCACCTCGGTATCGTGTGAGTCGATCCACACAACTAATCGGAAACCGACTATATCGACATCCGACTAAACAGTGCAAGAGTCATGTTCGAGAACAAGCAAAAAAATCCATCTCGACACGGATGCACGGTTTTCGATATAGTCGGATTCCGACCATGGCCACTAACGACACCAGCCCCTTATCTCCAGCCACATTCCATGTGCTGCTGTCGCTGGCCTCGAAAGACCTGCACGGATACGGCATCATCCTCGAAATCAATCGCATCTCAAACGGGCAATACCGGCCCGGGCCGGGCACGCTGTATGACAATCTTGCGAAGCTGTTGAACCTGGGCTGGGTTGAGGATTACGAAGAAAAAGGCCGCGCCGGCGAAGAGAAAAAGCGGCTCTACCGTTTGACCGAGGAAGGCCGCAACGTGCTGGCGGCCGACGTGCAAAGGATGAAGCGCGTCGTGCGAATTGCCCATCGCCTGCTGGGCGAAGAAGGCGGCCGGGCATGAGCTATCGCGACTTCAATCGAATGCTCTACAGGACAATTCTGCATCTTCATCCGGCGCCGTTTCGTGAGCGCTTTGCAGGAGAGATGCTTTGGATCTTCGATGAAATGTTTGCAGAGCGCGGCATGTGGAAACTGGCTACGGATGCGCTCTCATCCCTGCTGAAGCAATGGGTCGTGGCGGACGCAGTTCCGAAAACTGCACCCGCTCCATTTCAGTTCGTACCCGAGCGCCCCATGAGCGCGGCCATTCTTCTACAGGCGGCGCTCATCACTTCGATGGCGTTACTGGGCTTCTCCAAACTGCTGCAGCAGAACGTGCCGCTGCCGCAACCGCCCAAAACCTTCGAGGTGCGGCGGGTTGTTCCGGACATATGCGAGTACAAGCTGCGGCCTTCCCGGCACGCTCGATGATTACGCGTCCTTCTCCGTCACTACCTGCATGGGTTTTGTGGGATACGGGCGGCCTGAGTCGAGTGTCTTCTCAAGGTCAGCGTCGTAGCTGTACATGTCTTTGAAGAAGTGCATCTCGCCGTTGTCGCTCCAAGCGGTTGCATAGAAGATGACGACCGGGATGGGCTTGGGCAACAGCACTGTCTTGTTGTCCTGGCCATCATTCATCGCTTCAGCGATCGAGTCCTCGTCCCACTTGGGATTGTCACGCAGCACCCAGTTCGCCAGCTTGGGCGGGTCCTGCAGGCGCACGCAGCCATGCGAGTAGTCGCGGCGCGTGCGCGTGAACAACGCCTTCTCATTGGTGTCGTGCAGGTACACGTTGAACGGGTTGGGGAACATGAACTTCACCAGCCCCAGGGAGTTGGTTGTGCCCGCCTTCTGCCGCACCATCACACTGCCCTGCGCAATGCGGCCCATATCTGCCGCTGCGGGATTGCCCTTGAGATCGACCGTCTCGTAGTTCTTCGCACTCAGGTAGTCGTGCTGCTTTTCCATGTGCGGAATGATCTCTTTTTTCGCAATGGACGGTGGCACATTCCAGTAGGGACGAAAGACGAGGTACTTCATTTGGTCTGCAATGACAGGCGTATTGTGCGTTGGATCATCGCTCTTGCCGTCGACCACGTTCATGCGGAAGACCTCATGATGATCCGCGCCGGTGCCTTCATATGCGCGCAGTTGAAACTCCGGCAGGTTCACCATGATGGCCGCGTTCTGGTAGTTGTCATTCAGCCAGCGCCAGCGCTCCATACTGTCTGCAATCTGCGTAACGCGCGCGGCAATGGGTGTGTTTAGCGCTTCCACCACGTCGTGGCCCAGCTTGCCATCCTCTGCAATGCCGTGGCGATGCTGAAAGTGTTTCAACCCCTCTGTGATCGCGTCGATGTCGGCTGAGTTCGGGTCCGTTGTGGAAGACATATCGCCCAGCAGCACGAGCTTCTGCTGCAGCGGCTGAAGCGCGGGATAGCCCGCGGTAAGCGTCAGCATCTTTGCCTTGGTGTCGATGACGGGCAGCGGCTCCGTGTGATCCTGCGGCACCAGATCAAGGTAGTGCGCCATGCCTGCCTTCAATGCCTGGAACTGCGCAGCCTGCGGCTCAACATCGTCCAGCGCCTTGGTCACATCGGTGCCGTCAATGATGTTTGTGGCAAGCACGTTCGCTGCGTCGATCTTGCGGTCGTCATAGCCCTTCACGCCAAAGGTGAAGTGCGCGGGATTGGTGCGGCCCGCGTGCAGATCGCTGATGAAACGCATGGCATTGACCGTGAGCGCAACATCAAACAGCGCTGCGCCTTCCGGCGACTTAAGGTTCGCCTCGCGCTGCTGCCACTTGCCGCCGTCATAGTCCTGCGGCCGCAGACCGCGCTTGAGCGCGCCTGCAAACTCCGCCAGCATCTCTTCAGCCTGCGGCGTGGGCTTGCCGCTTTTCACCCACAGCGCATCGAAGTCGTGCTGATCGTAAAGGTCGTTGATGGGCGCCTGCAGTGCGGCGAAGTCGGGATACTTCAGGTCGCTGATGTGTGGCGTGGTCAGCAGCGCCTGGATCTGCGGTGTGTAGTCCGGCTCAGACCCGATGGTGTGGTTAAGTGTCTGGTGCGCCATACGATGTGCGCGCTTGCAGCCCGCAAGCAGCGACACGGAGGACAATGCAGCAACAAGAAGCAGTCGAGGGAGTGGTCGCATGAGGGTCTACCGGCTTGGATGCTTGATTTCGGATTTCTACTTATTTATTAAGGAATAAATGTCCTGGCGGACGGGCCCGCTACGCGCGGGGCGGGCGTTTGCACGCCTCTTTACTGCTTCGCGTGGCCTTCCCGTTGGTCAGGGTGAAGTTTCATCCCGACCATCAGGAGGGCGAGGCGAAGCCAGTAAAAAGGTGCGTGAGCACCCGCTCTCCGCGCAGGAGGCCCGTCCGGCAGGACATTGCATTTAGCTAACGTGCAGAAATCACGAACCAGGTGGCGCAGAGGACGAACTGTGCCAGCACGGTGGTGGCTGCGACTGCAAGGAAGAGTTTGCGGTGGCGTGTTTCCGTGGCGTCTGCAAAGACGCCTGCAGTAAACGTCAGCACGAAGGGGTACGCCCAAAGCGCCGTCTGCGAGAGCACCTGCGTCGTCAGGATGGGCAACAGCGCCAGTGCCGTAATCAGCGGCACCACGTTGCCAAAGTAGCGGGAGCGCCGCTCCACCAGGAACAGCAGCAGCGCCAGCGCGACAGCCGCGGTAATGGCCATCTGCTGCGGATGCAGAAACAGCTCCTTCGCAGGCATCAGGCTCAGCGTGAAACGGCCGGCACCCGCCGTGAACACATACATAAAAATGCCGAGCCGGAAGGTGTAGGAGGCAAGCACGAGGAACAGCGCCCCAAAGCCGGATACCAGCAGCAGCGGTAGCACCACGGTGCGGCGGCGCTCCGCCACCCACAGCATGTAGATTGCCGAAACGATCCAGCCGAAGACCGCCGCAAGAATGTGCGCGCACGCCGTAAGCCCCAGCGCCACCGTGTACAGCACAATGCGCGGCCGCCACCGCTTCGACGGCCCATACATGGCGTGGGCAATGCCAATGGCCGTGTACACCGTGGCGTACAGCCCCCACGCAGCAAGAATTTCATTGTTGGGCGTGGTGGCCACGCGCAGTACCACCGGCGAGATGCAGTACAGCACCAGCGCCAGACCACCGCCAAAGTTGCCAAACAGTCGCCGTGTCACCCACCACAGGCACGCACCCAGCCCCACCGCGGCCAGCGCAAACGGCATCCGCAGCAGGTAGCGCGTGCCCACAATCTGGTGGCGCAGGTCATAGATGGATCCGCCCACAGGGTTGGGGATATACGCCGCACCAGCGCGCTTTTGCTGGATCCAATCCGCAACCTGCAGGCCTTTGATGTAGACAGTGAGCGGCAATGCCGCGGCGCGGTAGGCCAGCGTGCCGTCGCCCTGCATGTTGCCGCAGGTGGTGAAGAAGCCAGCAACGGGCGCAGGCCGCTCCCACATCTCGCGGCCGCACAGGGCATAGCGATAGTCACTCTCAGTGAGTGGTGTGCGGCCAATGATCCGCACCGTCGCCGCCAGGAAGAACAGCAGGATGAATGCGGCAATCTTCTGCGGCCGGCCGAAGTGAAAACGAAAGCTCATGGGTGCGCTTATCAGTCTACCGTTCTTGCATGGCCCTGCCGCTTACCGTGCAAGTCTTTCAAGGGAACGCGTCGCATCGGAAGGGCACAGCTAAAGCTGTGCCCTTCCGATTAACCGCGATCCAGGCAAAGAGCTATGTCCTATTTGTCTCAAGCAGCGCTGTTCCATGCGGCTGCCGGGTTCACGGTACAGTGGAAGGTATGGATTCGGTCAATTTCCACGTGGGTGCGGCGCGGCTGGTCAGCTATTCGCCGGTGCGCGAACTGCCGTGGCGCATGGTGTTTGAAGACGAGGGCTCTGCCGGCTACTGCTACGCCTGCGACGGCCGGCTGGCCACGGTGGACGACGACTTTGACGTGACCGTGCTGGACGCCATGCTGGTCTACAACGTGGAGGCACTGGCCGCGCAGCCTGACGGCGAACGCGAACGCCTGCTGACGGTGGAATGGTCGCGCGACGGCCTGCATGCCGCCGTGCGGATTGACGGCGTACCGCAGGTGTTGGCGGACTTTGAGCGACGCGTAAGCTACTGCCGCAGCGACTTCCCAAACTTTATGGATGACGGCCGCCACCAGTGGCGCACCGCCAGCCACGCATGGGACGACGCAGCGATGGAGCAGTTTGAAAACGCCGCCTTCGCCGCGGAATAATCCGCCGAATAATTCACGCCACAGGCTTACGCACCCACTGCGCGGTGAGTCAGAATCAGCACACTGATTTTCAATGCGATTTCCGGCGGTGAAGCATGATGAAGCGGATTGCAACGGCAGCTTTGATCTTTGCGGTAACGTCCGCCAGTGCGCAGACAACCACTCCCTCTGCGTTTGAAGTAGCAACCGTCAAGGCGGTCGATCCTGATGCGAAGTCCAGCCGCCTGCTGCAGATGGACAGCAATAACCACTTCATCGCGAAGAACTTTACGGTAAAGCTGCTGATTGCAGCGGCGTATGACCTCAATCCGCGAACCATCTCCGGCGGGCCGGGCTGGATTGAGACCGACAAGTTCGACATTCAGGCCACCACGCCGGGCGACACGCGGCCCGACCACGACGCTCAGATGCTAATGCTGCGCGGCCTGCTGACCGATCGCTTCGGGCTGGCATTCCACCGGCAGGCGAAGGACTTCCTGATCTACGAGATCACCGTGGCCAAGGACGGCCCAAAGATGAAGCCGACCGCCGTTCCAAATACCGATCCCAGGGTGGTTACAACCGTCTACCCGGACAAGCTGGTGATGCCCGCGCGGAATGCTACCGTGAGCGACTTGGCACGGCTCATGCAACGCGCCATGCTTGACCGCCCCGTAGTGGACAACACCGGACTGACAGCCCGGTACGACTTTGAACTGACCTGGTCGCCGGATGAGACCCAGTTTGGAGGCGAAATCCCCCCCATGCCCGACTCGCAGGCGCCTCCGCTACTGGTTGCCATGCAGCAGCAGCTGGGGCTGGTGATGAAGAGCACGCACGGGCCGGTGCAAGCGATGGTGATCGACAAGGCGGAGAAGCCGACGGAAAATTAGCGCCGCCCTTCTTGAAGAACTGTCATTTCGACCGGAGCGCAGCGGAGTGGAGAAACCTGCTTTTTGGGAAGCAGCATCTCTAGAGCCAGATCCACGATGTTGCGGCGAGAACGCACGAATCGCTTTGAGCGCCAGATCGGAAGGGCACAGCTTCAGCTGTGCCGAAAAAGCTCTTGGGAGGAACGGCTTTAGCCGCTGAGGTCAGCTTTTGCGGCGGTCAGCGAAAAACTGACCTCAGGGGCTAAAGCCCATCAAATTCATGGGCGGTTTGCGGCACGGCTGAAGCCGTGCCCTTCCGATCCGCTCCAATTCCTAGCAGGCCTATAAGTCCCTTGACCCGGGGCCTGATTCTCGGTATTCTTGTCAGGTTTGGCGTAGCAGGCGTTCTGGCTGTGTAGTGACTCCAGCCGCAATGCATTGGTGAGGGCTTTTTAGCCTCCCGCCGCGCTCTCACATCGAGTTCAGGTTGTATGCGCACCGGCGAACGGCCGGGCGTGGAGGTTTGTGATGTACGCAGTGATTCGCACCGGTGGTAAGCAGTACCGTGTCGCTCCCGGAGACACGTTGAAGGTTGAGACGCTCGCCTACGAGAACAGCGCCATTGAGTTTTCTGACGTGCTGGCAGTGAGCGCAGAAGAGGGCAAGTTTGAGCAGGAGCTGAGCGGCGCCAAGGTGCTGGCAGAGGTCGTTGGCGAAGGCCGCGGCGCAAAGATCCTGGTCTTCCACTTCAAGCGCAAGAAGCAGTACAAGAAGATGCAGGGTCACCGCCAGAACTTTGTTGAGGTCAAGATCAACGAGATAGTGGTGAACGGCAAGAGCTTCAAGGCTGAGGCCAAGTAACTTCGGCATTCGGATTTTCGCCGCTTCGGTGGCACATTTTGAAATACGGCGAGCTGCTTCCCTGAATGAAGCGCCGCATGAGGCAAAGCAATGGCACATAAAAAAGGTGGCGGTTCTTCATCTAACGGACGTGACTCAAACGCGCAGCGACTGGGCGTGAAGAAGTTTGCGGGCGAAGTGGTTACCGGCGGCAGCATCATCGTGCGTCAGCGTGGCACACCCATCAAGGCTGGCCTGAATGTGGGCCGTGGCAAGGACGACACCCTCTTCGCCAAGATCAGCGGACGCGTGAAGTTCCTGGATCGTGGCAACCACGGCCGCTTCGTGGCAATCGAGCCCGTCGAAGCCGTCGCGTAACAGTTTTTGGTTTCTGGATATATGAAAAGCCTCGCGCAAGCGAGGCTTTTTGCTGCTTTGAGGCGAACCACAGGACGGAGGCATACGGGATCTGTGGCTTCCGGTTTAGAGCAGAACGCAGCGAACGCCACGTTTTCGCAGCGATCGCCGCGTGACCTTTGCGATCGCCGCGTACTGCTCCTAACTGCGGTTGAGCGCAGTACGCAATGCTTTCTGAGACTAGTTCGGCATCTTCAGATCGACGGTGGCCGCGGTCTTGTTGTCGAATGAGCTGAGCGTCTTGCTGTCTGTTTTCTTGCCGGTACTGGCCAGGTCTGCCCAGATCTCGTAGTCGGTGTTGGTGGAGAGCCCACCGAACTTGTACTGGCCGTCGTCGGAAGTGATGTACGTCCGCTGCGAGAGCGACTTGGTGTCCTTCAGATGCACCACCGCGCCCTTGATCTTTGTCCCGGCTTTATCGGCAACCGTGCCGGAGACGTTACGCACGCCAGCTGCCTGCGCGTGAGCCGCCGCCGGCATCAACAGAGCCGGCACAAGCAGGACGGGCATCAGCAGGCCAACAGCAACAACAGCGGTCTTGAGAGCGGGCACAGCAGCACGAAACTTCATGGTCATGAGTATACGGATGTGGCCGGCATGGCCTTTCTCCGTATCCCTCCCTGTTGATGCAGACACGGTTGTGCGGCCAGTGTCGCGCTGCCGTGCGGTACGGTCAGCGCGACTGGAAGCCCGTTAACAACGGGGCCAGGTTACTCGTCGTCTTCGTCGTCAGTTTCCCGCGCAAAGCTGGCGTCGTCCTCGTCGTCGTAGCCGTCCGCATCCACCAGCGCAATCTGCAGCGGCTCCGTGGAGACGATCTCCAGCTCTGTGCCGCACTCGTCGCAGGTGATGGTCTCGCCCGCTTCTACTTCATCCTGATCAATGTCCAGCGGGTTATCGCACTCCGGGCATATCGTTGCCATGCATTTACTCCCTCGTTCTTTGTTCCTGTTTCCGTGCTGCAGTTTTGTTATCGCACAAACGGCAAAGCCGCCTACGCCCCCACACAGTATTCTCACGGCTCCGCCGGTTGCTGCAAGCCCATAGTCTGAACGTTCACATCTCAGCAGGCCCGCAAGCAGCAACTCTAAAAAGCAACCTGTCTCTCACGTTTTGAGAGGAAGACGCCTTCCGGCACACGCGGGTTGTTTCGCCCTCCCAATACGTATTAGCCCCTGTGACGAAAAACTTCCGGGTACGAGTACACAGGACAGTCACTGGAAGTAGATGCCGCTTGTGATGAAATGGAGTGGATGCCCCCACGCGGTCCAGTAACGCTCTCGCTTCCAGCCTTTCGAGGAGCCGTGCGCCAGCTGGTACTGGTGCTGATCGGCCTGTTCTTTGGCCTGGCCCTCATCGACTTTGTTTCGCAGCCGGTTGGGCTGTTCCTGCGCGCGTTTCTGCTGCTGGAGCCCGCCGCCGTTATGCAACACGGGCACATCTGGCAGCTGATCACGTACGCCTCCCTCAACCTTGGCATTCTGAACACCGCCTTTGCGCTAATCACGCTGTGGTTCACGGGTTCGATGCTGGAGGATGCCCGCGGGTCGCGGTGGTTTTTGGAGCTCTTCTACACCTCTGCCGTGGGCGGCGCAGCCATTGCCACTCTGCTGGCCGTGCTGCCACTGCTGACAGGCGGCCGCATCAGCTTTCTGGGCATCAGCCCCATCTCTGCCGCGGCTGGCGTTTCGCCCGCGCTGTTTGGCGTGCTGGTGGCCTTTGCGGTGCTGTTTGGCGATGTGGAATTTGTACTGTTCTTTGTACTGCGCCTGAAGGCCAAGTACATGGTGGCGCTGGGTACGCTCATCTACGTGGCCACGCTGCTGCGCGTGCGCGACAGCTTTAGCGCGCTGCTGACGCTTAGCTGCGGCCTGGCGGGCCTGCTGTATGTAAAGCTGGCTCACCGCAAGGGCATGGCCGCCGTAGCCACTGAGCGCTTCTACAGCGCGCGCAACAACTACACCCGCTGGAAGCGCCGCCGCGCCGCCCGCAAGTTTGAGGTGTACATGCGCAAGCAGGACCGAATTGTGAAGTTTGACGATGAGGGCCGCTACATCGCTCCGGAAGACGAACGCAAAGACCCCAACGACCGCAAGTGGATGAACTAGGCGTTCACACGCCCTTTTACTG
>JAMFTB010000071.1 GCA_026225595.1 Terriglobus sp. | reverse complement strand
GCCCCTGCGGTACCTTCACGCTGCGCACGCTGCGGCCCAGCGCAAAGTTTGCAATGTTCACACCATGCTCGCCCAGCACAGTACCAATGCGGCCAATGACGCCTGGCACATCATGATTGCGAATCGCAAGCAGCGTGCCCGTCAGCGGCGCCTCAATATCAATGCCATCCAGACTCAGCAGACGCGGAGCGTTGCCATGCAGCACGGTTGCGCTGGCACTTGCATCACCTTCTGCGGAGTGCAGAATCAGCTTGAGCACGGAACCCGCGCCGCCGCTGGCAAATTCCTTCTTATCCTCCTGCACGCGCAGGCCGCGCTCCGCCGCAATGGCCGATGCGTTGATGTGGTTTACATCCACGCTGTCGCTCAGCACGCCGGCCAGCACCGCGTTGCGAATGAGGTCTGTCTTGCCAGTAGCGAGACGGCCGGAGTAGGCAATCTCCATGTTCTCAAGATTGCCCGGCGTGGCGTGCGCGAGGAACTTGCCAAGCCGATCCGCAAGGTCAACATACGGCGCGACCTCAACATATTCCTCACGTGAAAGCGACGGCACGTTCACCGCGTTCTGCACCACGCCTAGCTTCAGATATGCGCTGACCTGCTGCGCCAGCTGGATGCCGATGGCCTCCTGCGCCTCATCCGTCGAACCACCAAGGTGCGGTGTAAGCATGACGTTCTCAATGCCAAAGTATGGCGAATCCTTCAACGGCTCCACACGGAAGACGTCGAGCGATGCGCCGCCAACCTGGCCGCTCTTCAAACCCTCGGCCAGCGCGTCATCCACAATCAGTTCGCCGCGTGCGCAGTTCACAATGCGGATACCCTTCTTCATGATGGCGATGGAGTGCGCGTTGATGAGGCCCTCAGTCTGCGGCGTCAGGCCCACGTGCAGCGTCAGGTAGTCGCTCATCTTGAAGATGGAATCAATATCCACCAGCGTGACGCCGTTTTCGCGCGCGATCACCGGCGCAACAAACGGGTCATAGCCCACCAGCTCCATGCCGAAGGAACGGGCGCGGCGAGCGACCTCAAGACCAATGCGGCCCAGGCCCACAATGCCCAGCGTCTTGCCGCGCAGCTCCGTTCCCTGCAGGCTTTTCTTCTCCCACTTGCCATTGTGCAGAGCAGCGTTTGCCTTGGGAATCTGGCGGGCCATGGTGATCATCAGGCCCAGCGTCAGCTCCGCAACGGCAACCGCGTTTGCGCCCGGCGTATTCATCACCACAATGCCGCGCTTGGTAGCTGCGTCCGCATCAATGTTGTCCACGCCAACGCCGGCGCGGCCAATCACGCGCAGGTTGGGTGCATGTTCCAGCAGCGCGGGTGTTACCTGCACAGCGCTGCGGACGACCAGCGCATCCGCATCGGCCAGCTCAGCTTCAAGGTTTGTAATCTTGTCGGCGGTCACCACCTGCCACGTGGGCTCCTGCTGGAAAACGGCAAGGGTTGCGGGCGACACCTTCTCTGCAAGAACAATCTTCATTGGGAGTCTTCTCGTCTCTTCTCGAATCGTGCGCAGCGCGGCATAGTTTCGCCGGTGGCCGATGGATCGGCTTTCGTGGCAGTCAATTGGCTTTTGCCAACAGGAGTGCGGTTCAGGATGCCGGGCATCGCTGCACCTTCCCCTTTACTCTACCAATTCCGGCGGCAATGCCGTTTGCGTTGGTGGGAACGAACATCGCATTCACATACCCGCGCAGGCCGCTTGCTATACTCGCCACAACCGGCCGCTAAAACCCCTCTTGCAGCTGGACCAACCTATTACCCATACGATGACCATAGATAGCGGTACAAAACGGCGGCTGCTACTTGGCTTTATCTCAAACTGGGTCTCCAAGACTGCCAGCAGTATCATCCAGCTGATCCAGGTTCCGTTCTTTCTACACTACTGGCCTGAGGCGCAGTACGGCGAGTGGATCATCGTCAACTCGCTGCCCACCTATCTGAGTTTTTCAAATATTGGGTTTGGCACCGTGGCCGGCAACGAGATGACCATGGCCGAGGCGCGCGGAGACCGCGAGGGCGCGCTGCGCTCCTTCCAATCGTGCTGGTGGCTTATTTGCCTGGCGCTGCTGGTGGCCGGGTCGGCCCTTGCCATCACCCTGTTCTTTGTCCCGATAGGCAAGCTGCTGAACGTCCACATCATCTCGGACACGGACGCACGCTGGATCCTGATGTACCTTGGCGTCTCCGTGCTGCTGGGGCAGCTGGAGCAGCTGCTGCAGTCCGCCTTTCGCGCGGTGGGCCGCTATCCCTATGGATCCTTCGTTAAGAGCTGTCTGACGCTGGCCGCCTTCGGTTCCACGCTGGTGCCGGTGGGCCTGGGCTACGGCCCGCGAACCACGGCGCTGGTGCTGGCCAGCGCCAACATGGCGGGCACCATCTTCCTGGCCATCCTCGTCCGCATCCAGATTCCATGGATCCGCTTTGGCTGGCGCTACGCCAGCTTCTCTGAAATTCGCCGCATGGCGCCGCTGGCCTTTGCGTTCCTGGGCTTCCCGCTGGGCAATGGACTGAACCTGCAGGGCACACTGCAGGTGGTGTCATACGCCATGGGCCCGGTTGCCGTTGTGATCTTCTCCACCGCTCGCACCATCTCGCGCATTGCGTTGCAGATGGTGCAGATGATCAACAGCACGTTTGAGCCGGAGTTCTCGCGGTCGTTTGCGAAGAACGATATTCCACTGGTGCGCACGCTGCATCGTCATGCCTGCCAGATGGCTTTGCTGATTGCTTTTGGAGTGGTGGCGTGCGTCATGATTGGCGGCCCATACTTCCTGAGCCACTGGACACGTGGCAAGGTTCCGCCAAACCCCATGCTGCTCTTCCTGCTGCTGGTAGTGGTGATCTTCTTCGCCATGTGGTCCACCAGTTCCACCGTGATGTACGCCACCAACCAGCACAAGAAGCTGGCAGGCGTGTATGTGATGGCGACCGGCGTTACAGTGATCGTGACGTACTTTGCGGCGAAGCACTATGGCCTGTATGGCGCAGCCGCATCGCTCATCCTGAGCGAAGTGCTTATGAACCTGTACGTTCTACCGTCCTCACTGCGGATTGCACACGATACGATGGGAGCGTTCCTGCGCAGCATGCTGACGATCCCCGCACCGCTGCGGCCTGAGGCAATTATGCGGCGGCTCAAACGCTCTCATCCGGCACTTGAAAGCTAGGCTGCTACCACCGCATCAAACCGCTGCGATCACCCTCGCATCTTCACTTTGGTACCCTTCGGGGTAAGGATTGAGCCCATGCCTGATACGACGACCGCCGCACTGGACACTCCCCTGCCGCAGCGGGACCTTTCACATACGCCAAAGAAGTACCTGGTGCTGGGTGCAACCTCCGGCATTGCAGAGGCCACCTGCCGCATCTGGGCCGCCGAAGGCGCCAACATCTACCTTGTGGCCCGCTCCGCAGAAAAGCTGCAGGCCATGGCAGGCGATCTGCGCGTGCGCGGCGCTGCCTTTGTGGATACGGCCGTAGCCGACCTGGACGACCTGGCAAAGCATCCGGACATGCTGGCCCACGCCATCACACAGCTGGGCGGGCTCGACGTGGCCTACGTTGCCGTAGGCATTCTGGGCGACCAGCCGCAGGCTGAAACCGACGCCGCCCACGCCGAACAGATCGTCCACACCAACTTCACCGCGCCCGTCAGCCTGCTCACATGGCTGGCCAACTTCTGCGTCAAGCAGCACCACGGCACACTTGCCGTGCTCAGCAGCGTTGCAGGCGACCGCGGTCGCAAATCCAACTATGTCTATGGCTCGTCAAAGGCCGGCCTCACCGCCTTTGTAGACGGCCTGCGCAACCGCGTGGACCGCGAGGGCGTACACGTGCTCACCATCAAGCCCGGACCAACACGCACCGCCATGACCGCCGGCATGGATCAGGCAAAGATGGCCGACCCAAATGATGTGGCCAAGACCATCATCAAGGCCATTAACGCGGGCAAGGGCGGCATCCTGTACGTGCCCGGCATCTGGTGGCCCATCATGACCGTCATCAAGGCCATTCCGGACTCCATCTTCAAGAAGCTCAATCTCTAAGCTCCAATCCCTGAGCTAAGTCCCTTGTTTTGCCGTTTATCTCCGGCTTTTGTCGCAATCCGTCGCATCTCAGCAACCCTATTTTTGGCTTGGCCGTCCATTCAGGTATGGGATATTTGCAGACAAAGCGGAAGAACTTGATTGGTTGCGTTGCAACTGCAATCGCTGCGTTTGCAGTGTTCACGCCGATGCCCCCCGCTGCCACTGCGCAGACTGCGTCAGCCCCTACCCCGCATGCCGCAGAAGCAACAGCCGCAGCGCCGGATGCAACGGCGGATATCTCCATCACCGGCAAGGGCGACCATACCGGCACGGGCGGTGGCACGGGCGGCGTCAACTCCTCCAAGTTGGGTGTGCCGCAGTTCCGCAATGCACTGGGTGTACCCGCTGGAGCCAAAATTCAGGTGAAGCTGAAGAAGCCTGTCGACTCCGGCCACGCAAAAAACGGCGACATGCTGGACGGTGTGCTGGCTGCGCCGCTGGGCAAAGTTCCTGCGGGCGCGCCGGTGAAGCTGACGGTGGTGGCGGCTGCCGCAGCGGGTCAGATGCGCGACGTCGGCGAACTGTCGCTGCAGGTGATCAGCGTCAATGGCCAGGACCTGCTCTCAAACGTGATCACAGCCGAGGGTGAAGAAGGCAAGAAGCTGTTAGCGGACGACGCGCCGACCCAAGGCACCGAAGCCATCCTGACGCCGGACAAGGTCATCACGCTACCCGCAGCCTAACGATGGTCGGCACGACCATTTCATCCCGACCATCGGGAGGGGCAAGGCGGAGCCAGTAAAAAGGCGTGCAAACGCCCGCACCGCGCGTAACGGGCCCGTCCGGCAGGACAGAGGCTCTTTTTTTACCTCAGCTCTTCTTCACCAGCGCCAGCATCTCAGCCGCGTGCCCCTCAGGCTTAACCTTGCGGAACTCCGCCTGCAGCCTGCCTTCACGGTCAAACACGAACGTGGACCGCTCAATCTTCGTGACGGCCTTGCCGTACATGGAGCCCTCGCGCACCAGGTCAAACTGGTTGCAAATCTTCAGGTCCGGGTCTGCCAGCAGCGTGTAGGGCAGCGAAAACTTCTCTGCAAACTTCTTTTGCTTCTTCACCTCGTCACGCGAGATGCCCAGCAGAACCGCGCCCGCAGCCTTCAGCTGGCTGTACAGGTCGCGAAACTCGCAGGCCTCCACGGTGCAGCCCGGCGTGTCTGCCCGTGGGTAGAAAAACAGCACCACCGGCGACCCGCGAAACTGTGAAAGCGTTACCGTGACGCCGTTCTGGTCCTGCGCCGTAAAGTCGATGATCTCCCCAATCTGCATACCAACAGCTTACGATGGACCGGTGTGTGCCCTCCGGCATAAATCGCCGTCCAACAGGATGATGAAACGCTTCCGCGCACGTGTGCCTCAAATCGCCCCTGCGATTTTTGCCGGCGTCGCCCTGCTTGCCCTCTCGGCGGCATGCACGCGCCTGCCTGCGCAGATGCACAAGGTGGAAGCTCCGGACACGGTAACCCGCGCCGTGGGCGTATATGAGTATGTGGGCGATCCGCTGCATCCGCGCGCGGCTCGGCTCATACCGGTGTCGCTGTTCATCGGCGGTCACTTTGAGGATGCGGGCGTCTACCTGGCGCGCCCCATTCCCTTTGCGCTGGGCAGCGGCCTGCGCTATGAGCTGCAGCACGGCGGCGTGATGCAGGACTACCTGGACGTGGTGGCCTCGCGCAACTTTGCCAACTCGTCCGCCGTGGCAGATAAGTCGTTTGACGACGGCTGGTTTGGCTATGGCCGCGTAACGCCGCCTGCCGCGCCCAAGTCTGCAAAGCTGCGCCCCAACTGTGGCAACGCCCACGTGGTGCAGGAGGTGGATAACTCCAAGCAGGACGATGCGAAGCCGCACTTCGGAACGAAGCCTGCGGACAGCACCACCAAACCAGCGGATAGCGACACCAAACCCGCTGACACGAGCACCAAACCCGCGCAGACATCCAGCGCGCGCCGCGGCCAGCCCGCGCCTGATCCCTGCCGCGACCTTGAGGACAAGCCCGAAAAAGTCTCGCTAACGGACGACACCTCAAAGGACAAAAACGCCCCCGATCCGGAGCGGCCCACGCTGCACCGCTCGCCAGAGACGACCGCGAACAACACTGGCGCCAACAGCAAGGACGCAAAGCAGGATAAGAAGGCACCCAAGCCGCCAGCGGCTACCGTAACCGCGAACTCCAGCCCGGCGGACGATCCGGACCGGCCACGCATCCGCCACCGCGCTACCGACGAGGACGATCCTAACAATCTGCCACCCGATCCAATCGAGCTGAGTGCGAAGGACGCGGAGAAAGCGCAAAAGGCTGCTGCGCCTGCCGCTGCACCGGCAAAGAGTAGCGCTGCTGCGAACACCGGCGTGGCCGTCGCCAGCAAGGGCAACAACACCGTTACGGAAGACGCCACCGTCCAAAGCGGCGACATCATGAGCGGTGGCCCGCATCTGCAACGTGGCCACGTCTCCGCACCGCCGCCAGAACCAAAGCCGACTGGCGCCGCAGCGGCTTACGCTGCAAACACGGCTTCAGGCTCCTCGGCAAAAGCCTCAATCCTGCCTGCACCGCTTGATTCCCTCGTCGCAGTGAGCGACGCCAAGGATCGCGCCGCGCACGACTTCACTTATCGCTCCGCCTCATCCACGGAACACGCCGCGGCCGTCTCCGCACTGGAGTGCATGGCACAGGCCGTGCTGGCCAACCCCGCGCTGGCAACGGACGCGCCTGAGGGCGTGAAGGCCGCCGCTGCCGCAAAGACAGCCGCCACAAAATCCGCAACCACGCAGCCTGCAACCACTGCGCATACGGCCACAACTCATCCAGCAACAACAGCTGCAACACATACCGCAGCAGTTGCAACACACTCCACAGCAACCACCGCGGCTGCGCGCGCAAAGGCTCGCGCAAAGGCCGCCGCTGCGCCCACGCTGCCGGTGCTCACAGACGAAGAGATCACCGCTTACCAGCTCTACTACTCCGCGCCCGTTACCTACGTGATGACCGCACGAGTAGCCGCAACCGACAGCGCGCCCGAGCGCTTCATCACCGTGGTGGCAACGACAGACGCTGAAGGCAAGCTGCAGCCGGCAATGCGATCCATCACCGACGCGATGCACCTGGACCGCACGCCGCGCTACCGGCTCATCGACGCGGTGGATGCAGACGGCAGCAACCGCGCCAGCCTGCTGATGGAACTGCGCTCACAGCACTCGCGGCAGTTCGCGCTGTACCGGCTGCTGGGCAACAAGCCAGACCAAATCTTCGTCACCGGCTCAACCCTGCTGTAAATCAATCCCCTTGCTGCAGTAAATCAGCCCAAAGATTTGTCATCCCGACCGGAGCGCGCAGCGCGGAGTGGAGGGACCTGCTTTCATCGCCAAAGGCGATCAGCCCAACAGCAGGTTTCTCCACTCCGCTTCGCTCCGTCGAAATGACAATGTATCGAGTGCCGTTGACTTGCTGACTTGCTGACTCGCTGTTTCAATCAATCAATGCCTACTGGAGATCTATTCGCCGCAGAAGCCTCAACAAAATCACGCAGCGAGGGCGCTGTCGTTCTTGCGCACTGCGATGGCGGCGCGCGCGGCAACCCCGGCCCCGCCGGCTACGGAGCAGTGATCGCAGCAGAAGACGGCACCATCCTCGCAGAGCTAAGCGAATTCCTCGGCTTCAAGACGAACAACTTTGCGGAGTACAGCGGCCTTCTGGGCGTGCTGCAGTGGGCGCTGGACCATGGCCACACTCGCGTAAAGGTCGTCAGCGACAGCGAGCTGATGGTGAAGCAGATACAGGGTAAGTACAAGGTCAACAGCCCCGACCTGAAGCCGCTGTGGGAAGAGGCCAAGCGCCGCATTGCACGGCTGGATTCTTTTGGGATAAGCCACGCCCTGCGCCACAAAAACAAAACCGCAGACCGCCTGGCCAATGAAGCCATGGACCGCGGCACGGGCCGGCCTGCAGCAGGGCCTCCGCTAAAAGCAATACCGTACCCGACGAAATCCACCGAGCCGCCCGCGCCCAGGCGCATGGACCCGCTACCCGCCGAACCACGCCCGTCTGGCACTTCGTCAGCCAGCGCCCCGCCTGTTTCCGGCGAGATGATGCGTGGCTTTGTGAAGGATGGCAACATCGTGCTGCTAGGCGGCAAGTCGCTACCCGACGGCGTCTTCGTAAAAATCATCCGTGAGTAAGCAGCCCAACCTAGAACACGCCGTCATCCTGAGCAAAGCGAAGGATCCCGACGATGTCTAATTCGCCAACGCCGTTCATCCATTCCAGCCACAGAACCCACATGCCACAGGGCTTTGTCTACATCCTCGGCAGCGACACGGGCACGCTCTACATCGGCGTAACCGCGCGTCTGGACGCGCGAATCCTGCAGCATAAGAATGGCGATGGTTCCCAATTCACCGCAAAGTACGGTTCCACCGGCTGCTGTACTACGAAGCTTTTGACGACATACGCAATGCCATCAGCCGCGAGAAATCTCTGAAAGGGATTACCCTGCGAAGAAGCTGGCGCTGATCCGAGAGAAGAGCCCAAGGTTTCGCGATCTTGCCGCGACACTCGGCTGGCTGCCGATTGGCTCGAAGCAGAGCATTGCGGAGACCGACGCTGCCTTTGGGCACGAGTGGTCAGAAGCAATGGCGAAAAGGCGCAAACGGCAATCGTAGGGCGCGGCATCGTCGGGATCCTTCGCTGCGCCCAGGATGAAGGCTGTGGTAACTACTCCTTCGCCAGCTCTTCTTTCAGCATGCTGCTGACGGTTTTATTGTCTGCATGCAGGCCGCTGGCCAGGATGCGCTGTTGCACCACCTTCATGGCCGGGCCCATGTCTTTGGGGCCGGGCTTGGTGCCCTCTGCGGCCATGCTGTGCAGAGCGCCCTGCACCACGGCGCGGATTTCGTCGTCGCCGGCGGTCTGGGGCATGTACTGCTCCAGCAGCTTGATCTCTTCGTGCTCCTTCGCAGCCAGCTCCGGCCGGTTGCCCTTGGCAAACTGCTCCGCGGCGTCCTTGCGCTGCTTCACCATAGTCTGCAGCACGGACAGCTCCTCGGCGTCGGTCAGCGATTGGCGCTTGTCAATCTCTTTGCTCTTCAGCGCGGATTTCACCATCCGCAGCGTCTCTACCTTGAAGGGTTCCTTCGCCTTCATGGCCGTGATGATGTCTTTGCCGATCAGTTCGCCGATTGCCATTTTGTTTTCGCCTCGTCATTTTGAGTTTACGACCGGCGAGCAAGTCAGCAAGTCAGCTTTGCGCTGCGCGCTCAAGTCAGCGAGCCAGCAAGGCTTTGCATTGTTTGTATACATGGCTGGATACACAACGATGAAGCCGATTATCGCCAGAAATGTAAACCCTCCACAAGAATCGCTGACTTGCTGACTCGCTGACATGCTGACTCGCTAAACTAGTAGTCATGATCCGCAAGACACGCCTCTTCACGCCCGGTCCAACGCCTTTGCTTCCCGCAGCGCAGTTCGCCATGGCTGCCGCGGATATTCACCACCGCACCCCTGAGTTCCGCGCGCTGTACACACGCGTGCTGGCGCAGCTGAAGGAGTTTGTCGGTACAAAGAATGACGTCATCATTCTGTCGTCGTCAGGCTCCGGAGCGATGGAAGCCGCGGTCAGCAATCTGACCTCGCCCGGCGACCGCGTGTTGGTGCTGACTGCCGGCAAGTTCGGCGAGCGCTGGACAGGCCTGACCAAGGCATTTGGCTGCGTTGCCGACGTGGTCAGCAAGCCCTATGGCCAGACCTTTGATCTGGCCGAGGTAAAGGCCGCGCTGAAGCTGGAGACGCGCTGCGTCTACATGCAGGCCAGCGAGACCAGCACCGGCACCGCGCATGATGTGGAAGGCGTTGCCAAGCTGCTGAAGGAAGCAAACAGCGAGGCGCTGCTCGTAGTGGACGGCATCACCGGCCTGGGCACGACCGTGCTGGATATGGATGCGTGGGGCGTTGACGTGCTCATTGGCGGATCGCAGAAGGCTGTGATGATTCCGCCGGGCCTGAGCTACCTGGCCATCAGCGAGAAGGCGTGGGAGCGGATGGAGGCGAGCTACAATCCGCGCTACTACTTTGACCTGCGCAAGGAACGCAAGAACGCGAAGAACGGCGAGAGCGCCTACACGCCCGCAGTTGCGCTGATTGCCGCACTGGGCGCGGCGCTGGATTACATTGCAGGGCAGGCTGATGGCAATTTGGCTGAAGGCCGCGCCAAGCTGGTGGACAACGCACAGGTCATTGCAAAGATGACGCGCGTTGCATGCGAGGCGATGGGGCTGAAGCTGTTCTCCACCTCTCCGTCCGCCGCGGCCACCGCGGTGCTGTCGCCAGAGGGCATGGACTCCGGCCTCTTCGTCAAGCTGCTCAAGTCGCGCTTTGGAGCCATCATCACCAACGGCCAGGGCGAGATGAAGGGCCAGCTCTTCCGCATTGCGCACCTTGGCTACTTTGACTTTCTGGACACCATGGCACTGCTGTCTGCACTGGAGCAGGTTGCCGTTGTGGACCTGAAGCTGCCCGGCGTGCAGTTTGGTACAGCATTGATCGCAGCCCAGAAGGTTTTTGCCGAGGCTGCTGCAAAGTAGTTCACTACATTAACCATTTTAAGAAACATGAAAGCCCACGACTCTTGTAGTTGTGGGCTTTTGTCTTTTGCTGGAAAGGAACAATGCAACTTTAGCCGCTGAGATAGATACGAGACATCTTCACAGGGGTGGCTTTAGCCACCGAGATACGAATCTCAGCGGCTAAAGCCGCAACATTATGGCAATAACCGTCTATCTCGGCGGCTAAAGCCGCAGCTACTTCAGATATTTCGCCAGCGGATTGCTCTGCTTGCGCAGAGCCTCCGCAACGGATGAGGCCACAAGCTCCGCACCCTCAGGGCTGGTGTGCGTGTGGTCAATGGGAAACAGCTTTGCCGTCGCATCCGGTCCAAGCTTCTCCAGCTTGTCTGCCTCAATGTTTGACATGTCAATGAACGGCACATGCTCTGCCGCGGCCACCTGACGGATGGCTTCGTCGTAGCCCATGTCGCGTTCAATGCGGCCGTCTGTCCAGATGTTGCGGATGGTCAGGTCCATCAGCATCGGCGTCGCGCCCTTGGCGCGCGCGTCTGCAATGTACTTGCGCAGATACCAGCCGAAGGTGTGGACCGTCTCGTGCGATCCATCCAGCAGCGTCACATCTTTCTGCTCCGCACCAATGCCCTTCAGCGTGCCGCGCGGCTTGGCACCGTCCAGATCACCGCCGTCGTTGTGGCCCATCTGGATGAGGACCGTGTCGCCGGGCTTGATGCTGCTCAGCGCGCTGTCCCATGCACCTTCATGAATGAACGTGCGGCTGGACCGGCCTGCGCGCGCGCGGTTCACCACGTTGATGCGTGACATATCCAGGTAGTGCGCAAAGTGGTCGCCCCAGCCAAGGTCCGCTTTGTTCTGCGCGGTAGAGTCGCCAACGATCCAGATGCTGGGCAACGCGGGATTTGCGGGCATGGGAGGCGGCCCGGCATAGGCATCCACCGGCCGCGCCACGTTGTCCGCAACATTCGTGACCTGCGCGTGCTCGGCGAAGGGCAGCAGAAGGACGATTCCAAAAGCAATGGCGTGCAGAATGATCGCGCGCGAAGAGCTACGCTTCCTCATGTCAGATAGCTTACGCATGGCAGACAGCTTACGCCCGGATGGAGCGATAGTCGATCCCAGGGAAAATCCAACTCAAAGAAACACGCGCAAACGAAATACCGAAAGAGAGCAAACTAGTTCACTAAGTTAACGAATAATGGAATACATCCTACGAAACTCAAGGCGCTCCCAATTGCATTGGCTCGCACTATGCCGCGAAATTTCGCAGAATTTATTTCGCGCGCAAGTAATCGAACCAAGATGCGAGCCATGACACAACTGCGCAGGCGTTTTCTTCTATTTACGGGCTATATTCGAGCAATGCGCCAGATGCTACAACTTCCACGAACAGCCGCAATGGGTTTGCTGCTTTGCCTGGGAGTTCTTTGCGCAGGATGCGGCCAGGCGCCCGTCAGCATTGCATCCACAACGACTGTGGCGCCTTCCAACCTGCCGTCCATATGGGTGGGTGCGTGGGGCGATTCCATGACGAATGCGCAGGCCACCGGCGACAACAACGGTGGCACCGATCGCAGCTTCCGCTTCTTTGTGATCTCCACGATTGATGGCACACAGGAGCGCGTCAAATTTTCAAACCACTACGGCACCACCGACGTCACGCTGGGCGCAGCGCGGTTGTCCGTGGCACAGAAGGATGGATCGCCCGCCATCATCGCCAGCCAGGATGTTGCCCTCCTCTTCAACGGCGCAAAGAGCGTGACAATTCCCGCGGGCGGCAGCTTCACCTCTGACCCTGCAAACCTGTCGTTTGGCATGGGGCAGCTGCTTGCAATCTCCGCCTATGTGCAGGGCAGCTTCGGCCCCGTCAGCCGTCATGACTCGCTGTTTATGACCAACTACACAACGGCCGATGGCGCAGGCGACAAGACTACGGACGCCAGCGGAGGGTCGTATAGCAACACGCTGACCGACTGGCTGCTGATCAGCGAAATCGATGTTTACGGGCCATACCAGGGCACGCTTGCAATGTTTGGTAGCTCCACGACAGATGGTTACCACTCCGACTACAGCTCCGACAAAATCTACCCCGTACCAAATGCTCCGGTTGCGGGACAGCACAACCAGCGCATCTCAGACTGGATGGCCCGGCGGCTGAATGGGTTGGGCTATCGCATTGGCGTGCTCAATGCCGGCATCCCCGGTGACACCGTTACGGCTAACCCGGGCAACAGCCCAAACGACATGCCAGATGCCAACACACGCATTGCTCACGATGTACTGGTGATACCGAATCTGCTGGGCATGGTGACGTACTTCGGCTCTATTGATATGCGTATCGATTGCAGGAGTGCGGCCGATGTAGAGACAGCAACGGAACAGATGGTAGCCACAGCCGCAGCGGCTAAGGTGCCACTGGTGCTGACAACACTGCCGCCCACAGCGCAGTGCGGCGACCCATCGCAGGCGAACTTTGGCCCCGTAGCGTCACCGTCAAACCCATACGCGGGTGGCGTCTCACCGGGACCCGCAAACCCGCAGGAGGTGCAACGTATGAACTTTAACCAGTGGGTTCGAACCACCGGAGCTGCACTGCCTGGCGTTGCCGGCATTGCCGACTATGACAAGGCTCTCGCAGATCCTGCGCACACCAGCTTTATGCTGCCGCTGTTCAATAGTGGCGATAATTTCCACATGACCGGCGCTGGATATGGGGCGGAATCAAATGTCATTCCGCTAACGATGCTACCCACTCCGGTGAAGTGATCGGCATAAAACATTGAGTTGCTTTGAGTTACATAAGTAAGTGAATGACCGTTTCATTGCAGCCTTATAAAGAGGTGCGCCACTTACCGCGACAGATTGCGCCGAAGTATGACATCTGTCACTTAAAGTAATCAATACAGAAACCTGAAGTAACGTTTTGTTGTCCCAGTCAACATGGTTTTCTGTTCGATACCCTCCCCCAATTCTTGCCATGCATTTCGTGCCGCAGTTGTAGTCGCGCTGGCTTCTCTGCTGGGCCTGACTAGCTGTTCAAAGACCAGCCTGCCGGCTTCCAACGCCATAGTTACGACTGCTCCCCAGGGCACCACGCAGTGGGTTGTGGGCTGGGGCGCATCGCCGGAGAATGCAACCGCTTCAACAACAAATGCCGGTGGATCGGAACAGAGCTTTCGGTTCATTGTGTTGCCCACCATTGATGGCACGCAGGAGCGCGTTCACTTCTCAAACCTGATGGGCACCACACCCGTGACAATTGGTGCGGCGCAGATTGCCGTGGCTGTGGGCGTAGGCCCTGCCATTGATACATCGCGTGAAGCGCCGCTAACCTTTAACGGAGCATCGTCGGTGACGCTGGCAGCAGGCCAGGAGGTCGTATCCGACTCCGTGAATGTGAGCTACGGGCTTACTGAAAAGCTAGCCGTAAGCGTTTACCTGAAGGGCACCTTCGGTGCCCTCACCCTGCACGACTCGCAGGTGCAGACAAACTTTGCCACCGCGACGGGCGTGGGCAACACAATAACCGATGCCACCGGAGCCGCATTTACTGCGACCAACACCGACTGGTTCATGCTGTCGGGCATTGATGTGTATGGCCAGTACCAGGGAACTGTGGCCATCTTTGGCAGCTCGTCCGTTGACGGGCATAACTCCAACTTTGGCGATACGAATAGCTATCCCACGCCTAACGTAGCGATTCCCTCGCAGGATAATGATCGGCCATCGGACTGGCTGGGACGGCAGTTGGTGGCGGCGGGATACCGAATGGGTGTGCTGAACGCCGGTGCGCTGGGAGATCCGGCTGGCGAGGATGGCGGTACATCCGCTCCGGCAGGCGTGGATCGCATGAACCATGATGTGCTGCTGCAAGCCGGCATTAAAACGGTCATCATCTACTTTGGCGGCGTTGATCTTCGATCAGACTGCACGTCCGCAACCAACGTAGAGGCGTCGTTGACCAACATGGTGCAGCAGGCGCAGGCTGTGGGCGTGCGAGTCATTCTGGCAACGATACCGCCGTCAGAATACTGCGTTTATTCCAGCGCGGACCTGTTGCCGTCAACCGCAAATCCATTTCAGGGAGACATCAATCCAGGCCCTGAAAACCCGGGGTCGACCCAGCGGCGTGCAGTGAACACATGGATTAAAACCACAGCTACGCAGCTGCCGGGTGTTGTTGGAATTGCGGACTTCGATGCGGCACTGGTCTACCCAGCTCATCCGGACTTCATGATCCCGATGTACAACTCCGAAGATAACTTCCATCCCAACGGAGTGGGCTATGGAATCCAGTCGTCGGCCATTCCGCTGCAGTCCATCCTTGGGCAGTGATGCTTTGAAGCCCCGGAGTCCGGGCAGCAACGTTTAGTGCGCGGACTCCAGCTTCTCCACCGATTCTGAATTCACGTCAAACAGGCGGCAACTCTCCGTCACCTGGTGAAAGCGGTACGAGGGGTGCAGGAACAGGCCCACGCGCGCATCGCCGGAACCCCATGCCTCCTGGATAAGCCACACACCATCCGCACGCGGAGCGCTGATGATGTGCAGTTGAAACCCCTTGTGAATGTCAGCGACGATGCCGCCGCCCATCTTCACATCGCGAACGCCGCGAACATTGGTGTCTGCAACGCGGCCGGTCTGTTCGTCAATGGCGATGGTGCCTGCCATGGCCTGAGCCGCATGCTCTGCAATGCCGCTGGCCTTCGCTGCGGGATCACCCACGCCATCAAACAAAATAGTGGGGCGTCCACTGAAGGAGATGCGGCGCTCGTTGTTCAGCTTGAACAACCGCAGCACCTGCGACTGGCTGATGCCGTTGGGATCGGCCTTGCCCTTCTCCGCGTCTTCAATCTGTTTCTTGACGTGGTCAATCTCTTTCTTCGCCTCGGAATCACTCAGCGGTTTGCCGTTTTTGGTGACCACCTGGCTGATCTGCCGAGCCTTCACAAAGAAGATCTCGCGCTCGTCGACTTCTGTTTTTTTGACCGCACCGTTCTTGTCCAACTCATCCGTCTCCATGCGGATACGGCACAGATAGCGCTCGCGCAGCTTCTCTGTAGCGGCGCTTTGTTCAATCGCACGCTGACGAAGAGCTTCCACGTTGGGTAGCGGCTTGTCCTGCGCGGCTGCGGTTAGCGCTGTCAGCATGATCGCAGTCGACACTGCCGCTGCAGCCGGGAAAAGTCTTTGGATGGCGCGGCGAGACATCATGGCCTTCATCATAGACACACACCTTCGATGCATCATGTACGCGAATCGCTGCAGACAACCTTCTACGCACCAGAACGTCCATTGAACTGCGGCGCGACTGCATGCGTATCTGCAGTTAGCAGCACGGAGAGTCATTGCAATGACACAACAGGAAGAACAGCTTCTAGGCGGATTGATCGAACGGGTGAACGGCACGCAGCTGGCGACGAAAGACGCCGATGCGGAAAACATGCTGCGCGGCGCACTGGGGCCAAATCCGGATGCGCTCTACATCCTGTGCCAGACGGTGCTGGTGCAGCAGTTTGCGCTGGAAAACGCACAGCAGCAGCTTGCCGCAGCACGCCAGCAGATCGACGTGATACAGCAGCAACAAGGCGGCGAAAAGCACGGCAGCTTTCTGGGCAATCTGTTTGGTTTGAACAAAGACCAGCCTGCGGTTAGCAATCCTGGGGGCTATCAGCCGGTGCATAACCCCGGACCCTACGCGCAGCAGGGTTATCCGCCACAGTATGGACAACCGCAGATGCCTCCTCCGGGATATGGACAGGGCTACGCTCCTGGTTATCCCACCCCAGGCTACGGCTACGGCGCTCCCATGGGCGGCGGCATGTTTGGCGGTGGTGGTGGCTTTCTGCAGGGAGCGATGCAGACCGCTGCGGGCGTTGTTGCAGGCGAGTTCGCCTTCCGCGCCATTGAGGATATGTTCCACGGTGGATTTGGCGAGAGCCGCGGCTTTGGCGGCGGCGAGGTGGTGAACAACTACTACGAGGACAACTCCGCCGGACAGGCCGGTGGCTTTGGCGACCGGCTGGGGCAGGCCGATGGTCTGAACGGCGGCGGCATCAGCAGCGACATTGAGGATCGCCGCGGAGATTCGCGCGGCTTCTTTGGCGGCGGCGATGGCGGCAATGATGGAGCGGACGGTTCCGCCTTTGCCGATGACAACAGCGGCGGCTCAGACGACTCCGGCAACTTTGATGATGGCGGAGATAACGGCGGGGGCTTCGATGATGGTGGTGGCGATAGCGGTGGTGGCGACAGCGGCTTCTAGTCCATCAGTCCCATAAGCATGTGAGACCATGCCCCCATGACGTTTTATCGCAGCGGAAATCTACCGCCCGTATGGTGGGTGCTTCTCATCAGCGCCGCGTTTATTGCGCTCGGGGTGTACTGCGGGACGCATCCAGATTCGAAGCTAGCCCAGAAGATGAACTCGATCCCCAGCCACCGCGCTATTCGATAGTGCTGGAAGCAATTACTGCTGCGCTGTTACGCGCTCCCAGAAGCTGCTGGTGAGCAGGGGATCCTTGTAGCGCGCAAAGTCCTGCCACTGCGGATACGCCGTCTGGAACTGCGCTGCGGTCATGCGCGCATCCTTTGCCGGGTACAGCTTGCCGCCAAATTCCAGCGTCATGCGTGCCAGCCGGTCAAACAGCGGAAAGCTCTTCTCCGGCTTGATGGGAAAGTCCAGTGCCAGCGTGATGCCGGCCTGCGGAAAGCTCATCATGCCCGGCGACGGCACATCGCCAAACGCCTTGAGGACTGCAAGGAAGCTGGCAAGGCCGCTCTTCGATACCTCGTTCAAAATCGCAATCGTGCCTTCGCGCGCGTTTGCCCACGGAATGGCGTACTGGTACTGCAACAGACCGCTCTTGCCGTACATGCGGTTCCAGTGCAGCACCTTGTCCAGCGGGTAGAAGAACGGCTCGTAGTCCTGCAGGGCGCGCACGCGCTGCTTCATCTGCTTGTGGAAGAAGACCGTGTTGAACGCGGTCACCGTCAGGCTGTTCAGCGCCATGCTGGGTGCGTCCATGGGGAAGACCAGCTTGGGTTCCGGCGACTGTGTCAGCTTGTCTGGAATCTTGGAGTGATCACCCAGCATGAAGATGCCACGCGCAAAGTTTTTGCCGGTGCCGGTGCAGTCCACCCAGCTAACCGTGTACTCCACGTGCTTGTACTGCTCGGTCAGCGCCAGGAACTCGTCCACGCCGTGGAACTGGATGCCCTCGTAGTCAATTAACCGCGAGACGATGGGTTTCATGCGCAGCGTGGCCCAGGTGATGACGCCGGTAATGCCAAGGCCGCCAATGGTGGCCGCATACCAGTCCGGGTTTTCCGTGGGCGAGCAGATCATCCTGGTGCCGTCACTGCGCACCAGCTCAAACCGAGTGATGTGGCAGCCAAAGGTGCCGGCTACGTGATGGTTCTTGCCATGGATGTCGTTGGCGATGGCGCCCGCCAGCGTCACATATTTCGTTCCGGGCGACACGGGCAGAAAGTAGCCGCGGGGCACGCAAAAGTCCAGAATCTGCGCCAGCGTGAGGCCAGCTTCAGCGGTGAGCAGGCCGTTCTCCGCGTCCCAGTGCAGCAGGCGGTTCATGCTGGTGGTCTGTAAAAGGAAACCATCCTTCAGCAGGCAGCTATCGCCGTAGCTGCGGCCCATACCCACGGGCAGCGCACCGCTGGCCATGCCGTCGTACTTTGCTATGACTGCGGGGTAATCACTCTGCCAGCTAATGGGCACAACGGTGGCGTTGAAGTTGGGGTAGCGTCCCCACGACGAAAACGGAGCCTTACCCTCATACTGCACTTCCGCATGCTGGTCCGGGCCGCTGTTCGGCGTCGGCTCAGCTGCCGGGGTGCGATGCTGAAAATCGGGGGTGTCTACGTTCGTCGCCATTCTGTCTAGGATACTGGAAGCCGCCAAGAGGTTTGCGAATTCCACGCAAATGCTAGGATCGCGGCCATGAGCAACACGCCCGAAGAGGCAGAACGCTGGGTGACGGTGGAGACTTTCCGCGATCTCTTTCCCGGCATCATCGCGCGGTCCGCACTGGAGGCTGCGGATATCCCCTGCTTTCTGCGTGACGAAAACACGGTACGCATGGATTGGGGAATCTCCAATGTCATTGGCGGCATGCGGCTGCAGGTGATGCAGCAGGACGAAGAGACCGCGCGAGAGATACTTGGCGGTCTGGCCCTGCCAGAAGATGAAGAGCCACCACAGTAGCTCAACGCGACCTGACTAGTTATCTCCGTCCACGCCGTCGCGTGACACGTGCACGTAGTACCGCTCTGTTGCCACCCTGAAGCTGCTGCGCGCGCCCGGCGTGGTCTGCCACTCCGCCGTGGGATGCAGCAGCGTCCAGTGCTGTGGATCGCCTGCCTTGATGGGCATGTTGAAGCCTGCCTCATCTGCCTGCCAGCGATACTGCACTGTACCGGCCGCGTCATCAAACTTCAGCTCTAACTTTGGAAGCGTAGCGTGGCGAAGATATTCATAAAAGAGCAGCGAGTAATCTGCGCCGAACTGCTGGTTGAAGTAACCAATAACATCCTCAGTAAGTATGTTCTGGTATTTGAAGTGTTCCGCAAAGCCCCGCAGCACCGCGTGCCACTTATCATCGTCATCGATGACGGACCGCAGCGTATGCAGAAATAATGCCCCTTTGAAGTACTGGTCATCATCCGGCGGCGCGACATTGATTCCGCGCTGGCCGAGGATGGGATGCTGATTGTGCACCTTTTTCTTCAGGCCGTTGATGTAGCGGATGGCATCTTCGCGGCCCCAGCGCGATTCTACGTACACGTCTTCTGCGTAGGTGGTGAAGCCATCCTGAATCCACATATCCGCGCGGTCCGCAGCACTGACGCTGTTGCCAAACCACTCATGCGCGCTCTCGTGAATGATGATGAAGTCAAAGCGCGGACTGATGCCGACACCCGTCCAATCACGCGCCCCCGAAAGGCTATCGACAGTTCCGTAGCCATTCTCAAATCCATTGCCATACGCAACTGCGGTCTGGTGCTCCATGCCTGCGTACGGAACTTCAATCAACTTATAGCCGTCTCGCAGAAATGGATATTCGCCAAAGGCCTTGTTATAAATCGCTAACATCGGCTTCGCCTGCGCGAACTGCACCTTTGCCTTTGCCAGATTTTCCGGCAGTGCATAGAAATCCAGCAATAACTTCCCCAGCCAATCACTGAAGTGCTGATAGTCGCCAATGTTCAGCGCCACGTCATAACTGTTGATGGGATAACTTACGTGCCACGTCCAGCGTGTGTAGCCGTTGCCAAGCGCGGAGCTGCGCACGAAGCGGCCGTTGGAGATGTCCTTCAGACCATCCGGCACCTCGACGTTTAGATCCATGCCCTGTTGCGGTTCGTCGCGCCACTGGTCCTTGTTGGGCCACCACACGCGGGCGCCTTCGTCCTCGCAGGCAGTGGTGATCCACGGCTTGCCTGCCGCGTCTTTGCGGAAGATGACGCCGCCAAAGCGGCCAATCTCTTTGGGGAAGCCGGAGTAAAACACCTGCAGCGAATAGACGCTGCCGCTGCGCATAGTCTGCGGCGTGTCCACAAAAAACGTGTCGCCCTGCCGCGTGACACGCGCTGGCAGTCCGCGAAAAAGCACCTTGCGGATAGTTAGGTCATGAACCAGGTCAAGCTGGATGCGGCTGCCATCTGCCAGCATGCGGAAGCGCACAATGTTATTGCCGGAGAGGAATTTCTTCGCTGGGTCCACACGCACCGTAAGCCGGTATGACAACAGGTCGTTGTTGGCGCGGTAAGGTCCATAAGCGCCGATCAACGATGAGTCAGAAGCTGGCGACGAGTCAGAAGCCGGTGGCGAGATGGATGCCGCCGCCGTTTGCGCCTGAGCCTTTGAAAGGGAAAGCGCGATCAGCAGCGGGGTACAGAAGATGAGGCGTCGAAACAGGATCACGAATTTAGCTTACCGCCGCGTTCGCGCAGTCGGCTGAAAAGCAAAGAGGCATGGCGATTCGCCATGCCTCTCCATGTGATCCAGTGAAACTCTCTTACGCTGCGACGGCGGTCTTTGCCTTCTCGTTCGCTGCCTTTGCGGCTGCTGCCAAGGCTGCGAAGCCTGCTGCGTCCGTGGTGGCAATGTCTGAGAGAACCTTGCGGTCCAGCTCCACGCCAGCCTTCTTGAGGCCGCTGATGAAGGTGGAGTAGCTCATGCCATTGATGCGAGCACCAGCGCCGATACGGACGATCCACAGCGAGCGGAACTGACGCTTCTTCTGCTTACGGCCGATGTAGGCGAACTTGAGTCCACGCTCGACGGCTTCTTGCGCTGCCTGGTAGAGCTTTGATTTTGTGAGGAAGTAGCCAGATGCGCGGCGAAGAATCTTCTTGCGGCGATCTCTACGTTTTGTTCCACGTTTGACGCGGGGCATGGGTGTATCTCCTTTTGCGTACTACGTTGGTCAGCGGCTGGAGGTAAGGATGATCTCTCGATCAAAGCCTCTTCACACGCTTGCTGCTTTCCTGCCTCGTAATCGGAGGAGCTTTTCAGCTTTCCGAGGGCCCGGTAACGCATTCGGACCGTTGTGAGCAACCACACTCACGGCTGGGCGGAAAATCGAAGAACCTGTGGCGCATGCCTCGAAAGGCAGCGGGCCTCAGGCGTAGGGGATCATCCGGGAGACCTTGTGGTAATCGCCGTCGGACACATAGGCCTGCGCGGTCAACTTGCGCTTTACCTTGGTCGACTTTGAGGTCAGGATGTGACGCTTCTTGGTCTGGCCGCGCTTGATTTTGCCGGTACCAGTCTTGCTGAAGCGCTTTGCAGCCCCTGAGTGAGTCTTCATCTTAGGCATTGGGGTGGTTCCTGTCTTGAGCTGAACGCGGAGGAACCCGGTTCGCTGTGTGCGCCGCCCGGTGT
>JAMFTB010000070.1 GCA_026225595.1 Terriglobus sp. | reverse complement strand
GGAGTTTGAAACCGAGTGGATGCTGGAAGCAGCTGAGGGCTGGAGGCACCATCGCAGCACACTGCCAGCACTGCGCGGCAACGGCTTTCGCCGCGTGGCAGAACAGAGCCTTGATCCGCGCAAGCTGACCGCAGCGATGATTGCAGCGGTGCGCGCCGCTGGCATTGAGCTGCTGGAGAATACCCGCGTCAAATCCGCCCGCGTGGATGAGGATGGCGTGACGCTGATCACTCCCAAGGGCACTGGCTCAGCAGGTACGCTGCTGGATTGCACGGGGGCGTGGAGTGCTGCACCGGTGCATCCGGCCAAAGGACAGATGCTGCGTGTGCATGCGCCGGGCGTGCTGTCCGCAGGCCAGCTGGGCAACGTGGTGGTGCGCACGCCGGACGTCTACATGGTGCCGCGCCGCGACGGCTCCGTGGTGATTGGCGCGACCGTGGAAGACGCGGGGTTTGACCGCAGCGTGCATGAGGCGGACCTGCTGCATCTACACGCAGAGGCGGCAGAGCTGCTGCCCGCGCTGGCCGATGCGCCCATGCTGGACAGTTGGGCTGGGCTGCGGCCAGATACGCCGGACCACCTGCCGCTGCTGGGCCGTCGCGGACCACGCGCTGCCGTGGCTGCGGGGCATTTTCGCAATGGCATTCTGCTGGCTCCCGCCACCGCTCGAGTGATGGCGCAGCTGCTACAGAATCAGCAGCCAGAGGTTGATCTGGCGTCATTTGACCCGGCGCGATTTGCCGCGATTTAGCCCGTAAAGCTGCGTCAGATGGCGATATTCGCGCAGTCGTGATGACAACCGCACAATCCATCCGATATAAGGACGGTTTATAGACTTACAGTTATTGGATATTAGGAGAACCCCTCGCATGTCGCAGGAAGCAGCACCGCGCGGTCTTGAAGGTATTGTCGCTACCACGTCCAGCATCTGCTGGATCGACGGTGACGCGGGTGTTCTGTCCTATCGCGGCATCGATATCCACGAGCTCGCCGCCAAAAGCACCTTTGAAGAGACGACCTTCCTTCTGTGGTTTGGATCACTGCCCACCGCCTCTCAGCTCGCAGAATTTAAGGGCACACTAGCCGACTCGCGCGTGATGGACCCGTCTGTAGTTCAGTTCCTGGAATCGCTGCCGCACAATGCCAACACCATGGAAGTTCTGCGCACGGCCATCAGCCTGCTCAGCATCACCGACGCGGACGACGCCGACAGCAGCCACGAGGCAAACGTCCGCAAGAGCTTCCGCCTCACCTCGCAGGTCGCCATGGTGGTTGCGGTCTATGACCGCATCCGCAAAGGCAAGGAAATTGTCTATCCCGATAAGAGCCTGAGCCACGCCGCCAACTTCCTGTGGATGCTCAACGGCGTCAAGCCCATTGCAGAAGAAGAGCGCGCGTTTGACGTTGCTCTGGTCCTGCATGCGGACCACGAACTGAACGCATCCACCTTTGCAGCGCGTGTGATCGCAGCTACTTTGAGCGACACACACTCCGCCATTACCGGCGCCGTTGGCGCGCTCAAAGGACCGCTGCACGGCGGCGCCAATGAAGCCGTGATGAAGCTGCTCTACGAGATCGACGCTGCGAAAGCTGACCCGACCGAATACGTGAAGGACCTGCTGGCGCGCAAGGTAAAAATCTCCGGCTTCGGCCATCGCGTCTACAAGACGGAAGACCCGCGCGCTACGCACCTTCGCCGCATGTCGAAGGAGATGAGCGAGGCCGCCGGCAACACCAAGTGGTACGACATGAGTGAGCTGGTGGAGAAGTTTGTGCGCGGCGAAAAGAAGCTGAACGCCAACGTCGACTTTTACTCAGCATCGACCTACACCACGCTGGGCATCGACATGGATCTGTTCACACCCATCTTCGCCGTCAGCCGCATCTCCGGCTGGTGCGCGCATGTGATTGAGCAACACGACAACAACCGGCTCATCCGTCCACGTGCGGAGTACACCGGCCCAGCGTGGCCTGCTCCTTACATCCCGATGAACGAACGCAGCTAAACAAGCTAAACAACATGTCCTGCCGGACGGGCCCGCTTCGCTCGGGGCGGGCGTTTGCACGCCTTCTTACTTCCTTCGGAATGGCCCTTCCGTTGGTCGGGATCAAAAGCATCACCACAACTCTTGTCATCCTGAGCGAAGCGAAGTCGAAGGACCTGCATTCCGCTGGCAGCAGCACCAAACTACCCTCAAGACACAAAAGCCGGGTGCCCCACGTCTCGATTCTGAGACGTGGGATTCGTGTCTCCAAGAAGTCCATAGAAACCCATGTCTCAAGATCGAGACATGGGCCATCCGCGTTTGATCCCGACCAACGGGAGGGCGAGGCGAAGCCAGTAAAAAGGTGCGTGAGCACCCGCCCCGCGCGT
>JAMFTB010000069.1 GCA_026225595.1 Terriglobus sp. | reverse complement strand
GGCTACGACAAGACCAAGGAAGGCACCGTGAAGGCTGCGCACGCCACCGCTCACGGTACTGAGAAGGGCTACGACAAGACGAAGGAAGGTACCGTAAAGGCTGCGCATGCCACTACGCATACCACCCACGTAGCGGCTACCAAGACTGCTCGTGGCACGAAGAGCGTCGCCAAGAAGGCAACGGGCGACCATACGCCGACCACAACGCCGCACGATCCTCCTAAGAGGGACTAGGCGGGCTTTGAGTTCAGGAAGGGCGCGGCTTCGGCTGCGCCCTTTTTGCGGCTGCGCCTTTTTTTGCTTAAGCTGCGCTGGTCATTGTGTTGAGTTGTTCGTTCGCGGCGGGGCGGAAGATTGTCATCGCGAAGCTTACCAGCGAAATCCAGAAGATGTCCGCGCTCAGCAGGTGAATGACCTGCAGCGTGGTGGGTGCCAGCAACAGCACGTCCAGGCTGCCAAGGATGATCTGCAGGAGGACGTTGATTGCCAGGCCAAGCGCGGCGGTATGCATGCCGCGTTTGCGGAAGCCCACGATCAGCCAGACGGTGCAGGCTGCGGCAATCATCGCGGTTGCGGGGTGCATCCAGCGCATGCGGATGAGCAGCGGCGAGTTTGCGGCGAAGTCCGCGGCCATTGCAGCTGCAAAGCTGGGCGATGGAAACAGCGTGTCCGCCAGTGCGGCTACCGAACCGGTTGCACCCGTGATGAGTGTGGCCAGCAGAGCCAGACGCATCGGCAGCTTGAGGCCTTCCGGACGAATTGCTCTGCGTAGATTGCCTAGCAGCACCGGCACCACGGTGGCCGCGGCCAGCAACAGCATGGTGTTGGTGAAGTGAACGCCCTGTACGAAGACACGCGCGTCCGTGGCGTTCTTCTCCACGTAGCCACCCAGCACCAGGACTGCGCCCAGCGCGCCTTCAATCAAGAGCAGAATGCCCGCGACCACCGATGCCATGCGTGCAGGATGCTTTTTAGGCGTGGCGTAGAAGGTCCACGCAATCAACACTGCAAACATTGCTACGCTGATGCCGGTGAGCGAGCGGTGTGTGAACTCAATGATGGTGGCCAGTTGCGGATGGTGCGGCAGGATCTGCCCATTGCACAGCGGCCAGTTCTTGCCGCATCCAGCGCCGGACGATGTGGCGCGCACCACCGCACCCTCAAGCACGACGATGACGAAGAAGGTCAGCGTGGCCCACGCCCATGCACGCACGCCGCGGAAATTTCGAAGGCTGCGTGTGGTGGGTGCGGGGGCCAGGTTGGTTGCCATTGGTTTGTTTCCTTAACTAACTGCTTTGACTAGCCAGCTGCCAGTTCGCGTGCGCGCTGCGTGGCGCGCTTAACTGCTTTGATCAGCGTTACGCGCAGGCCGCCCTCTTCCAGCTCCAGAATGCCGTCGACGGTGCAGCCCGCGGGCGTGGTGACGGCGTCCTTCAGCAGGGCAGGGTGGTAGCCCGTTTCAAGCACCATGCGCGCGGAGCCGAAGGTGGTTTGCGCAGCCAGCAGCGTGGCCACATCGCGCGGCAGGCCAACGTTTACGCCAGCCTCTGCCAGCGCCTCAATGATGATGTAGATGAATGCCGGGCCGGAGCCGGAGAGGCCGGTGACGGCGTCCATGTGCTTCTCATCCACGATCACCGTTCTTCCTACTGTGGCAAAGATGCGCTGCGCAATGCCCAGCTGCTCCTCCGTCACAAAGCGGCCGGCACACAGCGCGGTAATGGCTGCGGCCAGCATGGCTGGCGTGTTGGGCATGGCGCGGATCACGCCCAGCTGCATGCCTGCGGCGTCTTCAATAGCAGACGTCTTCACCGATGCGGCAAACGACAGCAGCACCTTCTGCGGTGTAAGCGCAGGGCGAATCTGCTCCACCAGAGCGGGCACCTGCAGCGGCTTTACGCCCAGCAGGATGACGTCTGCGGCGTGCGCTGCTTCCAGGTTGTCTGTACCCACCTGCACGCCAAATTGCGTGGAGAGCGCGTGTGCGCGCTCGGGGTGCGCCACCGTGGCGACGATCTGGTCCGGGTGCAGCAGGTTGTTTTTCAGGAAGGCTTGCAGCAAAATGCCGCCCATCTTACCCGCGCCAAGTATGGCAACCTTCAGGCCAGGCATGGCCGCTGCGGCTGTGGGGAGTTCGTATTCCTGTGTGTCGCTCATGTGGTTTTCTCGTCTGTAGAAAAGATTACGCCAGCCGGTTGTTGCCGGCTGGCGTTTGTACGTCGATAAACGGTGCCGGTTTATTTGTTTGCGGGTGCCAGCGAGCTCTCCGGGTACCACTCCGGTCGCGGGCCGACGGCCACGCGGGTTGCCAGCTGCGCCAGCACGGCGGTGAACTGTGCCGCGGCAACCTTGTCCACGGGCTGCTGCAGGTCGTCGCTGGGCTGGTGGTAGCGCGTCTTCACCCAGTCATTGAAGATCTTCATCTCCTGTGAATCGGGCGTCCAGCCAAATTTGAATGCAAGCGCCGGTATGCCCTGCTTCACAAAATTCACCTGGTCACTGCGCACAAAGCGATTCTCGTCGGGCTGCTTGTCAAACTGCACCTCAACATCGTTCAGCTGAAAGGCCGCGCGCGCGTCGTTGCCCAGCGTGCTCTCGCCCAGACCCTGCACCTCAATAAAGCGCAACGCAAACAGCGGTAGATACATGTCCATGTTCAGGTCGGCGACAATGTCCTTCTTCGGCACCGTTGGCTTGGTGGCAAAGTACTGCGAACCCAGCTCACCCAGCTCCTCACCTGCCAGTGCGATGAAGAGGATTGATCGCTTGGGATGCGGCTGCGCGGCCAGCAGCTTTGCGCATTCAATGACGGAAGCAACGCCCGAAGCGTTATCCATCGCGCCGTTGTAAATGCCGTCGCCATTCACCTCGCGGCCTATGCCCAGGTGATCCAGGTGCGCGCTTACGATGACGTACTCATGTTTCAGCTTGGGATCTGAACCTTCGAGCAGGCCAATGACGTTGGGCGCGGTGTATTCCTGCCCCATGACGGGGACGGTGACGACATGCAGCGTGCCGGGCAGATCAAAATGCGGCATCTTCCCGCCCGCGTCGGCTTCAATTTTGATCTCTGCATAGGGATGGTCCGTACCCTCCAGCAGCTTGGTCATGCCCGCAGCGGTCAGGGTGCCGTTTACCTGCAGGCCGGGCAGGCTCTCCAGCGCGGGGTCTGCATAGAGCTGCGCGCTGGGCGCGGTGGGGCCGGTCCGTGGCGTGGAAGGAGCAGGTGCTCCAGCGCGCGGGGGCGTAATCATCAAGATGCCAATTGCACCGTCCGCACGCAGCGCCTTCCAGCGCTGGTCGGCAATGCGAGCATAAGCGCGCTGCGGCCCTTGCAGTGTTTGGGGCGCAGCGTTGTACAGAACCACCACCTTGCCCTTCAGGTCCAGCCCGGCAAGGTCGTCGTCATGCTTGCGAGGGACGTGCAGGCCATAGCCCAGAAAGATCATGGGCGCGGTTACCGGTGCGGAGCTGCTGACATGCGGCGACAGGGAGACATCCACGCCATTGGTGAAGGCCACGTTCTGGCCGTTACGGTCGACGCTCATGCCGGACTTCGTCACGTCCGTTGAAGCTGGCTGGAATTCGATGGGCTGCTGATAGCCGTCTGTGCCGCCGGGCTTCAAGCCAATCGCTTTGAACTGATCCTGTACGTATGCCACTGCGGCGGCATAGCCGGGGGTGCCGGTTTTGCGGCCCTGCAGCTTGTCGTCTGCAAGGTATTGCACGTGTGCCCACCATGCCGCGGCAGGAGCGCTCCAGTCCGTGCGATCACTCAGCAGCGGAACCTGCGCCAGCGCGGGGAGAGAAGCAAATGCAAGCAGAGCTGCGGCAATTCGACGCATCAGGACTCCATGGTTCTTGTGTGAGTCCATGGTAAATGCGTCTGCGGCTGCTCATCTTGCCTTGCGGGAATGAAAGCAAAACGACTTCGCGCCTTTAGCGTTCTGCTTTTGCGGCTACTTCTTGCCGAAGACGTCTCCCATGCGGCGGATCTGCGCGCCCACACCGCGCAGCTTCTCTTCAATGTGCTCGTAGCCGCGATCAATGTGGTACACGCGGTCAAGGATGGTTTCGCCATCGGCCACCAGCGCTGCAAGCACCAGCGACGCAGACGCGCGCAGATCGCTGCACATCACAGCAGCTGACGACAGCGGCGTGCGGCCGCGCACGGTTGCCGTACGGCCCTGCACCTTAATGTCCGCACCCATGCGCGACAGCTCGCTCACGTGCATGAAGCGGTTTTCGAAGATGTTTTCGGTAATGGTGCTGGTGCCCTCAGACTGCGTGGCCAGCGCCATGTACTGCGCCTGCATGTCCGTGGGGAAGCCGGGGTACTCCACCGTGGTGATGTCCGCTGCGCGCAGCTTGCCGCCCTCGCTGCGCACGCGGATATTCTCCTTGCCCACGTCCATGCGCACGCCGCACTCTTCCAGCTTCTGAATCACGGCAGCAAGATGCTCGGGGTTGCAGCAATCCACGTTCAGATCGCCGCCGCTGATGGCGCCTGCAACCAGGAACGTGCCCGCCTCAATGCGGTCCGGGTTGATGCGATGTCGCACGCCGTGCAGCTTGTCCACGCCGGTTACACGGATGGTGGATGTGCCCGCGCCTTCAATCTTCGCGCCCATGCCAATGAGCATTGCGGCCAGGTCGGTGACCTCAGGCTCCTGCGCGCAGTTCTCCATCAGCGTCTCGCCTTCAGCCATGGTGGCGGCCATCAACAGGTCTTCCGTGCCGGTGACGGTGATCTTGTCAAAGACAATGTGCGCGCCCTTCAGACGGTCCGCCGTTGCCTGCAGGTAGCCGTGGTCCTGCGTGATCTTCGCGCCCATCAGCTCCAGACCCTTCAGGTGCAGGTCAATGGGACGGTCGCCAATGGAGCAGCCGCCCGGCAGAGCTACGCGCGCCATGCCGGTGCGGGCAACCAGCGGTCCCAGCACCAGCGACGAGGCACGCATGGTCTTCACAATTTCGTACTTTGCGACAGGGTCACTGAGGATGGCGCATTGAATCGTCGTGCGATGCTGCGCACGTCCATAGCCCAGTTCAACCTGCGCGCCCATGGACTCAAGCAGCTTGCGCTCCGTCTCAATGTCGCGCACCTGCGGAATGTTTTCCAGCACCACCTCATCCGCAGTAAGAATGGCCGCAGCCATGCAGGGGAGTGCCGAGTTTTTTGCGCCGGAAACCTTGATGGTGCCGAGAAGGGGATTGCCCCCGCGGACGACGAACTTATCCATCCCACGAGTTTACGAAAGAGTTAAGAGGAAAGCTCGTGCGACCCTGTGTCGAATTAGGTGCACGACGGAATTTGGTGTCTATCCTGCCGGACGGGCCCACTGCGCGTGGGGCGGGTGCTCACGCATCTTTTTACTGGCTTCGCCTCGCCCTCCCGTTTGTCGGGATCGAACGCATAGTTTCATGCCTCCCAAAGGGAGGCCCACCCGAAGGAGTAAAAGGGCGTGCAAACGCCCGCCCCGCGCGCAGCGGGCCCGTCCGGCAGGACAAGCATTCGTTTCGTTAGTCAGGTAACGCACTTTGCTGTAGTGTGAATTGCACAGCCCCAAACATTTTTCTTTCAAGCGGATCGCAGTCGTCGTGTACCCAGCGGTGGATCGAGACGCGAGGAGCGCGCCATGAATCGTCGCCGTTTTTTGAGCACCTCTGCCCTTGCCGCTGCTGCGGCTCCCGCCGTCCTGTCGTCACCGCTGCAGGCGCAGCGCGCTGCCGCCGCCCCTGCCGCTACCGGCCCGCTGCCTCCGTCGATCGCCGCGTTGAAGAACCGCAAGGGCGAAGCTAAGCCCATCACCATTGCAGAGCGCCAGGCGCGCATTGACCGCGCGCGCGAGCTGATGGCCAAGCAGGGCTTTGCCGGCATTGTTGTGCCCGGCGGCACATCGATGCTGTACTTCACCGGCATCAACATGGGCAATAGCGAACGTATGTTCACCATCGTGCTGCCGGTAAAGGGCGCGCCGTTCATCGTCTGTCCGTACTTCGAAGAAGCACGCATGCGTGAGCGCCTCACCACCGTTCCCAGCGGCGACACCATCCGCATCTACACGTGGAACGAGGACGAGAGTCCCTCCAAGTTGGTCGGGAAAGGCCTGTCTGACCTTGGCCTCACCTCCGGCAAGCTTGGCTACGAGGAAAAGGGACCGGCCGTCTACATGATTGAGATCGCCAAGACCTGCCCAAACCTGCAGGTAGTGGACGCCACGCCCATCACTGCCGGCTGTCGCATGATCAAGACGCAGCAGGAGCTGGACCTGATGACGCTTGCCAACCAGGTCACGCTCTCCGTGTATGAAGCAGCGTGGAAGGCTGGCCACCCGGGCATGACCACCGCCGCATTCAGCGACCTGATGGGCGTTGCGTACGTTCAGGCGGGCTTCCCCGGCTTTTCCTCGTGCGAGACGGGCATCTACAGCGCGCTGCCGCATGGATCCATCAAGCCGCAGGTCATCAAGGAAAACGACATTGTGCTGATTGACGATGGCTGCAAGGTCGAAGGCTACGGCGCAGACATTTCGCGGACGTTTGTTTATGGCAAGCCCACAGACCGCATGCTGAAGGTGTTTGACACAGTGCACAAGGCGCAGTCGGCTGCGCTTGCCGCGGCAAAGTCCGGCAACGAGTGCCAGTCTGTGGACGCTGCTGCGCGCGACATCATCACCGCCGCTGGTTTTGGCCCGGACTACAAGACCTTTCAGCATCGCCTGGGCCATGGCATTGGCATGGACGGCCACGAATGGACGTACCTGGTGCGTGGCAACAAGACCAAGCTGGAGACGAACATGTGCTTCAGCGACGAGCCGGGCATTTACCTTACGGGTGAGTTCGGCGTGCGGCTGGAAGACTGCATGCACGTTACCCCGGCTGGCGGTGTGATGTTTACGCCGCAGAGTCCGTCCCTGACGGACCCGTTCGGCAAGGGTTAAATTCGCTCATTACGATGCGAATTTCAGAACCGGAAGGTCGTTCGGAGAAAGCAGTGCGCTTTAGCGGACTGAAATACGTTCCCAATGATCAGCGGCTTTAGCCGCGGCTAAAGCCGCAACGTGCCATCTGACTTTTCAACGACCTGAAGGTCGCTGCCTTCTCCGCGAAAGCGTCGCTGCGCCGAAGCGAATGCCCATACAGCCACCGTCTGCATGGGCATTCGCACGTCAATCGAAGTCGTCCCACAATTTTTCGCACAGGCAAGCGTGGGTGAGTTATTTATAGAAACAAATACTATATTGTGTACATCGAGTGCGCTCCTTTAGGCACCCGGAGGAGAACGCTTTGCGCATGGATCGCCGCCACTTTCTCAGCACCTCTGCACTTGCCGCCGCCGCCACACCCGCCATGCTGCAGGCGCAGCGCGAGGCTGCAGCTGCCAAGCCGTCTGGCCCGCTGCCGCCGTCCATTGCGGCGCTGAAGAACCAGCGTGCAGATGCCAAGCCCATCACGGTTGAGGAGCGCATCCAGCGCATTGCCCGCGCGCGTGAGCTGATGGCACAGCAGGGATTTGCAGGCATCGTGCTGGCCGGCGGTACATCGCTGGTGTACTTCACCGGCCTGAACTGGGGCATCAGCGAACGTATGCTCTGCTACACCATCCCGGTGAAGGGCGATCCGTTTATCGTGTGCCCTTCGTTTGAAGAAGACCGCGTGCGCGAGCGGCTCGATGGCAGTTTCCCCGGTGGCCAGAACACAAAGGTCTACACATGGCACGAAGAGGACAGCCCCTACGCGCTGGTGAACAAGGGCATGGCGGATGCGGGCTTCCGCACCGGCAAGCTTGGCCTTGAGGAGAAGATGCCCTTCGTCTACGCCAATGAGATTGGTAAGGCAAGCCCGGGCATGACCATCGTTGACGCAACGCCCATCACAGCGGGTTGCCGCATGATCAAGAGCCCGCATGAACTACAGCTGATGCGGCTGGCGAATGAGGTCACGCTGAAGGCGTACGAGGCTACGTACAAGGCCGCGCATCCCGGCATGACCACGCGCGAGTTCACGTCGCTGATGATGGTCGCCTACGCGCAGACCGGCTTCAGCGGCTCAAACAGCTGCGAAGTGGGCCCCTACAGCGCGCTGCCGCACGGATCGATCATGCCGCAGGTCATCAAGGAAAACGACATGGTGCTGATTGATGACGGCATCAAGATTGAGGGCTACCAAGCAGACATTTCGCGTGCGTGGGTCTACGGCACACCCAGCGACCGCATGAAGAAGGTGTTTGACATTGTGCATGCGGCACAGGCCGCGGCACGCGCAGCCGCAAAGACCGGTGTTGAATGCCAGGCTGTGGACGCTGCCGCGCGCGACGTCATTACCAAGGCAGGCTTCGGGCCCGACTACAAGACGTTCCCACACCGCGTGGGTCACGGCATTGGCATGGATGGCCACGAGTGGACGTACCTTGTCCGCGGCAACAAGACCAAGCTGCAGACGAACATGACCTTCAGCGACGAGCCCGGCATCTTCCTGAAGGGGGAGTTCGGCATTCGTCTGGAAGATGACATGGTCATCACCGAAAGCGGCGGCGACCTGTTTACAGGTCAGAGCCTCTCGCTGACCGAACCCTTCAGCAAGGGGTGAACAGGCGGCTCAGCGCAAGCAAATGGGCGACGATATGCAATGCATATCGCCGCCCACAATTTTTTAGCCAGAACCTAAACGCTACAGCTCCAGCGGCGAGTTCTCAATGGCGCGGCGCACGTTGCCGTCAGACTGTTGCAGGCGGCGGACCGCTTCCATCTTGTCGACGTTGGCCTTCAGCATGACCACTGCAATGGGGATGGATTTGCCCGCGGATTTGATGGTGCGGATGGCGTGTTCGCGATCCACGCCGGTGACGCGCTGCAGCACGTTGATGCCGCGCTCCACCAGCTTTTCATTCTTCATGTGTACGTTCACCATCAGGTTGTCGTACACATAGCCCAGCCGCGTCATGGCGCCGGTTGTGATCATGTTGGTGATCATCTTCTGCGCGCTGGACGCCTTCAAACGCGTCGATCCGCTGATGACCTCCGGTCCAACCTCGGCCACGATGCAGATGTCTGCTGCCTCAGCCAGGCGCGTCTCCTGGTTGCAGGTGATGGCTGCGGTCTGTGCTCCCCGCAGCTTGGCATACTCCACCGCGCCCACCACGTAGGGCGTGCGGCCGGAAGACGAGATACCGATCACAATGTCTTTGCGTGTGGGGCGGCGCTTGGCAATGTCGCGCTGGCCCATGTCCGGCGAATCTTCATTCACGTCGGCCGCAGAGGCCAGAGCTTTAGGCCCGCCGCACATGATGTATTGCACCTGCGCCGGCTGCGTGGAAAAGGTTGCGGGGCACTCCGCGGAATCCAGCGCGGCGATGCGGCCGGACGATCCTGCGCCCACGTAGATCAGCCGTCCGCCATCACGCAGGCAGCGGGCCACCACGTCAATCACCTGGGCGATCTCCGGCAGCGCCTTCTTCACAGCGGCGCTTACCTTCGCGTCTTCCGCGTTGATGATGCGTGCGATCTCAAGGGCCGACTTGGTGTCGAGTCCCTCGGAAGCCTCATTCTGACGCTCAGTTGCGAGCGTGCGGATGCTTTGAGGTTCGCGTGCTGCCGGTTTGTGGGCTTGCTCTTCCATCATGATTGCTGGCATGGATCTTCGTCCCTTCGCCCACCCGAGATTCTAATCCAACGCGTTTAGGATGCATGGACTTTCGTTCGGGATACTTGTTACGGCCTCTTGGAATGTTGCTGCTGCCCTGAACTCCCGGGAACCGCCAATGTTGGCTACATGACTGAGTATGCCCTTGCAGCGACTCCATCGTCTCACTAAAGTGGAGTTTGAGAGTAGTTAGAGTGAACGATTCTTCCAAGTCCGAACCAGAGACCGCACCGCAGCCCCAGAACTCTGCTCCTGCAGCCGTGACTCCCCTGCCGCATGCCTCCCTGGCGTGGCTGCGTGACGTGCTGGCCTCGGTTGCCGTCTCCGTGTTCATCATCCTGTTTCTGTACCAGCCGGTGCGTGTGGAAGGCACCAGCATGGTGCCCATGCTGCAGGACCAGGATCGCCTCTTCATCAATAAGCTGGCCTACCACGTGGGCGAAGTGCGCCACGGTGACGTGGTGGTCTTTCACTATCCGCGCGATTTGACGAAGAGCTACATCAAGCGTGTGATCGCGCTGCCGGGCGACGAGCTTCGCATTGAGCATGGACGTGTGTACGTGAATGACAAGCTGCTGCCGGAGCCCTACGTGCCCGCGCGCTATACCGACGAACGATCGCAGCCGGAGATGACCGTGCCCGACGGCGAGTACTTCGTGATGGGTGACCACCGCTCCATCTCCAGCGACAGCCGCGACTTTGGCCCGGTGGAACGTTCGCTCATCTATGGCAAGGCAAGTTTTGTGTACTGGCCGTTTGACCAGGCGGGTGTAGTCCACTAAGCAGCAACGGCTATGTTTTCCGCGCATCTGGATTGGTACAGCGGTATTTTCACAACGCAACTTCGCAAAATTGCGTCAAACTCTCGCATAGGGCCATTTTGCCCGGGAGAGTTTTCGTGAGAAAGATTGCACGCAGTCTGCTATTGATGATCCTGCTGGTTATTGTCGGAGGTGTAGTCGCTCCGCTGACCGCAAATGCGCAGCCTCACCGTCGTTACCATCACCGTTATTACCGTCACCACCGCTATTACCGTCATCGCTAAAGCGACGACTTAGCTCAAGTAAAAAGGCCCGCCATAATTGGCAGGCCTTTTTGCTTGCTTGTGAAGCGAGTGACTAGAGGCGGGATGCAACGATCGTTGCCAGCGACTTCGGGTCAAGACTCGCGCCGCCAATCAGCAGGCCGTCAACCTCTGGCAGTGCAAGCAACGTGGCGCTGTTGTTTGGCTTGACGGAGCCGCCGTAGAGGATGCGCATACTGTCCGCCACCGCATCGCCAAACATCACGCGCAGTTCATTACGGATGATGCCGTGCGCTTCATTCGCCTGCTCCGGCGATGCGGTCAGGCCCGTGCCAATGGCCCACACCGGCTCATACGCAATGCTCAGGTCGCCCAGGTTCTCTGCAGAGAGGCCGGTAAAGGCCGCGCCCAGCTGCGAGAGCAGCGTGTCCTTGGTGACACCGGCCTGACGCTCATCCAGCAGCTCGCCCACGCACACCATCGGCTTCAGGCCGACTTCAAACGCAGCCTTGATCTTGAGGTGAACGCTCTCGTACGTTTCGTTCTGGTAGGCGCGCTGTTCGCTGTGGCCCAGCAGCACATGCGTCGCGCCAATGGCCTTCAGCATGGTGGCAGAGGTCTGGCCAGTGTATGCGCCCTCCTTCGCCCAGTGCATGGTCTGCGCGCCTGCGTGAACGTTGGTGCCTTCAATCTTCTTCAGCACCGCGCTAAGGCTTGTGTCCGAAGGGAAGAGCAGCAGCTCGTCCGCCGTGTGGCCCGCAACCGCAGGCAGATAGGCATCCAGGAAGGCCAGCGACTCCGCCGGTGTCTTGTACATCTTCCAGTTGCCCGCAATGATCTTCGTACGCATCGTCTTTCCTCTTACTTTCGTTTTCTTGCCGTCATCCTGAGCGAAGCGTAGGATCCCAGCGATGTTGACTTGCCGATAGTGTGTGCGCCTTCCGCTGCACGAATTCCAGTGGCCGGAAGCTGTCCGAAGTTGTGGCGCTGCCGAGTTCGTCGGGGTCCTTCGCTGCGCTCAGGATGACCGCTTACTTCTGAGTCAGTGCAGCAACGCCGGGCAGTGTCTTGCCTTCCAGGAACTCCAGCGAAGCTCCGCCGCCGGTGCTGATGTGCGTGATCTTGTCCGTCACGCCTGCCATCACCGCAGCCGAAACGGAATCGCCGCCGCCAACGATGCTGATGGCGTCCTCATTGTCCGCAACCGCATGCGCCACGGCCATGGTGCCCTTGGCGAATGCCGGTATCTCAAACACACCCATCGGTCCGTTCCACACGATGGTGCGCGCATCCTTGATCTCGTTGACGAAGAGCTCAACGGACTTGGGGCCAATGTCCAGCGCCATCAACTCCGCAGGAAAGTCGCCGGTGCCATCGAACGCGGAGGTCGCAGCATCCGGCGCAAACTTGTCCGCCAGGATGTGATCCACCGGCAGCAGAAAGCGCACGCCCTTTGCCTCCGCCTTTTTCAGCGCGGCTGCGGCAATATCAATCTTGTCGGCTTCCAGCAGGCTCTTGCCGGTCTTCTGGCCCTTCGCGTTCAAAAAGGTGTAAGCCATCCCGCCGCCAATGATGATGGCGTCGACCTTGTTGAGCAGGCTATTGATGACTTCGATCTTGTCTGACACCTTCGCCCCGCCGATGATGGCAACGAAGGGCTTGTCCGGCTGCGTAAGCGCCTTGCCCAGATAGTTAAGTTCCTTATCCATCAGCAGGCCGCTGGCGCTCTGCTTGACGAAGTGCGTAATGCCCTCCGTCGAAGCATGCGCGCGATGCGCCGCGCCAAAGGCGTCATTCACATAAACGTCCGCGAGCTTCGCAAGCTTCTGCGCAAAGGCCGGGTCGTTCTTCTCTTCTTCCTTGTGGAAGCGCAGATTCTCCAGCAGCAGCGCCTGTCCATTCTCCAGCTTGCTGACCATCTCCTCTGCAATCTCGCCAACGCAATCCGGTGAGAACGCCACATTGCGTGAAGCTCCAAGATCGGCATCCAGCAGCGTGCGCAGACGGTCCACCACGGGCCGCAGGCTCATGCTCTCAACGCGCTCGCCCTTGGGGCGGCCAAGGTGCGCTGCCAGGATCAGCTTGGCGCCGGCGCGCAGGGCGTACTCAATAGTCGGCAGCGTCTCGCGGATGCGCGTGTCGTCCAGAATTTCGCCGCCATCCTTTGAAAGCGGAACGTTGAAGTCGACGCGAAGAAACACGCGCTTGCCATGCAAATCCAGATCACGAATTGAAAGCGTTGCCATGCAGACAGTCTACCGGCTGCATGTGAAAAGCAGAATGCGGAGGGGCCCGTCCGGCAGGACAGGCCCTTCGCGCTTGCATCAACCCTGGTTGGGATTCACCACGCGGTAGCTTGCGCCGCCGTTGGACCACACCAGCAGCAGTACGCCCTTGCCGCTGGGCACTGCGTGGATGCTGCTGACAACGTCGTTCGCGGAAGGTGTGGACTTGCGGTTCACCTCCTGGATGACATCGCCCGGCTGCAGGCCCGCGTCCTCTGCAGGGCTGCCCGGACGGACCTGCGCAATGGCCGCTCCCTTCACATCCGCGGGGATGTTCATCTGCTGACGAACATCCGGAGTCAGGTCGCTCATGGCCAGGCCCAGCTTGCCGCCGTTGGTCTGGCCGGCGCTGCCGTCGCCGTCGTTGCCGGCAACTTGGGCATCCTTTTTGTACTCGCCCAGCGTTACGTTGATGCGTTGCGAAGCACCATTGCGCAGGATGCCCAGCTCCGCCTTTGTGCCCGGAGTCATCTGAGCCACGTCAACCTGCAACGCGCCGCCATTCTCAACAGTGTGGCCGTTCAGGCTGGTGATGACGTCTCCGTTCTTCAGGCCGGCATTCGCCGCAGGTGAGTTGGGCGACACCTCTGCCACGATGGCTCCAAGAGCATCCTTCAGGTTGAAGTACTGCGCATTCTCTGGCGTGACATCGTTCATGCTGATGCCCAGGTAGCCGTGATGCACAGCGCCGGTTGCGATGATCTGCTGGGCGATGGCCTTGGCGGTGGACGACGGAATGGCAAAGCTTGCGCCGGCAAAGCTGCCACTGTTGGTTGCAATCATCTGGTTGATGCCCACCAGTTCACCGTGCGCGTTCACCAGCGGACCTCCGCTGTTACCGGGGTTCACCGCAGCGTCGGTCTGGATGAGGCCGCCGGGCGTGCGCGCGTCGGACCCCATGGCAGAGCGGTTGACAGCAGAGACAATACCGCGCGTGACGCTGAACTGCAGCACGCCAAACGGACTGCCAAAGGCAAGCACCGTCTGCCCGGGCTGCAGCTTCGACGAGTCGCCCCAGGTGATGGCGGGCAGGTCATGCGCGTCCACCTTTACGACGGCGATGTCCGTGAGCTTGTCCGTACCCACAACCTTGCCGGTCAGCACGCGGCGGTCATGCAGTGTCACCTTGATTTGCGTTGCGCCTTCAACCACGTGGTTGTTGGTGACGATGTAGCCATCCGGCGAGATGATCACGCCCGAACCCACGCCACGGCGCAGCGGCTCCTCCTGCGGTACGGCCCTGCGGCCACCGCGGCTGTTGCCCGCGCCACCTCCAAAGCCAAAGAACTGGCGCAGCTGCGGCGGCAGGTCCTGTGGATCAATCTGCTGCTGGGTGTTGCCCGCGTCTTCATCGTCATCGCTGCCGCCGCGGCTGGTTACCGCAACGTTTACCACGGCGGGCGTCACACGCGCAGCAAGCGTCTCCATGTCGTGATCCAAGGCAGAGAGGGAACTGACGCTCTGGTCATCCAGCGCCGAAGCGGAGATGGCGTTAGCGTGAACGCCGGTTCCATGCAGAACCATGGCAGAGCCAAGCACGGCCACCGCGGCCAGGCTGGCCGGTGCGGCAAAGCGGCGAAGGGACTTGCAAGTAACTAATGAATTAGTTGTAAGAGGCATGATGCGGATTCTCCATGGTGCGTTTTGGGTTGGACTTGTTGATTGAACTACTTGAACTACAACTCGATGAGCAGCCAGCCCGCGGGTGTGGGCACGGCTACGTAGGGCGAAACAAACTCGGTGGTGACAAAGCGGACGGGCGCTTCATCCTGCATCTCGGCATCTGTCCTCATGTCGTCCTGTGAGGTCGCAACAGATGCGGAGGTGCGAAGCAGGCGCGGACGCTGCTGCTGAGCATCGATTGCGTCGTACCAAATCTGCATAGCCTTCTGCGTGGAGACAGCCTTGCGAGTTGAACGGGACTTCACCTTCGCGGTCTTCTTCGCATGCTGAGGCTTCAGCTCAAACGAAGTCGCGACCATGTGTGCGGACGGTGCAGCATCCATCCGCCGTGTACGCGCAAGGTCAGCCAGGTTCATCGCCGGAACAACCGTAGCGGTCGGCTGTGCTGCGGCCATCGCCATGGGAGCATCGGCGATGCGCACCAGTTCCGGCGTACGTGCAATGCCCACGGACGCAGCCAGCAGCACGGCAGCGGTTGCAGCAGCGGCCACGCCGGATTGCCGCGGCGTCCAACCAGCGGTCTGCTGCAGCAAAGCATGCACGCGTACGGAAAGTTCACTGCGGCTGCCCCACGCAGCCAGTGCCAGCCGCAGCTGATTCTGCTGCATGCGTTGCTCTGCCAGCCGCGTAAGGCAGCTGGCGTAGGCCAGCGGCTGCGCCGTACGCTCCACCACAGCGGCATCGCACGCAAGTTCACGCTGCACGCCAATGCGCCGGTTCAGCCATACTAGCGCCGGGTTCAGGGGAGACAGCATTAACCCCACCTGCAGCAGCAGGTTCAGCCAGTCATCACCACGGCGCAGATGCTCGCACTCGTGCACGGCGATCTGCCGCAGTTCATCTGCAGAGAGCATTGGAACCATCCACGTGGGCAGCAACAAACGCGGGCTGCGAAAGCCGAGGATCACTGGAGAATCCACATCGGCCGATGTACACAACACGGCGCTGCGATCGCCCGCAGCGAAGCTGCCCATGCCCTCAAGCGCAATAGGAGTAGCGTTACGGCGAACGGCGCACAGGTGCCGCCATGCCAGAAACAACTGCACCGCCCGAACCGCAGCAGCAGCCAGCCACAGGCAGGCAACAACGCCGCCAACCCACGGAGCGATGCTCACCGGTGAGAGCCCGTCATGCAAAGCAACACCACGCCAACGAACCCAGGGCAATAAGACCGCAGCGGCGAACATCGCAACCAGTAACGTGTACCGCATGCCCGCGGAAGCGCGCGGCATGAGCCGCAGTAGCGCGGCCGCCATCAGCGCCAGCGCAGCGCCCTGCCACAGGCCAGCCACGCAGGCGGCGGTCAAAAGGGCGCACAAGTGAGCGAGCAGCGGCATCAACCACGCTCCTCTGGCTGGGCTTGTTTTGCGGTGGGCTGTTTCGCCGCAGTTTCGGCCTGTGCAATGGCGCGCTTCAGCGTCTCCAGCTCGTCGGTGGAGACGTCACCCTCGCCCAGCAAAGCGAGCATCAGTCGCTCGCGGCTGTCGCCGAAGAAGCGGCTGATGACATGCCGAACCTCGCTCTGCTGCGCGGCTTCTTCCGCAACGCTGGCGGTGTAAAGGAACGCCCGGCCCACCTGCCGATGGCGGACGTAACCCTTTGATTCTAGGATACGTATCGTCGTCAGGACGGAGTTATAGGCCAGCCGAGCAGCCTCCGGCATGGCACTGACAAGGTCCTGCACGGAGCATTCGCCACAGCTCCACAGCAGGCGCATCAGCCTCAGTTCAGCCTCGGTCAGCGTGTTGGATCGGCGCGGCGGCATCGTCTTCTAAAACAGATAGACCCGCAACTAAAGAATTAGTTAGCAGAAAATTCTGCCGCTAATTTTCCGTCGGCGTTTGCTCGATGTGCTCAATCACCAGCACCGGAACCGACCGCTTCTCCTTCACCAGCTTCAGACCTAACTGGCGGTCGACCGCCTCGTAAAGGGTGGTTGTGCCGTCTGGCTCGCTGGCCACGTGTTCCTGGCCGGGGGCGCTGGGCGGCGGCGCGGGCTTAAAGATGGTCTTGTCCGCCGAGCTCCAGTTCAGCGTGAAGTCATACGACCCCTTCAGACCTGTCGCATCCTTTGCCGGACTGTAGACATAGCCGGCGGCATACTGCGACAACATAACGCCAATCTGTTCCGGCGTCATGTTCTGGCAGGTCATCAGCATGTTCATGGCCGGGTTCGTCGCGCGGGTGTCCTTGCCGTCCGGCCCAGGGCCTTCCTTGCAGTGCGTCCTGCTCTTTGGGTCGGCCTCTTTCAGCTTTGGGTGATCCGCCACCAGGGTGTAGGCGTCGATGGGCCGGTCTTCCATGTGCACCTGCATCTTGAACCGCTCAATCAGCAGT
>JAMFTB010000068.1 GCA_026225595.1 Terriglobus sp. | reverse complement strand
GGTTGGCCACCTCTTCCAGCCGCTTTACCAGGTCTGCATGCGACTGCGTCAGCGGCTCGTAGTGGTTAAAGAGCGGCTCAATGTAGGGTTCGACAAAGACGCCGAAGAGCGTGAGTGGAATGGTTGCGGCCCAGAATATAATCCACCAGCGCTGGGGTGCCTTGCGGATGATCCAGAAGAGCAGCATGACGATGAACCCGCCAACCAGCCATGCCAGCGCAAACTGCTTCGCGTTGTCGATGAGCCAGCCCGTCCAGCTTTGCACGGAGAGACCGTAGTGGCGGCGCAGCCACTGCGCATACAGCGAGATCGGCAGATCAAGCAGGCCCGATACAAACGCAAACAGAAACACGAAGCTGAAACACTGCAGCCAGCGATTGCTGAAGCGTTCGGTCACTGTATCGCGCATCCGGCGGATGACGCCGAGGGATAGCAGCAACACCAGCGAGACAATGCCCCAGATTTCGTCGCCAAAGTGCAGCACGTTGCGCACGTGCTCCAGGTGCACGCCCTTCGCCAGGTCAGCGGGCTTTAGTTGGTATGAGGGGATGTTGCTGTCTACCGGCGAGCTGTCCAGCTCCTGCTGCGCGGCGCGGTTCGCGGCGGCCTCTGCGGGTGTGGTGGCGGCAAAGAGCGGTGCGGTGGCGATCAGCAGAAGCAGCAGGGCAAGCAATCGGCGCATGCGGAGGTTATACACGTCACCCCTTCCCAGAATCTGTCGTCCCGACCGGAGCGAACCGTAGTGAAGGGACCTGCTTTCCTTTCGCGGCAGTGGCGCGGTGACGCCAAGCAGGTTTCTCCACTGCGCTGCGCTTCGGTCGAAATGACAGTTCTTGGGGAGCGTGAATCTGCGTGGGTATTACGCGATCTGCGGCACCGTCAGCTTGCCTTCTGCCAGGTCGCGGATGAGGCCGAGGTCTGCTGCGAGGAAGTCGTACTTGGGCAGCGACAGAAAGTCAGACCACAGAATCTGCTGGAAGATGCGGTTCTCCAGCTCGCTTGTGAAGGTGCGCACAATGAAGAACTGCAGGTCCACCGCTCCGCCGTTGCGGTAGTTGTGGCGGATACGCACCAGCGGCGCGCCAATCTCCGCGTCAATGCCCAGCTCTTCGTTCAGTTCGCGCTTCAGAGCTTCTTCCGGGCCTTCGCCGGGCTCAATCTTGCCGCCGGGAAACTCCCACTTCAGCGCCATCGGCTGGTCTGGCTTGCGCTGGCAGATGAGCACCTCATCGCCACCGCTTGCAGATGGCCGCAGGATGAGCGCGGCCACCACAAGGCGCAGTGTCTTGGGAGCAGTGTTGGGCCCGGGCGCGGAGCCGTTGCGGTGGCCGCCCGGCTTGCCGGTGCCTCCGTCCAGCTTGCGGATGCCTTGTTTCTTCTTCACCGCTTGCGCCTCTCCGGGTACTGCGGCAAGTCTTACCAGCCGCCGTCTCAGCAGTTTAGACGCTTCCCGGTTGCCTGGAGACAGCTATGGCTGTTCAGCCGTCTCTGCCGCAGCCGGATAGTAAACGGGCCAGCCCAGCTGCGTGGCCTTTTCAGCCAGTGCGGCGGAAGGATTGATGGCGAACGGCAGCCGCGCCATCTCCAGCATGGCGAAGTCGTGGATGCTGTTGCCGAAGACCGCATCCGGAGCCGACAGGCCCACGCGCCGCAGCGCCGCGGCCTTGCCCTCGTCGCTGGGAATGTCCAGCAACCTATCCGTAACTGCACCGCCTTCCACGGCAACGCAGGCGGCCAGCACGCGCTCTGGCGGGATGTGCAGCTCGCGTACGCCCTCTTCAATCATCCAGTTATTGGTGGAAGAGACGGCCCATACCTCCACGCCGGTGCGCTGCATCTCGTGCACCAGGGCGATCATGGTGGGGAAGAAGTTGGGGCGGACGTGGTCGCGGAAGTAGTGTGCCGCGCTCTTGCGGACGGCATTCTCGGTCAATCCGCCATAGATCGACGTCATTTCGCCGCAGATGGTGATTTCGTCCACTTCGCCGCGGTGGTAGCTGGCGTGCCGGTCCAGGATGCGTCGCGTCGCAGCGCCAGGCAGCAGGCCGGTGGCGATGGTCCAGTGCATGAATCCGCTGCCGGCGTCTCCCGGCCACAACGTGCCGTCAAAGTCAAAAACCGCCGTTCGCGGCTGCCCTTGCCGTATCGCGGCCAGAAAAGCCTCTGGAGTGAGCGCGGTGGGGGCGGGTGGTGTGGTCTGGGTCATGCTTCTATTCTCGCAAACCCGGGCCGGGGCTAAAGCCCCCTTAGATTGGAAAGGGTATTCAGGGGCCTGAAGGCCCCTGCTTTCTCCGGTTTGTGGGGTTGTGGGAACTCGCAGCGGCACCTGCGGGCAAAAGGCACTAAGATCGCACTTGGCACACTTTGATGGATGTGAAACTCTTTCTGTGCAGCAGCATCTATTTATATGAACGATCGACCGACCGGCCCTGAACGTGGACCGGCGGAAGCGATACCGGAGAAGGGAAGACAAGGCCATGGCGAGCCAGTTTGTAAGCGAAGTAAATGATGCGGATTTTGAGCAACAGGTGTTGAAGAGTGACCAGCCCGTTCTGGTGGACTTTTGGGCCACCTGGTGCGGACCGTGTCGCGCGCTCGCACCCGTGGTTGACGAAGTTGCCAGCCAGTACAGCGGCCAGATCAAGGTGATGAAGATGGACGTGGACCGCAACAATGCCACGCCCGGCCGTTACGGCATCCGCGGCATCCCCGCGCTGCTGCTGTTCAAAGACGGCAAAGTCGCCGAGCAGATTGTGGGCTACGTGCCCAAGGACACCATCGAGAAGACCATCACGAAGGTCCTCGCGTAAGTTCCACCTCGACGTTGCAGAGCCAAGGCCCGGAGAAACTCTCCGGGCCTTTCTGCGTTTGGCATTGCAATCTTGTTCCTGCTTACAGCAATCCGCAGGGAACTAACCCGTAGGAAGGTGCGTATCAGGGAGGGTCAATAGTCAGCAACCGGGAGTAAAAATGAAGGCTTTGATCCTGCTCGCAATGTTGATTAGCGGAGGTGCTACGGCTGCTGCGCAGACGACCTTCGCAGTGGCTTCGATCCGGCCGAGTTCTGAGGCGGTGAAGTTTGAAAACGATGGCGAGACGAAGCTGCTGCCCAACACGTTAAACATGCGCGATGTGACGATTGAAACCTGCATTAAGTGGGCCTATGGCGTGCAGAGAGCGCAGGTCTCCGGCCCGGCTGTGTTGACGTCAGAGCGTTATGACATTGTGGCAAAGACGGATGGCCCGGCTAGCTCTGACGAAATGAAGGCAATGATGCAGGCTCTGCTTGCGGAGCGGTTCAAGCTGGAGTTTCACCATGAGAAGAGAGAGCTTAAGTCCTTTGCGTTGACGGTGGCAAAGGGAGGGCCGAAACTGAAACAGGCGGGGAGCGACGAGGTTCCCTTGCGACAGAATTACGTGATGGGAACAACGGCTCGGGCGACGACGATGGCGGAGTTGGCGGACTTTCTTTCAGGGCCTACCGAGAAGCCCGTGGTTGATAAGACAGGATTGACTGGGCGGTGGGACTTTGCGTTCGACTTTACGAAGTACATGATGGATCAGCCGAAGAGCTTGGATGATTTTCTGCTGGCACTGAACATGACGCTGCAGGGGGAGCTTGGGCTCAAACTGGAGGCGGAGAAGGACATCGTGGACGTAATGGTTGTAGATCACGTGCAGAAACCCAGCGACAACTAGAACGACGGCGACACGTCCAACCTTGTCCTTAGCCGAGCATCTTCCAACCTTGTCATCCTGAGCGGAGCACGAACTGCGGAGTCGAAGGACCTGCATTCCGTTGGCAGCAATCGGAAGTCTGGTTGTGGCAATCCTGACGTATCCCCCTTCTGTCCACATTTTAGGCAGCCCCGGCGAAATGCAGGTCCTTCGACTACGCTGCGCTTCGCTCAGGATGACAAATCTTTTGAGACGTGAGGAGTTTAGGGGTGTGCTGAGGTCGACTCCAGTAAACTCACCCCATGCTTGAGACGGCGTTTTTTCGCTTGATGACGGTCGCGGTGCTGATTCTGGCAACCGCGTTCTTCGTTGCGGCGGAGTTCGCCATCGTCTCTGTGCGCGAGACGCGGCTGGAGCACCTGGTTCGGCTGGGCCGTCCGGGCGCCATCTCCGCGTTGCGCCTGAAGCGTGAGATTGACGACTTTCTTGCCGCCAACCAGCTGGGCGTTACGCTGTGTTCGCTGGCGCTGGGCTACCTGGGTGAAGGCGCGGTGGCGCAGCTGCTGCAGCAGATCTTTGCTACATGGCACTGGATGGCGCATGTGCCGTGGCTGGGCACGCATGTCTTCGCGGTGTCGTTCGCGGTGTCCATCGTGCTGGCGTTTTCGCTGATTACCTACCTTGAAGTGTTGCTGGGTGAGCAGGTGCCGAAGTCTTTGGCGCTGCAGCGCGGTGAGCGCATTGCGCTGGCCGTGGCTGGTCCCATGGACGTCTTCATACGGATTACGCGGCCTGCGGTGCGGCTGCTGAAGGGGTCAACGGCGTTTGTTCTGCGGCTCTTCCGTGTGCCTCTGCGCGGCGAAGGCGGTGAGGTGCATTCGCCGGAGGAGCTGAAGCTGGTGGCCACGTCCACGCGGCGCAGCGGCCTGCTGCCTGCGTTTCAGGAGCAGGTGATCCACCGCGCCATCGACCTGAACCATGTCACCGTCCGCGAGATTATGACGCCGCGCGGCCGCATCTTTGCGCTGCCCGCGGACATGCCGGTGGAGCTGGCGTCCGGCCGCATTGTGGAGGAGCAGCACTCGCGCGTGCCGGTGTATGACCCCGTGCTGGGTACGGAACACATAGTGGGTATCGTCTACTCCAAGGACATTTCGCGGCTGATGCATTTTCGCCGTGACAGTCGCCTGCCCGCTGCTGTGCTGAGCACACCCATGCAGCTACAAAGCGTGATGCGCGAGGTGCTGGTGGTGCCTGAGACGAAGCTGGCGGTGGATGTATTGCAGGAGTTTCAGCAGCGCCGCCGGCAGATCGCCATCGTGGTCGACGAGTTTGGTTCGACCGTGGGTCTGGTGACGGCGGAGGATGCGCTGGAGCAGCTAGTGGGCGAGCTGGAGGATGAGTTTGACCTGTCCGCGCGCGCCCTGCCGCAGCCGGATTCGCATGGGCTGGTGGAGCTGGACGGCACCGTGACCCTGCGTGACCTGGCGACGCAGCTGCACTGGCAGTTTCCGCGTGAGCCGGGAATTGAGACGCTGGCGGGCTTTCTGCTGGCGCAGCTGGGGCACCTGCCGCGGCCGGGTGAGCAGGTCTGCTTTGGCGGCCGCTGCTTCACGGCGCTGGAGCTGGCGGGGCGGCGCATCAGCCGCGTCCGCGTGGGGCCAATTGCGGGTGAAGCGGCGTTGGCTACGCATGGGGCTACCCATAAAGAAGCCTCTGCGGAGCGCGACGAGATATGAAAGTTATGCTTTCAGTATTGCGACGTATTCTGCTGACATTGCCGGTTTTATGGATCATTGTTTCGATGGTCTTCCTGCTCATCCATCTGGTCCCCGGTGATCCCATTGCGCAGATGATGGGTGAGGGCGCCAGTTCCACCGATCTGGCTGCTCTGCGTCACAGCTATGGCCTGGACCTGCCGCTGGGCGTGCAGTACTGGCATTACTGGCGCGGCATTTTTCATGGCGATCTGGGGAATTCGCTGCGGCTGCGCGACTCCGTGGTCCATTTGGTGGCGGCGCGTTACCCCTACACGCTGCTGATGAGCCTGGCGGCGCTGGTGCTTGCCTTAGCCATGGCGGTACCTGCGGGAGTGACCTCTGCGCTGCGCCGCGGCAAGGCGGCGGACCGCGTGCTGGGCGGCGTCTCGCTGCTGGGGCTGTCATTCCCAAACTTTGCTTTGGGACCGATTCTGATCCTGATTTTTTCCATTAGCCTGGGCTGGCTGCCGGTTTCCGGCGCGGGCACCGGACCGCTGCTGGGCGGTAGCACACTGCTGCATCTGATCCTGCCGGCAGTGACGCTGGGGCTGTCGCTGGCGGCCATTCTGACACGGATGGTTCGCGCGTCCATGCTTGAGGAGCTGGGGCAGGACTACATTCGCACCGCGCGCGCCAAGGGGCTTCCGGAGCGAACGGTGGTCTATCGACACGCGCTGCGTAATGCGCTGGTGCCGGTGCTGACGGTGGTTGGTCTGCAGTTTGGATCGCTGCTTGCCGGCGCCATTGTGACAGAGACGATCTTCTCGTGGCCGGGCATTGGGCGGCTGACGCTGTCGGCCATCTCAAACCGCGACTACGCATTGGTGCAGGGCTGCACGCTGACCATCGGGCTGACGTACCTGGCGGCGAATCTGCTGACCGACCTGGCGTACACGCTGGCAAATCCGCGTCTCCGGCGGTTGTGAATCCAGCCGGATAAACTGAAACTCACTTTTCCTGTGGAGTTCTCTTGGATCAAAGGTCCCTTTTCGCCCTGGCTGTCGCACCGTTGCTCTGTGTGGCTGCGGCTGTTGCACAGGTGGCTACGCCGGTTATGCCTAAGCTGCCGCCGCGCCCCCACGCCGGGGTTAAGGGCATCACCGAGCCCGATGAACCGGAGCACCCCACCCCTGCTGCAACGGACTTTCACGACGCAAAATACCGGCTCGGCTTCCATGTGCCCGCAGGCTGGAACTTTGTGCGGAAGGACGGCGCCCTCTCAAACTTTGGGGTGGATGTGAGGACGACGAACCGGCAGCTGGATGTGCGCGGCGTCGCCAGCCTGAACTACAACCCATACCCCGTGTCAACCTTTTCTAGCGCTACCTTCTACTACTCCGTCGTGCCTCGCGCGACCGCTGCCGTCTGTGCTGCGCAGGCCACCACCAGCCACCTGAAGCCCAGGCCGGATGTCCACGTTGCGGGCATCGCCTTCAAGCACGGCAAGGATGAACATGGCGCCGTCTGCACGGAGTCGCGCGACGAGGTCTTCACCGCCATGCAGGGCAAAAGCTGCCTGCGCTTTGATTTGGTGGTGAATACATTCTGCGCTCAGAGCAGTGGGGCCATGGAGATTTCAGGGAGCCAGTTGAGCGATATAGACACGCGCCTCGCCAACATCCTCGGCTCCCTCAAGATCGACGGTAAATAAGTATTGCTTGTCCTGCCGGACGGGCCTCCTGCGCGGAGAGCGGGGGCTCACGCAACTTTTTACTGGCTTCGCCTCGCCCCTCTCGATGCTCGGGATGAACCTTCGCGCCGACGACAAATGGGTGCCCCACATCTCGTTTTGAGATGTGGGATTCGTCTGCTGAGAAATCCCATATCTCAAAAGCGAGACATGGGGCACCCGTTTTCTACCTTTCGAACTGAATGGGCTTTACGTTGATTTTGTTGCCGGAGATGTTGAGAAAAGCCATGGCAATGGGCAGGCCGAAGCGCCGTGGGCCCACGCTGCCGGGGTTCAGGTAGAGGACGCCCTTGCGCGTCTCCTGTGCCGGCGAGTGGCTGTGGCCGCTGATGACGGCGTGGACGCCTGCGGCGATAGGGGCAATGTCGAGGTCTTTGACGGAGTGCACCAGGTAGAAGAAGAGGCCGCCTAACTCCACCATCTCTGTGGCTGGCAGCTCTGCGCAGGGGCCATAGATATCGATGTTGCCGCGGATCGTGGTGATGGGCGCGATGGTGCGGAGCGTGTCGATGATTTCGATGTTGCCCACATCGCCTGCGTGCAGAATGTGGTCGACGCCCTGCAGACTGGCGATCACCTCTGGCCGCAAGAGGCCGTGCGTGTCGGAGATTACGCCAATCCGCAAATCGCTGCTGCTGTTCTTCATTTGCCTCTTCCGCTTTGGCTGCGTCGTTTGATTATGGTGATTGCCGCGCGTGTTGCCGTGCTGCGCGAAAGGCGTGTCGATCTAGATTCGCGGGGATGGGCAAGCCGCCGTATTGCCAACATAATCGAAGATGCCATGGATGGCTCGAACGCATCTGCACCGAGTTCACCGATTTTGCCGGCCGCGCCGCCTTCGCCCGCGAAGCAGCCGGGCCCCGGTGCGCAGTCCAACGCGCAACTGCTGCGTGATTACATCACCACGTTGCGTGTGGAGCGCGGTCTGCGGCCGCTGACGTGCGAGGCCTATATCCGCGACCTGCAGCAGTTTGCCGAACACATTGAGATGCACGACGGCGTGCTGGGCACGGCCACGCGCGACGACGTGAGCAGCTGGATGGAGCATCTGCGGACGCATGACCGCACGGACCGCTCCGTTGCGCGCAAGCTTAGCTGTCTGCGCGGCTTTTACAAGTGGATGCTGATCGACAAACGCATCACGCACGATCCGACGGTGAACATTGAGTCGCCTTCTACGTGGAAGGTGCTGCCGAAGTCGCTGGCTGAGAGTGAAGTCAACGCCATGCTTGAGCGCACTGGAGCCGCCGCGCATCATCCGCAGGCGGATGGGCTGGCGCTACGCGACCACGCCATGGTGGAGCTGCTGTACGCGGGTGGACTGCGCGCAGGAGAGATCGTCTCGCTGCATGTGGAAGACCTGCACCTTGACCAGCAGCGTGCGCAGGTGCGCGGCAAGGGCGACAAGGAACGCATTGTGCCGCTGGGTGCTTCGGCGTGCAAGGCGCTGGAGGAGTATCTGCAGCGGGGACGTCCGTCGCTTATAGGGAAGGGACCATTGCAGCGGGCGCTGTTTCTCTCCGTGCGCGGCAAGCCGCTGACCACGCAGGTGGTGTGGACGATTGTGAAGTCCACCAACTCCAATGCAAGCCCGCACAAACTGCGGCACAGCTGCGCTACGCACATGGTGGAGCACGGCGCGGACCTGCGCAGCGTGCAGACGCTGCTGGGCCATGCGGACATTGCAACCACACAGGTCTACACGCATCTTGCGCTGGGCAGGTTGAAGGAAGTGCACCGGCTGCACCATCCGCGCGCACGCCGTAAGGCTGCGGAGGCGACGGTATGAGCAGCGTTCGCGATCTGTCGGATCAGTTTCTGCACATGCTGGCGAATGAGCGCGGCGCGAGTGAGCATACGTTGCGTGCTTACACACGCGAGGTGCATGCCTTTGCGGATTACCTCACGAGCGAGCTTGGGGAAGACGTCAACATCCGAACGGTGGAGCATCTGCACATTCGCGCTTATCTTGCAGTGTTGTATGACCGTGGGTTGACGCGCGCGTCGGCTGCGCGGGCGCTGGCGGCGGTGCGGTCGTGGTTCAAGTGGCTCGCCAAACATGGCCATGTTGAGCAGAATCCAGCGACGCTGGTTGCCACACCCAAGCTGCCAAAGCACCTGCCGCGCGTGCCCTCAGCAGAAGAGGTGAATCGCGTGATGGACGCCATGGAGCAGTGCAACCGTGCTGCTGATGATGCCGCTGAGTACACCGGCTGGCCGGAGCGCGACCGCGTCATATGGGAACTGCTGTATGGCTGCGGCATCCGAAATTCTGAGTTGGTGGGTATCGATATAGCCAGTCTGCACTGGGCGAATGACGCCATCCTTGTCCGCGGCAAGGGACGCAAGGAGCGGTATGTGCCTCTGGGCGATGCTGCGGCAGAGGCCATCCGTGCCTATCTGCCGCACCGGCAGGCGAAGCTGCAGGCCGCGGGCAAGGCAAATCTGCTGGCGACGGGGCCGCTGCTCATCAACCAGACGGCGCGTGGCGAGGCACGGCTGACGACGCGGTCTGTGGGACGCATTGTGAAGTCGATTGCGGTACAGCGCGGGCTGCCGGCGGATGTGCATCCGCACACGTTGCGCCACGCCTTTGGCACGCACATGCTCGAGGAGGGTGCGGACTTGCGCGCCATCCAGGAACTGCTGGGTCATGAGCGGCTTTCGACGACCCAGAGATACACCCAGCTCACCGTCAGCCAGGTGCAGCAGGTGTATGACAAAACGCATCCCCGGGCGCTTTAGACCATGCCAACCCCACTTCGTCTAGACTAAGAAGAGATGCGTTCCCGCGCCGCACATTTCGCGTGCCTGTTACTGCTGCTTTCGAGCCTTGCGGTTACGAATGCGCGCGCCGGCAGCGTGGCACCTTCGCGGACACCGGGCGGCGTCTTTGTGCGCAATCTATTGTTGCGCGCGGTGGTGGAAGAGGCAGAGCCCGGGCTGACCAGCTTTGGCCGGGAAGAGTCTGCTGCCTTCACGGTTGAGAATGCGCCCATACCCAGTCGTACGTTCCGGGTGGCCGGGCCGGTTGCGCAGACAACGCATGTTCACGCGGTGACGGGTAGCAGCCTGTAGCTGTAGCCGATTGGAAGATACTGCAGGCCTTCGCGCGCGTTCCAAGCGCCGCGCCCTTCCATTACGCACCTTTCGCACCAGCAAGGACACCTCCTGTGATCAATACAGTTTTTACCAAGGTTTTTGGAACCAGCAACGAACGCGCTGTGAAACGCATGCAGCCGGTGTTGGACCAGATCAATAGCTTTGAAGCATCGCTCCTCGACCTGACGGATGAGCAGCTGCGCGGCAAGACGGCTGAGTTCAAGGAACGCATCAGCGCCGCAACTGCAGACATTGCAGACCGCGATGAACGCATCGCTGCAGAGAAGGTCGTCCTCGACGAGATTCTGCCGGAGGCCTTTGCGGTTGTGCGCGAGGCAGGCAAGCGCGCTGTGGGCATGCGTCACTTTGACGTGCAGATGATTGGCGGCATGGTGCTGCACCAGGGCAAGATCAGCGAAATGCGCACGGGTGAAGGCAAGACCCTGGTCGCAACGCTGCCTTGCTACCTGAACGCGCTGGCGGGCCGCGGTGTCCATGTGATTACCGTGAACGACTACCTGGCCAAGCGCGATGCCGAGTGGATGGGCAAGATCTACGGCTTCCTCGGCCTTTCCGTTGGCGTGATTGTGCATGACCTGGATGACCGCGAGCGCCGCGCTGCGTACGCGTCAGACATTACGTACGGTACCAACAACGAATTCGGATTCGACTACCTGCGCGACAACATGAAGTTTGAGCTCACAGAGCTTGTGCAGCGTGGCCACTATCACGCCATCGTCGACGAAGTTGACTCGATCCTGATTGATGAAGCGCGTACACCGCTCATCATCAGCGGCCCCACCGACCAGACGACGGACAAGTATGAGCGCGTGAACCTCATCATGCCGGAGCTGGAACTGGGTGAGTTTACGGAGACGCTGGAAGAGAAGACCTACACCGGCGACTACGTGGTCGACGAGAAGACCCGCTCCATCACGGTGACGGACGAGGGTTGGGAAAAGATTGAAGGCCTGCTGGGTATTGGCAACATTGCTGACCCGGAAAACTGGGACCTGAAGCACCATGTTGAGACCGCCATCAAGGCGCACAACCTCTACAAGCGCGACGTGGAGTACGTGGTGAAGGACGGCGAGATCATCATCGTCGACGAGTTCACAGGCCGCCTGATGCCGGGCCGCCGCTGGAGCGATGGTCTGCACCAGGCTGTTGAGGCGAAGGAAGGCGTGGCCATCCGCAAGGAAGACCAGACGCTGGCAACCATCACCTTCCAGAACTACTTCCGCATGTACAAGAAGCTTAGTGGTATGACGGGTACGGCGGAGACGGAAGCTGCCGAGTTCGACAAGATCTACAAGCTTGAAATCACGGTTATCCCGACGAACCGCATCATGCAGC
>JAMFTB010000067.1 GCA_026225595.1 Terriglobus sp. | reverse complement strand
GCAATGGATCGCAGGTTGAGATGCATTTGCGGACCTCCGCGTCCTTAAATGGGAATCGAATTCTCCACAGCCAAAAACCTTTGCCAAAGCGGGACGCTTCACCGCGAAAAGCTGCCGCATGCCGCTAGAATGGTCCGCACTTCCTCTGCAGCTATGGTGTTTGATCTCCGGGGTCCGCGACGTTTCGTCCGGCTGCAGCGGCTGCTGCCGGTAACGCTGCTGTGTGTCTTTTGTTTGGCCATCGCGCTCCCCACGGCATTCGCGCAAAGCGCCACGCTGACCGCCGACGCTGCCGTCAGCACAGCACAGGCCACTACCAACTACGGGGCTTTGAGCAATCTATACGTCAGCGGCAGCAGCACGGCCCTGCTGCAGTTCAACCTGGGCACGCTGCCTGCTACAGCCACCGCCGCGCAGGTAAGCAAGGCAACGCTGCGGCTCTATGTGAACCGCGTGAACACACCGGGCGTGATCACGCTCTCGCCGGTACGCGGTGCATGGACTGAGAACGCGCTGACCGCAGGAACGCTGCCGCCAATCGATTCTGCTGCGGAGGTCTTCCCTGTTACGGACGAGGGCCAGTTCGTCACGGTGGATGTGACCGCGCTGGTGCAGGCGTGGCTCTCCGCACCTGCCGCAAACTTTGGCGTCGCACTCACCGCTACGTCTGCAGACGCAGTGTTTGACAGCAAGGAGAATGACACCACCGCGCATCCGGCAGAGCTGCTAATTGCGATGATCAGCGACACAGCCGGGCCGGTTGGTCCGCAAGGTCCGCAGGGACCCAAAGGCGATACAGGAACGCCAGGTCCGGCTGGACCACCCGGACCGCAAGGCCTGGCCGGGCCACAGGGGCTCATCGGGCCGCAGGGTCTACAGGGCATCCCCGGCACCAGCGGAGCGGGCATGGTCTTTCAGGGCGCGTGGCTCTCCTCCGCAACCTACGCGGTCAACGATGTGGTCACCAGCGCGGGCGCTGCGTGGATTTCGCTGATGACCGCGAACACCGGCAATGTGCCTGCGGTGTCGCCCGCTGCGTGGGGAGTGCTGGTGCCCGCCGCATCCGCCACCACTCTGAATGGATTGCAGTACGCCGGAGCTTACGCGTCGGCAACGAACTATGCGGCTAACGCCGTGGTCACCTGGCAGAACGCTGCGTGGGTGAGCCTGCACAACACCAACCATGGCAACACGCCTGACAGCTCCGCTGCAGACTGGGCGGTGTTGGTGCCCGCCGCGGTTGGCCTTACCGGGCCACAGGGTCCGGCAGGAGCGACAGGCGCGACTGGTGCTGCTGGTCCGCAGGGAGTGCCCGGCGCAACTGGCGCGCAGGGTGCAGCTGGAGCGGCTGGCGCAACCGGGCGGCCGGGATTTGTCTACCAGGGCGCATACTCCTTCACGACAAACTACGCGGCAGGTGACGTGGTGGTGTGGCAGGGCGGCTCATGGGCTTCGCTCCACGATGCCAACCACGGCAACACTCCAGACAGCTCGCCAACGGACTGGGGCGCGCTGACCAGCCAGGGTCCGCAGGGAGTCACGGGCGCAACCGGAACGCAGGGACCAGTTGGACCGCAGGGGCCAGCGGGCCAGGTCGGCTCAGCCGGTCCGCAGGGATTGACCGGGCCCGTCGGCAGCACCGGCCCACAGGGTGCGCCCGGCCGAGACGGCACGCAGGGCCCTCAGGGAGACATCGGCCCCGCAGGCGCGCAGGGACCAGCAGGCCCGGTGGGGCTTACTTGGCAGGGCACCTATTCGTTCATCACCAACTACGCCACCAACGATGCCGTGGCATGGCAGGGGCAGACGTGGCTGTCGCTCCACAACACGAATCACGGCAACACGCCGGATAGCTCCCCCACGGACTGGACGCTGCTTGCGGCTCAGGGAGCCGTTGGCCCGGCTGGCGCGCAGGGTTTCACTGGAGCAACAGGCGCGCAGGGGAACGCGGGTCCCGCAGGCCCGACAGGACCTCAGGGCAGCGCGGGCGCAACCGGTCCTGCAGGCGCGGCGGGCATGGCCTTCCAGGGCGTGTACGACTTTACGGTGAACTATGCGCTGCACGACGCCGTGACCTACGGCGGTGGCACATGGATCAGCCTGCAGGATGCCAATCACGGCAACACGCCGGGCGCTTCCGGTTCCACTACGTGGTGGCAGCTAGTTGCCGCTCCCGGCGCGCAGGGCCCAGTGGGTGCGCAGGGGCCAAAGGGCGATGCGGGATCGATCGGGCCTGCTGGTCCACAGGGCTTTGCAGGACCCGCCGGACCGCAAGGCAACACCGGCGCAACCGGGCCGCAGGGGCAGACCGGCAGCGCAGGAACGCCCGGCACAGCAGGAGCATCAGGCGCGCAGGGACCCATCGGATTAACCGGCCCCGCAGGCCTGCAATGGAAGGGCACCTACGACCCCACATCCGCTTACAACACGGGCGACGCCGTGGCCTACAACGGAGCCAGTTACGTCTCGCCCGCGGACAACAACCACGGCAACCTGCCCGGCACCAACTCTGCCTGGACGCTGCTTGCCGCTGCGGGCATCAACGGCCTGAACGGTACAGCTGGAGCTACAGGTGCAGCCGGAACCAACGGTACGAATGGTGCCAACGGAACAGCGGCCACGGTGCAGGTTGGCATGGTCACCTCCGGCTCCGTTGCAACGGTGCAGAATGTTGGATCGACCAGCGCGGCGGTGCTCAACTTCACGCTGCCACAGGGAGCTACAGGCGCGGCAGGTTCAGCCGCGACGGTCACAGTCGGCTCTGTCACAGGCGGCAGCACCGCGGCCGTTACCAACTCCGGCACGCAGAACGCCGCCGTACTGAACTTCACCCTGCCGCAGGGAGCAACCGGCGCAACCGGACCCGCAGGACTCACCTTCCGCGGGCCGTGGGACGGCACGGTCGCCTACCAGCCAAATGATGCTGTCAGCTATCTTCACTCTTCTTACATTGCGATGACGGCGAACACCGGCGTTGCTCCCACGGGCGTAAGTGGCAGTGCAGCGGCATGGGCTTTGCTGGCCGCGCAGGGAGACGGGGGCGCGGCAGGCCCAGCGGGTAGCACTGGTCCACAAGGCAACACGGGAGCAACGCCCACCATCACCGTTGGCACAACGACCACTGGCAACGCCGGCACCAGTGCTTCGGTCAGCACCACCGCCACTGCAAACGGCATCCAGCTGAACTTCACCATTCCGAAGGGAGCAGCCGGCACCGGTGGATCATCGACTGGCGGCGTGTACACCACCGCGCATACGGTTGCGCCCGCAAGCGCGCAGCTGCAGATCTATAGCCCGCTGGTCGACGGCCACAGCGGCGGCGACGCCTTCAACATTGCAGCCTACTTATCTGCAACTTGTAACCTGGGCTCGGTACTTGTCTATAACTCATCCAGCACGGATGCGGCCTTTGAGATACATACCGGCACACCGGGAAATATGGCAGTAACATCGGCGGGCAGCTGCACGGCCAAGGCAAACAGTGCAACAATATGCACCGGACCGGGATTACTAGGGGCAAGTAACTTTGTAAGTTTTGGAATTACCAGCAGCAACACTGCGACCACCTATCTCTACACGCAGTTCACCTGCAACTAGCTATCGCAACCGCACGAAACATTTTTCGCAACGAAGGTTGCACGGCCATGTTGTCAATATTTCCCTTGATTGATGCGGCTTCCGAGCCTTTTGGCATCGCGAACAGTCACATGCCCATACAACCCTGAACCGCTTTGTGGGATGTGTAGCGCCCAACCGCACATTGATTCAAGAGCTGTTTGTGACACGCAACTTTCGCGAGCCCTTGCTCAGTCATCACCCAACAGCCATTCGCCCAATGCTGGCTTGGTGATACGCGCATTTTGTCACCGAAAATTCAGGTCAAGAATGCACTTACTTCACTGCACTTAGAACAACCACTTACTTTTCTTCCAATCTACTTTGCTCTCCCGCTCGTTCCAACTACGCACGAGCACCGCCCCAAGGGAGATACCAGTGGAACTAAATCGAAACATTCTTAGCCCTCACTTCACGCGTCGCGGCTTTATTGCAACCGCCGGCGTTGCTGGCGTGGCCACGCTTACGGGCTGCGGCTCGTCGTCACCTGCAACCACCACCACCCCGCCGGTAACGCAACCCACAGTCACCATCACGGATTCCGACATCCTCAACTTCGCGTTGAACCTGGAATACCTTGAGGCGGAGTTCTACCTGCGCGCAGCAACCGGCACCGGCCTGGGCACTGCAGACGGCGCAGGCACTGTGACCGGCGGATCGAAGGTGACCTTCACCAGCATGTATCTGCAGCAGCTTGCTAACGAGCTGGCAGCGGCGGAGCTTGCGCACGTTCGCGCGATTCGCAGCACCATTGGATCGCTGGCGGGCACTGCGGTCGGTGCTCCTGCAATTGACTTCACCAACGCATTCAACTCCCTGGCATCCGCAGCGGGCATTGGCAGCAGCTTCAATCCGTTTGCAGATCAGAACAGCTTCCTCATCGGCGCAGCGATCTTTGAAGACGTGGGCGTAACCGCATACACGGGCGCTGCCGGTCTGCTGACCAGCAAGGCCGTGTTGACCGCAGCAGCCGGCATTCAGGCCACTGAGGCGTACCACGCAGGCGCCATCCGCAACCTGATTGCTTACACCGGCAACTCCACCAACATGCTGCTGACCAACTTCAACAAGGTGGTCACGCTGCGCGGCATGCTGGGCGGCTCAGGCACTTCGACTTTCGAAACGCAGTTGTCTGCGGGTTCCGCCACCGCAGCAACGACAACCAATGGTCCGGTGTCGAACGTAACGCCCTCCACCATCGTGGCGTGCGATACGACGAACGCACTCGGCTTTGCGCGCTCCACCAGCCAGGTGCTGCACATTGTGTATGCAACCCAACCCGGCACCCTCACGGCCAGCGGTGGATTCTTCCCCGCAGGCATGAACGGCACCATCAAAACCCCCACCGCCTAATCGGCCTCCCGGAGAACTCACATGGCATCACTCGAAACACAAAAACTAGACGGAATTATTGCCAGCCGCCGGGCACTGCTGATGGGTGGCGGAGCGCTTGCCGCTCTGGCACTCGCACCCGGCGTGGCCAGCGCAGCGATCCCTGCTGCACCCACGGACATCGACATCCTCAACTTTGCCCTGAACCTGGAGTACCTGGAGGCGCAGTTCTACACGCTGGCCACCGAGGGCGTATACGCGGACAAGTCCACCAAGGGCAGCGCGATTGCTGTTGGCGCTGGCACGGTCACGGGTGCCAGCACATCCACCACTGTGCTTACCAAGGCAAACACATCGGGCAACTCTGCAAACGCAATTGCGCCGGTACCGTTTACCAGCCCGTTCATCGCAGCGTATGCGTTTGAAACGGCGCTGGAAGAGCGTCGCCACGTGAACTTTCTGCGCAACGCACTTTCCACCGGCGCGGTTGCGCAGCCCACGCTGGACCTGGTCACCAGCTTTGCCGCACTTGGCAGCCTTTTGAGCCCGGCAATCAGCAACTTTGACCCGTTCGCCAACGATCTGAACTTCCTGCTGGGCGCGTTCATCTTTGAGGATGTGGGCGTTACCGCATACCACGGAGCTGCAGCGGCCATCACCAACACGGCAAGCTACCTTGCTCCCGCTGCGGAGATTCAGGCAGTGGAGGCGTACCACGCAGGCCTGATCCGTTCGACCATCTACGGATACGACCAGGGCTTTATCACCATTCCGGGCGAAACGCGCGCGGGAGCTGCAGCCTATGCAACGCAGATTGCCGGCGCACGCGCCATGTTTGACGGCACCGGCGGCACCAGCGGCTCAGACGATGTGGGCTTGACAACCAAACAGGTGGCACTGAACACGGCGACGGCAAACATCACCGCATCGACCATTGTGGATGCGGACAGCAACTACATTGCCTTCGCACGGTCGTTCCGCCAGGTGCTGAACATTGTGTATGCCACCACGGGATCGCCCACAAAGGGCGGCTTCTACCCCAATGGTCTGAACGGCAACGTCAGCTAACGAACGTATCGACACAAGTAAAAGCGGGCAGCCCTAATAGGGGCTGCCCGCTTTTACTTTTTGAGGGCCGCAATGTTTCAGGGACCACGCCTGCTTAGGCACACGCGTCGGATGAACAACGCGCATTCACGGCTGCAGATGGGAACCAGATCTTACTTGCAAAACGAAACGACTACAGCGGCTGAACGTCTGATGCCTGCCAGCCCTTGGGTCCTTTGATCACGTTGAACTGCACGGCCTGGCCTTCCTGCAGGCTCTTAAAGCCCGTGGTGTTGATGGCCGAGTAATGCACGAAGACATCCTCGCCGTTCTCGCGGCTGACGAATCCAAAACCCTTTGCGTCGTTGAACCACTTCACTGTCCCCTGTTCCATAAAGCACGGCCCTCTTCTGTTCGAATCTGCCGTTTGAATACAAGTGTGCGGCCGCTTTTGGGCGGTCGAATCACAGTTTTGTCTCAAACGATGGGCATAGCGTAGCACGAATTCCAGGCGGTCTGTGAAAAATCAAACTGCTTTGCAGCAGCACGATAGGCTGCAGCCCCGGCGCTCCACACCATCCAAAAGGCGCGCGTGCCGCAGGGTTACAGGGATGGTTAGGCAAACTATCCATGTGGCGGAAACAGAAACTAGTTGCTTGAGCGCGAGTCCAGGTGCGCCTGCACCAGCTGCTCCGTGCGCTGCAGCACCTGCTCCAGCGACAACGTTGTGGTGTCCAGCAGCACGGCATCTGCGGCGGGACGCAGCGGACTTTGCACGCGTTCACGGTCGCGTGTATCGCGGTCGCGCATCTGGTGCAGCAGAGCATCGCGCGACTCCGCCGCGGTGGGCTGCTGGGCAAAGCGGCGATCACCGCGCGCCTCAACACTTGCGTCCAGAAAAATCTTTACCGGCGCATCCGGAAAGACGACCGTGCCGATGTCGCGGCCTTCCATCACCACGCCCGCGGGCGAAGCCAGGCCAAGCGAACGCTGCGCACGCACCATCCACTCACGCACCGGGCCATGGACTGAGACGAACGATGCGGCCGTCGTCACCTGCGGTGCACGCAGCTCCGCGGTCACATCCTCGCCGTCAAGCAGAACGCGGTTACCCGCATCGGACGGCTCCAGCACGATGCGTGTGTGGCCGGTCAGCGCCAGCACTTCCTCCGCATCGTCAACAGTTGTGCCACGCTGCAGTGCCTTCAGCGCCAGCGCGCGATACATGGCCCCCGTCTCCAGGTTCAGCAGACCAAACCGCCGCGCCAGGTGCTGCGCAACGGTGCTTTTGCCAGCGCCGGCGGGACCATCAATCGCAACTACCAGCCCGTAACGCGTGCCGTTTCCGTTCTCATTCATCGTTCTTTATTGTGCCCGAGCGCGGGGCGTATTGGGGCCGCCCGGCACTACTTCTCTCTGCAACTTCTTTTTTCCTGCTGCTTCAAAGAACCTGTCCTGCCGGACGGGCCCGCTGCGCGCGGAGGCGGGCGTTTACACGCCTTGTTACTGGCTTCGCCTCGCCCCTCCCGATGGTCGGGATCAAACGCTCACCACACATCTTGTCATCCTGAGCGGAGCGCAGCGAAGTCGAAGGACCTGCATTTCACTGGCGCCAGCATGAATTTCAAATCCTGACCAACGGGAAGGCCACGCAAAGCAGTAAAAAGGTGCGTGAGCACCCGCCCCACGCGCAGGAGGCCCGTCCCGGCAGGACATGCATTCGTGTACGAAGAAGCGGCGTGCACAGCAGATCTCTCTGCCAGGCACGCCGCTTGTTTTGCTTATGGATTTGTTATTCCGAACGACGCGGAGTGAAGGGACGGCTTGGGCCGGAGCCCGGTCCGCGTCCACCACCGCGCGGTGCGCCATCACGCGGAGCGAAGGAACGTCCACCACCACCGCTACGCGGGGCAAACGGCTTGCGATCGCCAAACGACGGACGGCTACCACCCTCCCGAGGTGTAAACGGACGGCGTTCGCCACCCTCACGCGGGGTGAACGGACGATCGCCACGCGGTGCAAACGGCTTGCGGTCACCAAACGAAGGACGACCACCTTCACGAGGTGTAAACGGACGACGCTCACCACCCTCACGCGGTGTGAATGGGCGGCGATCACCGCCGCCTTCGCGCGGGGTAAATGGACGATCGCCACGAGGAGTAAACGGACGGTCGCCACGGGGAGCGAACGACTTGCGGTCGCCACCTTCCCGAGGAGTAAACGGCTTGCGATCGCCAAACGACGGACGGCCTCCTTCACGAGGTGTAAAGGGACGATCACCACGCGGGGTGAACGGACGATCACCGCCAGCACGCGGCGTAAACGGGCGATCTCCACGCGGGGTGAACGGACGGTCGCCACCTTCGCGCGGAGTGAACGGCTTGCGATCACCAAACGACGGACGGCCACCTTCACGAGGTGTGAAGGGACGATCGCCACGAGGTGTGAAGGGACGGTCGCCGCCAGCACGAGGCGTGAACGGACGGCGCTCACCACCCTCGCGGGGAGTGAAGGGACGATCACCGCGCGGTGTGAACGGACGGTCGCCGAAGGGGCGGTCGCCACGGGGAGTGAAGGGACGACGATCTCCGCCTTCGCGCGGTGTAAACGGCTTGCGATCGCCAAACGACGGACGGCTACCTTCACGAGGAGTAAAGGGACGGCGCTCGCCACCCTCACGAGGAGTGAAGGGACGATCACCACGCGGGGTGAAGGGACGATCTCCGCGAGGCGCAAACGAACGGGCGCCGCCTTCGCGAGGAGTAAACGGTTTGCGATCGCCAAACGACGGGCGATCTCCACGCGGTGTGAACGGACGACGCTCACCACCCTCACGCGGAGTGAAGGGGCGGCGCTCGCCGGTATCACGCGAGGAGAAGCCGCCCGCAGCGGGACGGCCTTCGCCGGACGGCTGCGCGGGGCGCTGCTCGTCATCCCACGGACGTGCAAACTCATTGCCTGTGCGAGCGGCTGGTGCTGCAGCGTCATCACGACGCTGGAAGGGACGGCGCTCGCGGTCGTCACGACCACCGGCAAAGCCACCTTCGCGTGGGGCAAATCCACCCTCACGACGCGGTCCACCAAAGCCGGTGGAACGACGCTGCGGCGCGAAGCCACCCTCGCGACGCGGAGCGAATCCGCCTTCACGACGAGGACCAGAAGAACCACCCTGGCGAGGTACAAAACCGCCGGTGCGTGCCGGGCGATCGCCTGCGGCAGCAGGACGGCGCACGGGGAAGTTGCCCCGGCGCTCGGGCTCTCCGCCCTGCTCGGCAAAGCGAGCCGCACGCTCCTCAATCATGTGGCGGCGATCATCATCCTCATAGCGCGAGCGCGGCTGCATGGTTGCGACCGAGGCAACAGCGCTCTCTTCCGGCAGATTGTCCAGAGCGCCGGGCAGGTACAGCAGCGTCTTGCCTTCCACAACAACAGAATCAAGCTGACGCGTGGCCTGCAGACCGCTCACCACCTCGCGAACGCGCGAACGCGCCGCCAGCGGCGACAGGAAGGTCTCCATCTCGTCGCTGCTGGCCGCCATGGCCTTTGACAGGTAGAGCGACAGCAGAGCAGACAGCGCCGTGGGCTGGCCCGCGTTGGCGCCCGCCTTCAGATGGCGAACAAAGCGGCCGGTGAGCAGCTCCCACTTTGCGGGTGCGCCTTCGGCGTCAGGCACAGGGATGACGCGCTGAATCGCCCACAGCTCGCACAGCGAGCGCAGTATGGCAGAATCCACCACGCCCTGGCCCGCCTCGCGCGACAGCTCATTCGCGGTCATGCCGCCCTTTTCCTTCAGCAGCTCATGCACCTTGACCGCCAGCGGCGACACGCGCAGAGAACCCGTCTGTGCAGGCTCGTTCTTGAAGTTCTTATCGCCACGCAGCGTGAACACAAACGAAAACGCGCTTGCGGAGCAGATGAAGTCCGGCTCGCCGGTGGAGGTGCCCAGCAGGCTGAGCGGCACTGCGGAACCTTCTGCAATCAGGCGTGCAAGCGTGCGGCTTACGGTTTCTTTTTCTTCTGCGGTAAAGCCGTTGATCGGTTCGACTTCAGGCTCCGGCTCTACGGCTTCTTCAGCAGCAGCTACATCATTCGGGGTGGGGTCGCCGCCTGCGTGGATGCGGTCCTGCTCGGCAATCTCATCGCCCTCATCTTCCGCAGCTTCGTCGTCCGTGGTCAGCATGATCTCGTCGTCCGATGCGGCGGGATCTTCGTCTTCGGTCTCTTCTTCTTCGTCGTCGTCGGACTCTTCGTCCTCGTCTTCCGACTCTTCGTCTTCTTCGGACTCATCGTCGTCAAAGTCCTCATCGAACTCTTCGTCGTCAGACTCTTCGCCTTCCTCAGGCTCTTCGTCTTCTACCGCAGCGGCCTGCGGAACCCAGCCGTTCTCCGGCCGGCCGAGCACTGCCTCAGCAAAGCTGGGCTGGGGCGCTGCTGCAAACTGCGGATGCGGGTAGTAGGGCACAAGGCCGGCGGCGTCCAGCCATTCGCGGGCGTCGTCCATGGTGCGCAGCGCGGAACCGTTCTGGTGCCAAAGCGCAACGCGCGCAAGTTTCAATTGATTGGGGGTGATGCTCTCAGGGCTCGTAGCCATGCGGTGTTCCTTCTTTTTGCGGCGCCCCTGTATGCGGCGGGCGCGCCTGTGTGCGCAAGGCCAGTTCTGCGCGGAGACGACCCGCGCTGCTGCCTGCGTTCTTGTGTTGGATGTAGGTGGGAGCGCCTGCGGCGGTGCTCTTCGGTGCTTATCCGAAGCGGCAAACGCCCGTTGACTCTCTTTTCGGACCCAGCTTCCCTGTGAAGGAGGAAGCCACGCATCCGGCCTGCGGGAAACTACCCCGGCTTTACGAAGCCTGTCGTCCGCTTCGTTCTAGAGGAACCGCATGGTTCGTAGAAGATTCAGTCCTGCAACCATTCGCGTAAAAAAGCCGCGCAGAAAACTAAATGCGCTGGAAGGCGCGCTGAATCTCCTTATGAGAATACCGCAAAGCAATGGGTCTGCCATGCGGACATGCCATGGGATTTTCGGTTTTTCCCAATTCGTCCAGTAACCACTGCATTTTGCTGTGTTCCAGGGGCATATTGATCTTGACCGCGGCGTGGCAGGCAATGCTGGCGGCAATCCGCCGCTGCCGCGCGTCCATGTTGTCGGCCTGGGCGGCGTCGTCTTCGATCTGCAGCAGTTCGGCCAGCGCCAGCTCCAGTTCCCTGCCCTCAAGCCCCACCGGAGCCGCTTTGACCGCCAGTGTGCGCGGACCAAACGGCTCCGCCTCAAAGCCGTTGCGGTCCAACTCCTCTGCCATGTGGGCAAAGTTGGCCATCTGCGCTGGCATCAGGTCGATCAGCAGAGGCATCAGCAGCCGTTGGCGCTGCACACGCTCCACCTGCCGCTCACGCAACACCTTCTCAAACAGGATGCGCTCGTGCGCCACATGCTGGTCAATGATCCACAGGCCCTCTTCATTCACCGCAAGGATGAATGAGTTCTGCACCTGCCCCAGCGGCCTCAGACCGCCAAGTCCGGCAAGGTTTGCTGTGTCTTCAATGCGCTCCGCTGCAGGCGCGCGCTGCGCCGTGCCCGCAGGCAGATGTGTAGAAGCATGCGGATCGCCGAGACCGCCGGTTGCCGGTACGCTTGCTCCTCCCTCAAGATTTGTCATCCCGACCGAAGCGGAGCGAAGTGGAGGGACCTGCTGTTCTTCTCCTTCACCAATGCTCTCAACCGGAAACACGAATTTACCCGGCACTTGCACTTCAGGCACAGCGCGTTCCCTCAGCGAGAACGAACCAACGTCACTCGCATCCACCGGCCCCCACGCCTTCAGCGCATCCTGCTCCGCAGCCTCGCGCACCTGGTGCTCACTCCACGGAGCATCACTGCCCGGCCCCGGCCCACGCAGGACCGGATCCAGCTCAATGCCCTCACCACCATCCAGCATGCCGGGCCGCGGAGACGGCGCAACTGCATGCAGAAAGCTGGCCGCGGGCCGCGCATTCAGCACCGCCGTGCGCACCGTGTCGCGCACAAAGTCATGCACAAAGCTCGATTGCCGGAAGCGAACCTCCGTCTTTGCCGGATGCACATTCACATCCACCTCAGAGGCTGGCATCTCGAGGAACAACAACACGACTGGGAACGATGTTGGCGGCAGGATGTTTTTGTAGGCCTCAGTCAACGCATGCAGAATGAGCCGGTCGCGCACCTGCCGGCTGTTCACAAAGACGTAGATCGATCCGCGGTTGAGCTTCTGCAGCTCTGGCTTTGAGACGAAGCCGCGCACACGCAGAAAGCCCGGCTCCGGCGCGACGTAATCCTCTTCGCGCCGCCATGGCGGAGGCTCCGGCAGACCCGCGCGGGTAAAGTCCACCTCTGCGGCAACGGGCAACATGTCGCGCGAGATGTCGCTACCCAGAATCTGAAACAGCCGCTCGCTCGCATCGCGCACGGCGGGCGCAACCAGCAGCGCATGCGTTGCGGTGTGCAGTTCAAAATGCTTCGTCGGATGCGCCAGCGCGTAATGCGTAACAAGAGCCGCAACGTGCGAAAGTTCTGTCGGCTCGCTCTTGAGGAACTTCTTGCGCGCGGGCACGTTGAAGAACAGATCCTTGATCGCAATCGTTGTGCCCACGGGCGCGCCAACATCTTCCACACGCGTCATCTTGCCGCCGACGATTTCAATGCGGGTGCCCACCGCATCTTCTTCCGCGCGCGTGTCGAGCTCTACTCGAGCAACCGATGCGATGGATGGCAGAGCCTCTCCGCGAAAGCCGAGCGTTGCAATGTGCAGCAGATCGTCTGCCGTGCGCAGCTTGCTGGTGGCGTGCCGTTCAAAGGCCAGCATAGCGTCGTCGCGCACCATGCCGCAGCCGTTGTCGACCATGCGAATGAGTTTGCGGCCGCCGCCCTCAACCTCAATGCGGATGCGGGTTGCGCCCGCGTCGACTGCATTCTCAAGCAGCTCCTTCACAACGGACGCAGGCCGCTCCACCACCTCGCCAGCGGCAATCTGGTTCGCCACCTGGTCGGAGAGTACGCGGATACGGCCCATATAGAGATTCTACGGCTGCTCAAACGTGGAAAAGCGGTACAGAAGCTATGTCCTGCCGGACGGGCCCACTGCGCGTGGGGCGGGCGTTTGCACGCCTTTTTACTCTTCGGGTGGCCCTCCCGTTGGTCGGCATTAAATTTCATCCTGACCAACGGGAAGGCCACGCGAAGCAGTAAAACGGTGCGTGAGCACCTTTTGACATTTCACGCCGCCGGAGTCCGGCGAGTGCCGCGCGTCATCCAACGCAATATGGCAATTGAAAAGATCAAGCTGGGCACACAGGGTGCGGTCGTCTCCCGTGAGGGATTGGGCTGCATGGGCATGAGCGAGTTTTATGGCGAGCGCAACGATGAGGAGTCCGCAGCAACGATCCTCCGCGCGCTCGACCTTGGCGTTACGTTTCTGGACACGGCGGATGTTTATGGCTTTGGCGATAACGAGGAACTTGTTGGCAAGACCATCAAGTCGCGTCGCGATGAAGTTTTTCTCGCAACCAAGTTTGCCAATTTGCGCGATCGTGAAAATCCGAACTACTGGGGATTGAGCGGCAAGCCGGAGTATGTGAAGCAGGCATTTGACGCATCGCTGAAGCGGCTCGGCCTCGACCACGTGGACCTCTACTACCAGCACCGCGTCGATCCGGACACGCCCATTGAAGACACCGTTGGTGCCATGGCAGAGTTGGTTAAGGCAGGCAAGGTGAAGTACCTGGGCCTGAGCGAAGCCAGCGCCGCTACGATTCGACGCGCGCATGCCGTGCATCCAATCACTGCTCTGCAGACGGAGTATTCGTTGTGGTCACGCGATGTGGAAGCGGAGATTCTGCCCACGCTGCGCGAGCTTGGCATTGGCTTTGTGCCGTACAGCCCGCTGGGCCGCGGCTTCCTTACCGGAGCCATCAACAAGGACACGGTGCTGGACGACAAGGACTTCCGCAAGGTGCGCTATCCGCGCTTTAGCGGCGACAACCTCGATAAGAACCAGGTCATCGTCAATCGCCTGAGCAAGATTGCAGAGGGTAAGGGCTGTACACCGGGGCAGCTTGCACTGGCGTGGATCTTTGCCAAGGGTGACGACATGGCGCCAATCCCCGGAACCAAGCGCCGCAAGTACCTGGAAGAGAATGCAGCCGCGCTGAATGTAAAGCTGTCCGCAGAGGATGTAGCCGAGCTGGAAGCCGCCGTGCCGCTGAGCGATGTGGTGGGCGACCGCTATAACGAAGGCGGTATGAAGACCATCGACAAATAGGCGTTCACACGCCCTTTTACTGTTTCGCTCAGAATTGTCATCCTGAGCGAAACGGAGCGTAAGCGAAGTGCAGTCGAAGGACCCGCATTTCTGCTAGCATCAAGAGAAAGGCGCATGGAAAGCTCTTGGGCTATCCATGCGCCTTCTTGCATCTGCCAACGGAATGCGGGTCCTTCGACTTCGCTGCGCTTCGCTTAGGATGACAATTTCTGAGGTGAGTTGAACTTTGCTAAGAGCGAACGCAGCGATCGCTGCGTTCGTTCTTTCTTTTAGCCGTGGTGGTGCTTGGGCCTTAGAGCGGTGGCTGTGGCGGTTTCTCTGGCTTGTCTACCGGCACGCCGTGCACCTTCATCTTGCGGCGGAAGAGCTTGCCGTCAGCAATGACGTAGAGCCAGTCATGATCGGGGCCACCAAAGGCAACTTTCTGGACGGGCTTGTCGACCACTGGGCTGTTCAGGATCATTGCGACGCGGCCATTCGCCTCGCACACCTGCACGCCGATCGCAGTGGCGAAGTACACCTGGCCCAGGTTGTCGAACGCCGCGCCGGTAGCTCCGCCATCGTCATCCAGAACTTCAAGGCGATAGAACGGCTCGGCGTTGATGGGCTTGCCGTCTTTGTCTAACTGCATGGACCATTGATGCCGGTGTACAAGATCTGTGACCACAAGCATGGCCTGGTCGGGGGAGAGGGCCATTGCGAACGGTGCTGGGACGGGTGATAGGACTACGCTTACCTTTTTTCCTCTCTCGCCCCAGATCACCGTGCCTTGACCGGAACCGTAGATAATACCGTTCTGAGTTCGCGCGCCGCCGACTAAGGCTATCTGCGTGGCTTCATCCAAATTTGGATTTATCGCACTGCCAAGTGATTCCCAGTTGTTGGCCGCATCCACTGTGGCCCACACGCTGCCTCTTGTGATCCAGCCTGTGTCGTTCAGCGCTGCTGGTGGATGCACCTCGATCTTGCCGACGCCGTGCTCTGGTGTGTAGTCGCGCCACAGCCAGCGGATGGCGTCCGGCAGCTCCGCAGTACCCTGCTTGGTGTCGTGTGCGCCTGTGCCCATGCTGAACTTCACGTCGTAGCCTTCAAACTGCAGCGCCTCAAACATCACCTCGTTTGCGCGCGGCCACGACCCCGGGAACGATGTGCCGTACTGCTCGGTCGGCGTCTTGTGGTCGTTGATGCCGTCCTGCATCCATATGCGGATGGGCTTTGCCTCCGTCTTGCGCACCAGCGCGGGCAGCGTGTCTGCGCCCTTCATGGCGACGTACGTTCCAATCAGCGAGATGACGCGATGGAACTGATCAGGACGGTGCCACGCTGCAACAAACGCACCCACGGCGCCTGTGCTGGTGCCCACAATCGCGTGTTCGTCAGGATTGGTGGAGAGCGCGTGCTTCTTCTCGACTGCCGGGAGCAGCTCCGTCAGCAGAAACTGCGAGAAGCGGTTTGAGATGGAGTCGTATTCAAAGATGCGTTCGTAACGGTTCTGCGCGTCGGGCCGGATGGCGGGCAGTATGCCGGGATCGACGAAGACGCCGATCATTGGCGGAATCACCTTTTGGGCGATGAGGTTGTCCAGCACGATGGGCGCGCGCAGGCCGCCGAGGTAGCTGCTGCCGTCGAGGAAGACCATGTACGGTAGCGGCCCGGCGGGTGCGTTGGCCGGTGTGTAGATGGCGTAGTTGTGCGGCGTGCCGGGGTAGAACCGGCCCGGTGGCAGCACCAGCTTTTCTACCGTCCCATGCGGCACATTCTGCACCTGCGAGTCCGGGCCCGGCGGGTAGGCGTCAGGCGTGGGCTGTTGCGCGTGAAGTTGCTGCGGCGGAAGCGCGGTGGCTGCGAGGAGGCACAACAAAAGAAGTGGGCGCATGGCCGCGCCAGTATAGCGTTGCCGCCCACAGAAGAAGCAGAACGCGGCGATCGCAACGGTCTCGCAGCGATCGCTGCGGAATCGTGGCGGACGCCGCGTTCTGCTCTTTTGTGGGTAGCTGCGACGAGTTCGCCGCGCCGACGTACCTAACTGCGCTTGAACTTATAGACCAGTTCCAGCGTGATCTTGTCGTCCACGTTGGCCAGGCGGCCGATGGAGGGCTTGGTCAGGCCGAAGTCTGCGAAGGTGAACGTGGTGAGAGCGCGGCCCTGAACGGTAGACGCGCGCGCGTCGATCGTCGCGATGCCCTTGAAGGTGACCGGCTTGGTCACGCCGTGGATCGTCAGGTTGCCGGTAAGCGCAACGCCCACCTGGCCGGTGGAGGGCACCATCTTGGGCACGCCTGTAATTCCCGTGGGAACGAAGACCGCGTCCGGGAACTTTGCCGTCTCCAGCGTGCGCTGGCGGATGTAACCGTCGCGCATGCCCTGGTCGCTGGTCATCTCCGTCAGGCTCACCACCAGCTTGCTGTCTTTCGCGAGGGTGCCGTCGGGCAGAATCTGCAGCCAGCCGCTTACCTTGTCCGTGGTGCCAACCGCGTCGTTCGGAAAGTCGATGCCGACAAACTGCTCCGTTACGCGGTAGCTGGCAGACGAGCCGGGCAGGAGCTCAAGCTTGGCGCCAGCTGTGGGCGGAGGAGGAGGAGGCTGCTGACCGCCGGGTCCGCCGGGTCCACCAGGACCGCCTGGGCCACCGGGCCCCTGCGCAAACAGGAAGGAAGCGGAAAGAAGAAGTGTGGCTGCAGTGGCCTTGACGGTACCGTACATGCGGGAGTCTCCAGAAAATCTGTGGCAGATTATGACGCTATGGTGTTGATAGACGGGCGGTTGGCCAAAAGGCCGCAACCTATCGCGTCCAATGACAAAAGAGTGACATATTCCGAGCCTAGAAGAACCGGCCCAGCGTGAAGATCAGCTTGCGGTGGCCGTTGTCTCCGAAGGCAGGGCCAAAGGTAATCGCGCCGATGGGCGTCTCCGCGGCCACGCCGATGAAGACATCCTGCTGCGTGACGGTGGGCATGTTCGGCGCGTCCATGCGGCCCCACTCATACGTGCCCAGCACGTAGATGCTTTGGCCCAGCGGCGTGGGCAGCGAAGCAATGCGGCGGAAGTACGATGGCCGCGCCAGCACATAGTCTGTGCCGCGGTATTCGTCGAACGACGACGCCGTCAGCCGCGCCGGTCCGCCCAGCGTAAAGCGGAAGGGATCGGGCACGTTGCGGTTGGCAAAGCTGCCACCCTCAAAGGCGAGGGAGAGCGTATTGCCCTTGCCAAGGTAGCGGTAGTATGCGCCCTGCGCTTGAACGAGCGGCACATTTTCAGTGCGGCCAATGTGCATCATGCCTGCCGTTGCATCGATGCGCAGGCCGCGCAGCGGCACCATGGCGCGGTCCTGATTGTTGTAGCGGTACTGCAGCCGCGCCGTCTGGGCAGAGGTGTTGAAGTCCGGCTGGCCGTCGCTGCCGGTGGTGGTCGTCCAGTTCTGGTAGACCTCCTGCCAGCCCGCGCGCCACTCCGTAAAGTGCGACTTGGCCCAGCCCACATCAAAGCCGCCGCCTGCAGTTGTCGTGATCCGTTCTGCAACGCGCACCTGGTTGGCCCATATGTATTCCGGCGAGCGGTAGAACTGCAGCCGCGGCGCCACAAAGAAGCCGTGATCGCCCAGCCGCATGTAGTACTCCGGCACCACCTCTGTAAGAAAACCCAGGCGGAAGCGCGTACGAAATTCGCTCTTATAGGTGCCAACGTCCTGCCATGTGAGCACGCCGTCTACCGTGGCGCGGCCCGTGCCGCCGGTCTGCGCGACAATGTTGCCGCCCAGCAGCAGGTACGGCGGGCCGCCGGGACGGTCGCGCACCCACAGGTTCAGGTCCACATCGTTGGGCGTGGGTATGTAGCCGGCGGGCGGGTTGGCCATTGCAATCTGAACGGTGCCGCTGCTGGATGCAGCCACCGTTTCAAATTGCTGCTTCTTCGCCTCCACCGGGCTGCGGTCTTTCTTTGCGTCCTTATCTTTGGAGCCGGGCTCCGTGGCCTTCGCCACTGCGCCTTCCGCCTGCGATGCCGTGCCGGCTGGTGCGTTCGGCGCTCCGTTGGCCTGCTCCACCATCTGCGCTGCCGTCTCGTCGCCGGGGCCACGCTTCTCTTCAGGATGCAGCAGCTCACGCCCCTGCACCTTACGGCCAACGTTGGCGGGGCCGGTCACGTCTGTATTGATGACCTGACCCGGCTTGGTGAGGAAGTAATCCGTGTCAAAGCGGCCATCGCTGCGGGCTTCATTCAGCTTTGCGTCGACCTTGTCGGCATCCATCGGCTTGCCGGGGCTGTCAATAAACGTGTCGCGTACGCCGATGGCATTGCGCGATGTGGGCGCAATGACACGGACCGTAGCAATGTTGCCTACCGGCGGTGCCTGCCTGCCCTGCCGATGCGCGAGGTACGCTGCCCACTCCTCGTCGCTGACGCGGTACTCCAATAGCTGCGGCGCCATCTTGGTTGCCGCAACATAGCCGGCCTTCTCCAGCTCGGCGGAGCTGAAATAGTCCGCCGCCGTGACACCGGGCGGCGCAATCGGCTCAATAATCACGTCTGCCAGCGTGCGCGAGCGCACCTCGTTGCTCCACGACGCCACGGAAAAACTGCGACCAAGGATGCCCAGCAGCGAAGCTGTATCGCCCTTGGCGGGCGGCGTCAGCGGCAGCGAGACGGCAAGCACCACGTCCGCATGCAGCGCATTCTTGACCAGGTCCGTGGGCAGGTTCTCTGTCAGCGCACCATCCACATAGATGTGGCCGCCATCCTCCAGCGGCGGAAAGACGCCGGGGATGGAGATGGACGCGCGCACAGCCTCTGCCAAGGGTCCATGCGTAAACACAGCCTCGCGGCCCACCAGAATGTCCGTGGCCAGGCAGCGGAACGGTATGGGCAGATTGTCGAATGTGAAGTCTGCTCCATAGGGCAGAAACTGCGCGTTCAGAAACTGGTTCAGACCGTAGTCCAGCAGCGCAGCGTTGCGCAGGGACGGACCCTTCTTCAGACCCATGCTCAGGCCGCCCGGCAGAAAACGCTGATCCTCGCGGCGGCGAAAGTTCATCTGCCGAAAATCTGCGGAGATGCGAAAGACCCTGCTGAAGACCTTGTCGCTGGTCAGTTCGGACATCTGCTGGGGCGTGTGGTTGGTGGCGTACAGCGCCGCAATCAGCGATCCCATGCTGGTGCCCGCAATGACGTCTACCGGCACGTGGTTCTCTTCCATCCAGCGCAGCACGCCAATCTCAGAAAGGCCCAGCGCGCCACCGCCGCCCAGCGCAAGGCCAATGCGCTTGCGCCCCAATGGTGCGGTAGCCTGTCCCGCTTGCGGCGATGTTATTGGTTGCGATACCGGGATAGCTTGGGGCGTTGGCGTAGACTCCGCTGCTTGCGCAGGCTGAGGCGCCTGCACGGGCTGCGTTGCCGCAGCGGCCTGCGCAGCATTCCCCAGCGACTGGCTGCTTTGCCCCGGCGCTGGCATTGCAGAGGCGGGCAGGACTGCTGTCAACAGCAGCGCTGCCACCACGGCGCGCGCCGCGGCGCGCTGCCTTCCATTGCCCAGGGGATCGCTCATTGCTCTCAAATCCAATACGCAAGTTTGCAGAAGATGTTTCCGCAAACTTGAACCATTCCGAAAGCATACCGGGTGAGGCAAGAAAAGGTGCAAACGGATGCACCAATGTACTCAACTGCACTGCCTGGTTCTCAATTGCATTGTATCTGCGTGATACTCATATCCACCCATGCCCCGTATACATCCCGCACTTGCGCTGATGGAACGCACACTGGCCCTGCTGGACCGCGTGAACCTGCGGCTGGGCCGTGTGGGTCCGCGCACACCGGCGCAGCAGCGGGGTGCGGACGGCGAACGCGCAGCCTACTTTCACCTGCGGCGGCTGGGCTACACGGTGGTGGCACGGCAGTGGCGGCACGGCCTGCTGGAAGGCGAGGCCGATCTGATTGCATGGGAGGGCAAAACGCTGTGCGTGGTGGAAATCAAGACGCGCGACGCAGCCACCACGTCCGCAGCAGAGCTCGCCGTGAGCCGCGACCAGCAGACGCGGCTGCGACGCCTGGCCGACGCCTACATCCGGCAGCTGCCCTGGATAAGTGGTGAGCAGCAGCAGATCACACCGCGCTTTGACGTCGTCTCCGTCTACACGCGGCAGGGAGAGCGGCCACAGATTCAGCTGCATCGGGATGCCTTCCGCTAACCTGCCTTGCGCTTTGAACACAGAGTGCACAGAGGTTTCACGGAGTTCACGGATTTGCTCCGTGGCCTCTGTGAGGACTCTGTGCACTTTGTGTTCAAAAGCAAGAACGAATGCTTTTGTGTCGTGGCCAGTGACCATTTTTGCCGCCGCGGTGTCTAATGCTTCTGAGAAGCAACGAAGGACCGAGCACTAAAGGACCGGAACGACCATGACCCTGCTGAATGCACCTGAGTACAACCCGCGCCGCGAAAAAATGATCCAGAACCTGCTTGTGGGCAGTGGCGTGCTGATTGCGCTGCTGATTGTGCTGACGCTGGCCGGTTTCATCAGCGGCCACGGCTGGCTGTTTACCAACATGCTGGTGGAGCGCCGCGTCGACCACTTCCTGACAGATATTGAAAACAAGGATTTCGCCGGCGCCTACGGCATCTACGTGAACGACAAGCACTGGCAGTCCACGCCGGAAAAATACAGCGGCTACCCGCTGAAGCGCTTCACAGAAGACTGGACGACTTACAGCCCGGTTGGCCCCATCCACTCGCACCACGTCGATAAGTCCGTCAGCGACGGCTCCGGCTCGTTTGGCACCACGCTGCTGGTGGCCGCCACCATCAACGGCGACAAGAACCGCAGACTCTTTCTGGGCGTGCAGCGATCCGACGGCACCTTCAGCTATCCCGCACCGCACATCTTCGAGTACTAACTCGACTCTGTGCAGGCCATGTCCTGCCGGACGGCCCTCCTGCGCGGAGGGCGGGTGCTCACGCACCTTTTCCCTGCTTCGCTTGGCACTCCCGATGGTCGGGATGTAATTCTCTTGCGCGGACCAGCGAACGCAAAAGATATGCGGCTTTATCCTGCAGGTGCCCGCGACAGGCGGCTTTAGCCGCCGAGATAGAAATGATGTCCACGCGAACGTGGCTTTAGCCACCGAGATTCGAATCTCGGCGGCTAAAGCCGCATATCTTGATCGCTACGTTCTATCTCAGCGGCTAAAGCCGCAGGCTAACTGTGCAACATTTGCGAGCTATTTCTTTGGCTTTTTCGGGGCTGATTTTGCAACAGCGGGAGCGGGCTTTGCAGAAGGAAGCGCAGGATTCGCCTCCATCTTTAGAGTGCTCTTCTCCACTGCATGTTCCGCTTCAGACGCATGGGCACCAGACTTCTGCGCTGGCACTACTGTCATGGGACGCACTGTGCCCTTCAATGGGCCTGCCTCGACGACAGGCTTCAAAGCCGGCACCGCTTTCTTCGCGGCCGGAGCTGCCTTTGCTGGTGGCACGGCTTTTGCTGGAGGCTCTGCCTTTACAGCAGATTCCTTTGCAGGAGGCACAGTCTTTGCACCGGGCGGCTTAGCGGATGCGTTCGGCACTGCAGCTTTCTTTGCGGGTGTGGACGGAGGTGCAACCGTCTTGGCTGCAGACGTCTTCACCGGCTTCACAACCTGCTTGTTGGCAGCCTTCTTCGCAGGTATCGCTGGCTTCTTGACCGCAGTCTTTACGGCGGTCGATTTCTTCACAGCAGGCTTTGCAGCTTCAGCCTTCGCCTTCGCGGGCGCCGGTACAAGCAGCTCCACCATTGCGTCAAAGCGATAGCCCGCGGACTGTGCCGCGGCCAGCACCTTTGCCGATGGCACCGTGTCAACGTCCGCCGCAACCAGTGTGAGCCACTGCAGCAACTGCTCCAGCGATTCCTTGTTCAGGTAGAGCACGCCGCCGCTCTGGTTGACGCCGATGAGCCACTGCACATCGCCTTGCTGCCAGAATTCCGGTTGATTCAGGCTGAGGTCAAGCAGCGCAAGCCGCACGCGCGCCGCACCACGCCATGCATCCTCACCCTGCACGCCCACTTCAGAGAAAATCTCCGCCAGCGACGATCGCAGGTGCAGCCGGTCGATGACGTTCTCTTCCAACGCATCTGTCTTTGCGGTTGAATCAGGCAGGGCTCGTAGCGCGGCCACCATCAGCAGCGGCGTCCACAGCGCCTCAGGATGCGCCTCAATGGCCATGCGCGGTGGCAGCGCGTTTGCGGTCTTTGCGACGGCGACAGTCTTGACTGCAGCATCCGCCAGCTGCGTCGCTGTTGTCACATACGACGCCGCAGTGACCGTTGTCTCCACGCTATCAATCTCAAGCCAGCGCTCGAAGACACTCTTCGCGCTCTGCGCCCAGACAGAAGCGAATGTATCTTCAACCGCGGTCGACGAGAAAAGCCGCACGGCATCCGCACCCACCGCACGACGCAGCGCGGCTGTCAGCGGACGCAGACGCAGACGCGTCAACGCCTCGTCCAGGCTGTGTACACCTGCACCGTTCAAGCCGTCGCACAGCTGATCCCACGGCAGCTCTGCAGTTGCGCGCAGCTCGCGCCAGTGCAACAACACAACATACTGATAGCCGCGGAGATGGAAGCTGAGACCGTTGTGCAACGAATTGGCGCGGTGCAGATACTCAAGCCCCGTTGCGGTGTCACGATAGGCAAAAAAATCGCCATCACGCGGCAGCCCCAGCGCATCCGCAAGCGACCGCTGCCACAGGTTGCCGGTCCACTTGTTCATGGACGCAGCCGAGATATGCACCGTGCCGCGCGTGCTGGAGTAGGCGTTGTTGTAGATGATCAGAGCGCGTTCATCGTCCAGCCGGTTGGAGTACGCGAAGACGTTCTCATCCACGCTGCCGTGCTCGGTCCAGAAGTCGAAGAAGACGAAGTTTTCACTGCCCGCAAACAATGCGCGATTCGCCAGCAGTGGAGCAATCTGCTTCTGATGACGCGCGACCAGGTCATCATTGGGCCACTCGTCAAACTTAGCCTGCTTGTACTCCATGCCGTACTTCTCGGTGTAGGCCTCAATCTGGCCGTGCGCAAACATGGGCAGGCCGGGGATGGTCGCCATCATGGTGGCCACGCCAAAGTACTTGTCGCCGGTGCCAAACTGCTCAATCGCCGTCTTCTCATCCGGGTTCGACATGAAGTTGACGTAGCGCTTCATGATGTCCGGATCAAACTCAATGGTCTTCTTCAGATAGCTGCGATACTTCGCATTCTCCTCATCGCGCAGCATGACCATGAACGCCGAGTTGTAGACGCGATGCATGCCCAGCGTGCGGACAAAGTACCCCTCCAGCAGCCAGAATGCTTCTGCAAGCAGCAGCGTGCCGGGCACCTCTGCCTGCACGCGATCGACGACCTCTCGCCAGAATTCGTTCGGCATGATGCGGTCAAAATCTTCCTGCGTCATCGCATTTTCTGCGCGAGACGGGATCGATCCACCCACACCGGGCAGCGGGAACCACAGGCGCTGGACGTGACGCTTGGCGAGGACCATGGCCGCATCAAAACGGATGATGGGAAAGCGCCGCGCGACCTCAAGAATTACCTGGATGACATGCTCGCGCACTGCGTGCTGCGAGTAGTCGAGTTGTGCTGTGTCGTTCCATGCAAAGGTGGTGCCGTCGTTGCCGTGGTAGATGAACTCCGTGCGGTTGCCGCCGTCGCGATAGCGCATGCGGTAGACCACGGCCGCGTCTGTCTGGTCGTAGTAATGATCGTCAAGCTTGATCTCGACGCGCGGGTCGGTCGAGAGGTCCGGCCCTTCAAAGCTGTAGTTGGGATAGGGCGATTCGCTGCGGCGCACAAACCACTCCGGATGCTCGATGACCCAGTTGGAGTCGAGCCCCATGTGGTTGGGCACCATATCACTGGCCAGGCGCAGACCCACGCTCATGGCCAGGTCGCGCAGCTTGCCGTAGGCCTCATCGCCGCCCAGGTCGTCTGCAATGCGGTAGTCCATCAGCGAGTAGGCAGAGGCCACTGCGTCCGGCTGGCCGCGCAGCCGCTTGATGACCTGCGATGCGCGCGAGCGCTCCCACAAGCCGATGAGCCACAGGCCCGTCATGCCGCGATCGCGCAGCAGCTGCAGCTCTTCAAGCGGAATCTGGTCCAGCCGTTGGATGTGCCGCTGATACTTCTTCGACAACTGCTCAAGCCACACGTAGGTGCTCTTGGCCATCAGCACCACGGTGGGCATCCACGCATCGTCGCTGGAAAATGCTTCGTACTCGTCCAGCGGGGCCTGGTAGTCCGCTGCGTACTGACCAACATGTGCTGCGGCAGGTCGTGTTCGTAGACGGCGGCGGCGCGTTACCGTGCCGTCTTCGTTGACCACGTCCTCCCAGTACTCCTCATAGCCCATGTACTCGTCGCCGGCAAAGCCCTCTTTGCCCTCGAACTCCACCGGGTCATGATGCCGCACGTTGTGGCCTGCGGGGTGGAACTGCATCCACACGGCAACCTCTTCTTCGCGCAGCGTATCAATGGCCAGCAGCGCCCGCGGCATGGCCGGGCCAAGCACATCGCCCCAGTGCTGGCGGATGAAATCAAGCTGGCCGCTGAGCGAATCCGGTGACGCAACAAACGGCGCGCGCAACGCCTGCAGCAGGGTACGCACATCTGCGCTGAACTCCGGCCGCGTCTCAAAGTAGGCGTCCGCGTCCTGCAGAAATTGTTTGTATGCGGGCACGCCTGTGCGCAGCGGGCTGTCATCAAACAGCGTGCGAAATGGCTTGTACGCGGGGTTTTGATTCGCCAGCCAAAGCAGAAGCAGCTCTTCCAGCGTGGCCTCGCGATGCGACAAGCCGTCCGTTGAACCGGCCAGCCACTGCTTCGCCGTCAGCTTGCCGGTGTAAACCGCAACGTTGGGAAAGCGCTCTGTAAAGCTGAGCAGCAGCGCGTCAAGATTTTTTGCACCGGCGCGTTTGCTGAACCACTTCAGAGCGTCGCTCAGAACGGCGGGGTCCTGCTGCTTGCGATAGCGCTCGATGACGGCGTGGCTCAACTCGTCGATAAGGCCCATGGCAAACAGCTGCCCGGCATGGACAACGCTGGCCGGCTCCTGCTGTGGTGTAGGTCCCCCAGCGGCCACGCGGGCGTCGTTCATCTGCTGGGCAAGCCTGCGGCTGGCGGCGACGTTACCGAAGATCACATTGCCTGTATACGAAAACAGCAGGTCCCGCAGCTGGAACTGATCACGGAACGCGCGCGCAATGTGGAACTCCATGAACACCTCAAATGCAATGTGAGGGCACCGAGTGTTTCCACCACGGCACGCGAAACAGCCTCAACCCAACTGTAGCCCTATGCCGAAAATTTCGGAGGGATATGGCTATCCGATGCCGGAAACCGAGGCCGCGTCGTGTGCCGTATACCGCCTTACACGAATTTTTCTGAACCGAAGCCACCCCGACTACTTCAGAGCGTAACCGTAGGGATACAGCGGCTTCGCAGAATCGTGCGGCAGGCCGCTGTTTTGCGCTGCAACCGCTTCCATGGAAGACGGCAGCTCAAACGGCAGGTGACCCTGCGCCTTTGCCTTACCGCTCAGCACGTTCAGCAGGGCGTCGTCGCTGACGCCAAAGTCTGCATACAGCGCCGCGACCTTATCCTTCACCTCGGTCAAAATCGCGGGCCGGTCCATGTAGACCGTCATCACTGCGGGCGTCTTACCCACCTTCAGCAGCGCGTCATACGCCGCGTCGCCGGGCTGGAAGTTCAAACTGCCCTCATGCTGGCGTCCGCCAAAGAAGTAGCCTGTGTGGGTGATCTGGAAGGGTGCCTCTGCGCGGATGATGGCAACGTCCGCGTCCTCCGGCTTGTCGACCACGGTAAATCCATGCGCCTTTGCCACGGCAGGGTCAACGTGGAAGAGCCACACCTTTGCCCCGGCCTTTAACGGCACAGTGCGCCGCTTGTTTTCCAGAGGCACCATCGCCCGCTCCTGCGCTGCGGTTGCAGCGGCAAGGGATGCGGGATCGCCAACGACACGCTTTGCCGCAGCCACATCGACGTAGGGATCTTCAAAGATGCCCAACTCAAACTTCTGCTGCAGGATGGCGGTTGCGGCCTCCCGCATGCGCGCGTCGCTGATCTTGCCTGCGTGCGCTGCATCCAGCAGCGCGGCTACATCGTCCGTGCCGCCCACCTGATCCACGCCTGCGTTGATGCTCTTGGCAAAGCGGTCGCCGCGCGGCATGTCGATGACACCCCACGGCATACCAATCTGCGCCGGGCCCGGCCGCTTGCCCGCGGGCATACCGTCCTGGCAGTCCGCGGCGCAGTCGCTGGTGATGCCCCAATCGCTGATGATGACGCCCTTAAACCCATACTTGCCGCGCAGCAGACCAGTCAGCAGTTGCTTGTTCATGCCCGCACCCACCTGCTCAATGGGCTTGCCGTCCATCGTGATGTTTTCAAGGATGGAGTACGTGGGCATGACCGCTGCAACGTGCGCCTGAAACGCTCCTAAAAAGGGCTTGATGTGATACGTCAGCTGCGCGTCCGTTACCTCAGAAAAGCGCCCGTAGTAGTTGTGGCTGTCCAGACCATCCTTCTGCGCGCCGTAGCCTACCCAGTGCTTCACCACCGTAATGACCGACCCCGCGTTCAGTCCAGTCGCGCCGTTCTGCATGCCCTCCACGTAGGCCTTTACCTGCGCGCCTGCCACGGTTGCGTCTTCTCCAAAGGTGCCGTTCAGCCGGGCCCAGCGTGGCTCCGTTGCAAGGTCAGCCTGTGGCGACAGCGCCTCGCGGATACCCACGGCCATGTACTCACGGCGAACCGTATCCGCATATTTGCGCGTCAGTGCAGGATCGTTGATGGCCGCCAGGCCGGTCGTCTCAGGCCACTTGGAAAACAGGCCCGCCTCCACGCTTGCGCCGGCAATGTAGAGGAAGTTGTTGCGCGGGTCTGTGCTGATGGTCAGCGGGATGCCGAAGGGCGTGGCCTCCGCAATCTCCTGCAGCTTGTTGTCGCTATCGGCGATCATGGCGGGGTCGCCGCTGAGGCGCGTAATGAACGTGTTGATGCGCTTGCCTTCAATAAATGCCTTGGACTTGTCCAGGTCATAACCGCTGCCACGGCCGATGCTTGCCTCTGCACCGCCAACCGCGGGCAGCGTGCCATGCACCATCACACCGGCAAGATCTTCCACCGCCATGCGGCCCACAAGGTCCTTCGCGCGCGCAGCAGGCGTTAGCCGCCAGTCCTCATAAGCGTCCAGCTTGCCATTGCGGTTCAGGTCTTTGAACTGCAGCCCATTCACCGTGAGCAGAGGAGCTGAGCGGTGCCCCAGCGCTGGCTGTTTCGCTGATTGGGCGGCGAGAGGAGCGGCAAGAATCGAAAGGACCAGAGCGCTGGCACAGGGACGCATCATGCTGGCCATCATCCGCGCGCGGGAAGCAAAACGCAACTGGCCTGCAAGAGACGCAACCCGCATGCAATGAACGCTGTTGGCTTGGAAATATGGTGGGCCCACCAGGATTTGAACCTGGAACCAATGGATTATGAGTCCACTGCTCTAACCGTTGAGCTATAGGCCCGGTGTTGAATTGATTCTAAGACACCGGACATCATGTCCTGCCGGCCGGGTCTCCTGCGCGGAGGGCGGGTGCTCACGCACCTTTTTCCTGCTTTGCGTGTGCCTCCCGATGTCGGCACGGAGTTCGTGGAAACCCATGTCTCAAAATCGAGACATGGGGCACCCGAATTCGAACCCGACCGTCGGGAGGGGCGAGGGCGAAGCCAGTAAGAAGGCGTGCAAACGCCCGCACCGCGCGTAGCGGGCCCGTCCGGCGGGACACGTTTCTTTGCGCCGGTTAGTTGTGCTTGAGTGCGTGGTTGATGTCTGGCCAGAATTCTCTGAAGACGAACGACAGCGCATCAATGCCAATGTCGAGTCCCCAGTTCCTTGCGGTGTTGGAGAAGGTGCGCGTGCTGGAAGGGTAGTAGGCGTTAGACAGAGCGGCGGACATGCCCGAACCCAGCACCTCGCTGGTGTTGAAGGTCTGGTTCGCCTTGTCATTCCGCGTGACGACGACGCGGCTGAGAGCGTATCCCGTCTTCTTCCAGAAGTTGCCATCCCGCATCGTGTAGAAGCGCGTGTCCTGGTGCGTGACGGCGGGCACGATGAACTCGACAAAATAATTTTCCGAGGTCTGGTCCAGGGCGGCATGCCAGAAGTAACGGCCATAGCCGGTGCCGCCCGTGCCAAACTCCGGCGTCTGGTTCGTGCCAAGGTCGTACGCAGCAACCGCAGCGGGAATCAGGATGGCGCTGTAGTCAAAGCTGTCTTGCGTGGCCGTGATGAACTTTTCCTTCACGGACTGGGCCGGCAGAATCTCCGAGGAGCTGACCGCGCGGAAGTTGGGCACGATGCCCAGAATGCGCTTGGTCTGCTGCGGCTCGTCAGAATCGGGCGAAGCGGTTGTGGGAGCCTGCTGATCCGGACTGTCCGGCAGGTCTGCGAGCGAGCTGGAGAACATGGCCTCCGGTACTTCCCGTGCTGCCACGGCCTGAGCCCTTGCCGCGGGATACGCCGCCAGAAACAAACACGCGACCAGCGCAAGAGAGGCCTGGTTCCGGGCTGGAAATACCGACCGAAATACAGAAGAAGAGATAAGTGGCTTGATACTCACATACCGTTGGACTGCATTTAGGCCCATGAGGATTCGTGCAACGCCATGTAGGCGCGGGCTGGCGGTCCGGTAAGCGGCCGTCGCAGGCAGCTGGCCTGGCACCCGTTCTGGCGCTGCTTTCTGGTTCATGGGCAGAGGATACGGCAACCTTCCTTAAGCCCAGCTGAGGGAAATGCCCCGATTTATGAGCACTTTAGCGGCTATCCGATCCGGGTATCCGCGACTTAAGGTTGATTTCATCCTGCTGTAACGCTGCCGTCGCAGCAGCCTCGTAGAGTTGGGGCGTTCCCTACTCAGCTCGATTCGAGGCGCTTCTTCCCATGGCGACGACCGCACCCGCACCACAGCTTTCTGCCCTAGAGCAGAAAATGCAGAATCAAAAGGGCTCACCAGCAGCCAAGATCGGCGGCATCGTCTTCGGTGTCATGCTGGTTGTTGGGCTTATTTACATCATCACCAAGCTCTCTGTGGACCTTTCCTCGGTTCACCAGGCTTCCATCTTTCCGTTCGTTCTGCTGGGCGTGGCGCTGCTGATTGCGCTGGGCTTTGAGTTCGTCAACGGCTTCCACGACACGGCGAACGCGGTGGCGACGGTGATCTACACCCACTCGCTGGAGCCGCACATTGCGGTGGTGTGGTCGGGCCTGTGGAACTTCATTGGTGTGATCACCAGCTCGGGCGCGGTGGCGTTCTCCATCATCACGCTGCTGCCGGTCTCGCTCATCATGAAGGTGAGCAAGGGCTCTGGCTTCTCCATGGTGTTTGCGCTGCTGGTTGCGGCCATCCTGTGGAACCTGGCAACGTGGTGGCGCGGTCTTCCCGCCTCCAGCTCGCACACCATGATCGGTTCGATCCTGGGCGTGGGCATCATGAACCAGATCATGCAGGGCAAGAGCGGCCTGAGCGGCGTGGACTGGGAGCAGGTCACCAAGGTCTTCAAGGCGCTGCTGATCTCGCCGCTGGTTGGCTTCTTTATGGCTGCCCTGCTCTTCTGGGGATTCAAGCTGCTGCTGAAGGATCCGCGCCTGTACAAGGCTCCGGAAGGCACCGATCCGCCGCCCTTCCACATCCGCGCTCTGCTGATTCTTACCTGCACCGGCGTTTCGTTCTTCCACGGTTCCAACGACGGCCAGAAGGGCATGGGACTCATCATGCTCATCCTCGTCGGTACTGTTCCCACCGCTTACGCGTTGAACCACACCGTCAGCCGCAACGAGATTGCTACCTTTGCCGCAGTATCCACACAGGTAGCCGGCACCCTGCAGAACTATGTGGATCCGGGCGCAGTGGTTGGCGATCCAGGCCAGGAGCTGGAGCGCTTCGTCTCCACGCACACCTATACGCCGGCGACCACACTTGCAACTGAGCAGATGGTTCTCGCCATCCGCAACGAAGCACAGAGCTATGGTTCGCTGGGCGACGTTCCGCAGAACATGCAGGCCAACGTGCGAAACCAGATGTACCTGGTCAGCGAAGTCTTCCGCCTGTTCCCCAAGGCAGATGGCGCACCGAAACTCAGCGCCAGTGACACAGCCGTCGTGGGCAACTACAAGAAGTTCCTCGACAAGTCGACCCGCTTCATCCCCACATGGGTGAAGGTTGCAGTGGCACTGGCACTGGGCCTTGGCACCATGGTTGGCTGGAAGCGCATTGTGGTGACGGTGGGTGAAAAAATCGGCAAGACCCACCTGACCTATGCACAGGGCGCTGCGGCAGAGATCACCGCAATGATCACCATCGGTCTGGCTGATGGCTATGGTCTGCCGGTATCGACCACGCACGTACTCAGCTCTGGTATCGCAGGCACCATGGCTGCGAACAAGAGCGGTCTGCAGCTGTCCACAATCCGCGACATTGCGGCTGCGTGGGTCTTTACGCTGCCGGCAGCCGCGCTGCTCTCGGCTGGGCTGTTCTGGGCCTTCAACGCAATGGCCAAGTAACTCTTTACGCAGCAAAGAAAGAGGCGAGCCTTCGGGCTCGCCTCTTCTGTTTTCCGTTGCTTGATTTGTTTGGGCTACTCCCAGCGGGTTATTGGTCCCGTTGCTTATTGATCCCCGTTGCGTGGAGTGGTGCTGGGCGTGGTGCCGGTGTCTCCCGGCGCAGATGGATTGATGTGGCCGCCGCTGTTCTCCGGCGTGGCCGAGCGGATACCGGTGTTGCCGGGACCTGCGGTTGCGGGGTTATCGCCGCGCGGTCCTGAGGGCTCTGCGCCGGTAGCATTCCCTGAAGCCGACTTCGTGGTATCCATGGCAATCTCCTGGCCTATTAAGAGTCACTACCGTGCGCCCGGAGATGCCCGGGAGACCATTTCACCAATGGAGGCGTCCCATCGATTACACTTTCAAGATATGGCGGGGCTGCCAGCTACCGGTGCCCTGGCCCTGAGGATTTCGAAGTGAATGAGGTAGTTCCGGGCGTTTCAACCGCGGTTCGCCCCATGGTTTCCCATCTGCTTTGTGCGGTTTTTCGGAAGAGCCGTGGTGTTTGCGCTCCCATGCGTGATTTTGCATGGCTGACTGCCGGAGCCTTGCTTGCAACCGGTTGCCTGCCAGCGTTTGGCCAGGCAGCAGCAGCCGCTGCACCCGCAGCCGCGCCCCAGGTCATTACCGTGCAGGTGCCTGCGCAGGCTGGAGCCACTCCGGCGGGCACAACGCCCAACTGGAATGGCACAACGCCTCAGAACAACAATACGAACGGCACCAACAACGCGAACGGCAGCGATAGCAAGAACGGCAACGACCGCGACACCAATGCGGCAGAACGCAATCAACAGCAGCGAACCTCCGCAGAGACGCCCACACCCACTGAATTTCAGGTGATGGTGCAGCAGACGCTGGGAGCTCCACTGCCCATTTTTGGATCAGGCTTGTTTTCGGGCGCGCCCAGCACCTTTGCCCCTATTGGCGATGCACAGGTGCCGCAGGATTACGTGATCGGTCCGGGCGATGAGATTCGCGTCTCCGCCACAGGCCAGTTCAACCGCCAGGGCACCTTCACGGTGGACCGTGCGGGCAGCATCACCATTCCAGAGGTTGGCGCACTTACCGTCAGCGGCCTGCAGTTCCGCGAGCTGAAGCCGTTTCTGCAGCAGCAGATCGGCCGTATCTACCGCAACTTTGAGCTCAGCGTAACGCTGGGCCAGATCCACTCCATCCAGATCTACATCCTGGGTGAGACACCGCGGCCGGGCGCATATACCGTGTCGTCGCTTGCCACCATGGTGAATGCGTTGTTTGCCTCCGGCGGCGTGCGTCCGCAGGGCAGCCTGCGCCGCATTGAGTTGCGCCGCGGCGGCCGCACCGTCTCCACGCTGGATTTGTATGACCTGCTGCTGCATGGTGACAAGAGCAAGGACATGCAGCTGCAGCCGGGCGACATTCTGTTTGTGCCCACGGTAGGTCCGCAGGTTGCAGTGGTCGGCTCCGTGGTCGATTCCGGCATCTACGAGCTGCGCGATGAGACCACGCTGGGGCAGCTGCTGACGCTGGCCCATGGACTTTCACCCACCGCGACCGGCACCAGCGCGCGCGTGGAAAGCATCTACAACCACACGCAGCGGTCCATCCGCGACATTGACCTGAAGACCAGCAACTCGCTGGAGATTCATGGCGGCGACATAGTCACGATTGCCTCTATCTCAGACCAGTACAAGAACGCGGTCACGCTGCGCGGCAATGTAACCGCGCCAGGGCGTTACGTGTGGCACGAGGGAATGCGGCTGCTGGACCTTATCCCCAACCGCGAAGCCCTGGTGACGCGCAACTACTACCGCACCCTGAACCAGCTGGGGCTGCCCGCGCAGAACTACCAGCCGCAGCAGGGTGTGCTGCAACCGGGTACATCGCCAACTGGCGGCACCACGGGCAGCCGCAATGATTCGCCCACGCCTACGGCCGCACAATCCTCGAATGCCAATGGCAGCGGAACCACCATTGGCGACGCGCTTACGCAGAACTCCGGCACGTTTACGCCCACCAACACGGTGGTGCTGGAAGCGCCGGATGTAGACCTGGCCTATGCCGTGATTGAACGGCTGGACCCGGCTGCGCTGACCACATCGCTGATCCCTTTTAACCCGGGCGCCCTGCTGAACGGCGATGCTACGCAGAACCTGAGCCTGCAGCCAGGCGACACCATCACGATCTTCTCCAAGGCGGATATCCGCGTGCCGCAGGCGCAGCAGACGCGCTTTGTGCGGCTGGAGGGTGAGTTTAATGCTGCCGGTGTCTACAGCGTTCAGCCGGGAGAGACGCTGCGGTCGCTGATTCAGCGTGCCGGCGGCCTGAGCGGCGATGCCTACCTCTACGCATCGGAGTTCACACGGCAATCCACACGCCGCGTGGAGCAGCAGCGTTTGCGCGAGTACGCGGATTCGCTTGAGGCACAGATCAACACGCAGATCAGTAACTCCGTTGGCTCCGCGCTTGACCCTGGCGGCGCTGCGCAGGCCGCCAATGCAGAGGCACAAAGCGCACGCGACGCGGTGGGACGCATCCGCCGCATGGAGGCCACCGGTCGCATTGTGCTGAAGATGGCGCCAACCGCCGCAGGGATGGACAGCATTCCGGATATCCCGCTGGAAGATGGAGACCGCTTTATTGTTCCCCGGCAGCCCACCAGCGTGGCAGTGTCGGGTGAGGTCTACAACGCGGCGTCCTTCCTGTTCCTGTCAAAGGAACAGGTCCGCGACTACCTGCGTGATGCTGGCGGCCCCACACGCACTGCAGATAAGAAGCGCATGTTTGTGGTGCGTGCAGATGGCTCCGTTGTGTCGAAGCAATACAGTGACGTGGAGAAGGCCGGCGTGCTGCCGGGCGACACGGTTGTCGTGCCGCCGCAGATATCCCATCACAACCTGATGCGCGATATTGTTGCCATCAGCTCTGTACTCAGCGCAGTTGCGCTGCCCCTGTCCGTACTGGCAATCGTTAAATAATTTCAATGGAAACCACTGTGGGAACCAACATCACGCAGCCGCACTCCACCGCAGAGACCGTGGTGCTGGATGTGCTTTTCTACGTGGGCGTGCTGTGGCGCAGCAAGTTCAGGCTGCTGGGTTGGGGCGTGCTGGGTATGGCCCTGTTCTATGGGCTGTCGTACACGCGTCCAAAGCTGTACGAGTCTGAGCTGAAGTTTATGCCGCCGCAACGGTCCTCAAGCTCGCCGCTGATCTTCAGTATTCGCGCCAACCCCGGCGATGAGTACCGCGCCATGCTGACAAGCAATGGTGTTACCGATGATGTGGTGCAGCACCTTGACCTGGTGCATGTTCTGAAGGCGAAGGATGGCTTTGCTGCGCGGAAGATCCTTCAGGCCAAGACAAAGTTCGCCATCAACGCGAATAACTTCGTCACGATCACAACCACGGACAAAGATCCGAGGCTGGCAGCGCGCATCTCCAACGAGTACTTTGCAGCGCTGTACCGGTTGACGCAACGGATTGCATCCGATGAGAGCAAGCACCGGCTCGACTTTCTCTCTGGCCCGCTACAGGCAGAACGCGACAAGCTGTACCAGGCAGAGAGCGCGCTGCGCGATGCAGAGGTGAAGACCGGACTGGTACTGCCCGGAGCGCAGGCAGCGCTGGGCGTGCAACAGGTAGCAACACTGCGTGGCCGCATCAATGACCTGGAGACGCAGCTGGCTTTGCTGCGCACATCGTCGACGGATGCGAATCCCGCCGTCATCAACCTGCAATCACAGATCAGCAGCCTGCAGGGGCAGATCGCAGGGCTGGAAGCGAAGAGCTCACAGGCCAACTCCCCTGCGCAGCTGCCGGGGCTGTCGATGGAGGTGCAGCGTGCACAGCGCGAGGTAACCTTCCACACCAGCACCATGGAAGCGCTGACCCGTGGCCTGTCCACCACCAGCATGCAGGACAGCTATACGCCTTCGTTGTCGCTCATCGATCCCGGTGAGGTTGCGCAGATGAAGTCTTCTCCATCGCGGAAGATATGGGCGCTGGTAGGCGGCATGCTGTTCTTCCTGATTGCGGCGGGTCTTCTGCTGACGCGCACCATCCTCCAGCGCTGGCACATGTCGCCCTCCGGCCTGGCGCGCTACACCGCGTGGAAGCGTGCGTTGAGCGGACCGCCTGCGGAGACGGGCCATGCCAACTGAGAACTTAGCCACCGAGGGGGCAAAGGCCACGGCAACACCGGACTGGTTCCTGCGCAACAATGCGCTCGTTTTATCGATACTGGCGGCCATCTTATGCACCTCGTCGCAGGTAAAGTTTGCAGAGGTGCAGCTGCTTGAATTTCTGTTTGCCTTTGATCTTCTGCTGCTGACCGTCTGGCTACTGCTCCATCCTCAGCCCATCGTCCTTAGCCGCCCCCTGTTTCGGATTGGGCTGCGGTGGGTGATCTTCATGGTGTTGGCGCTGCTGATGGCGTTGTACGCGCTGCGGCAGGACTTCTACGTGGGCGGGAACGTCAGCCTGCTGAAGCAGCCCTTCATGGTGACGCTGTCGCGCGAGGGCGAACTCTTCCTCGATGTTTTTTTCATGCTTTTGCTGGCGGAGCACTACCGCAGAGACCCATGGCTATTGCGTGTGGGCGGCTGGACCTATTTCTGGGTGGGGGTTGCCGGCGCACTGTATTCCGTTGTCTCGGCGATTGGGATTGCAGCCCACATTGAACTGGGCGGCGCCGGCCGCAACTATCGCATGGTGGGGTTCAACAACGAAGGCGGATCTTATGGCACGTATCTTCTCACCGTCATTTTTCTGACGCTCGCCATGATGCAGGCAGGATGGCTAAGCAAACGTGCAGGGCTTTGGAGCATGTCGCTCTTTGCCATCGCGCTCCTTGGTTCACAGTCAAAGGCCGCTTTGTTTGAGATAGCTATTTTTGCGCTGGTGGGGCCAGCCGTGCGTCTGCGCGGCATCAAGCTTTTGGTAACGACGTGCGCCGTTGCGGCGGTACTGATTATTGCTTTTTCTGTCATCAACGTCTCCGCCCTGGTCAGCGGCTATACCTCCTCCATCAGTAGCTATGAGCAGATTTCTAATTTGTCGCCCGACGACGGCAATATTGTTGTGGGCCGCGTGGCTGGACTATTTCTGGCACCCAAGATGATTGCGGCGCATCCGCTGGCGGGCATTGGCTGGGGCAACTACCCTATCGTCCGCGATGATCCGCAATACCGCCGTTCGTCCCCCATTGTGGAGACGAATCTGGATTCGCCCAGCCTGGGTCCTATTGATTATGTTGTCGAGCTTGGCCTGCCTCTATTCCTGTACTTCACCTGGGTTGAACTAGTACCAGCGCTGCCATTGATCCGCAAACGAATTGGCTTTGGCCTGATCAGCCTGGTGCTGATGCAGCCCATTGCCAACTGGTTTGGAGCGCACCTGAATCTCACCTATCCATGGGTGGCCGCGGCGATCGCGCTGGGTATGGTGTATGGGCCGGAGGGTCAACTGGGCGGAGAGAAGCAGACGCAGACAACCCTGCCCGCGCCCGTGGAAGTACCGGCATGACCACACTGCAGCGATGCGCCGATGCCCTGGAGCGGCGCTTTGCCGCTGCGACCGTGCTGATGCTGGCTCTGCTATTCGCCTGGTACAACCTGGAGTATCTCCGCTTTCGCCCATACGACGTGGACAACCCGTGGTTCCTGTCTTTCTCTTATGGCTGGGGCGTCGACGGTGTTTCGACAGACCAGTTTTTGTACCAGGAATTCCCCAATGGTATGGATGGTACGCACCTCTTCGGCAAGACGGCCGCTGCATTACAGACATGGGTGCTGCGGCCGTTTGACTGGCAGGCGCGCCCCGCTGTGATGCTGAGCGCGCTGCTGGTCGTGGCTTCGCTGGGCTGCCTGGCGGCAGCGCTGCGACGCCTTCGACTGCCCGCCTCGGCCATTCTGCCGGCGCTACTGGCCGCAGGCAT
>JAMFTB010000066.1 GCA_026225595.1 Terriglobus sp. | reverse complement strand
GGCGAAGTCGCGTGCCTTGGGATCGATGTCGCAGGTGATCACGGTGCCGTCGGCGGGCAGGCCCTCGGCCATCGAGAGCGCCGAGTAGCCGGTGTACATGCCCAGCTCGAGCACGCGCTTGGCGCCGCTGATCTGCACCAGCAGCAATGGGTTTGAGTAATGCGGCGGCATGATGGCCACATACGTTGCGCTGTGCCAGAAGTGATTGATACCCGCCGCCACATAGAACACGGCCTGCATCACGAATCCGACGCGTCGCAGAGTGATTGCCATTTGTCCTCATCGTACGTAATTCAATTCTCAGAGGGTCTTTCCACGTGATCAATCACAAGGAACTCGGCCGGACGTTTGGCGTTGCGCATTTGCAGCCCAAGTTTCTTGACCGCTGCAGCGATGGCCCCGCCGTCGCCAGGCGTGAACGGCGATGAGGGCTCAGGCGTTGCGCCGCCGTATCCGATGTCGGCCGGGAGCAAGTCAAGATGCACGTCGAAGGTGCCGCTAATACCAGTTTTATCGACAATGTCGTGATCAACGTGGGCAGAGAGAACTCGGCAGAGGTCTGCCATGGATACGCCTAGGACGTCAAAACCATCTCTTGCGCTCTGGCGGATGACCCCACAGATAACAGGAGCGGGCTCTCCGGCGCCATGGGCGGGAGGAGGATTATTTCGGTCGTACGCCACACAAGCGCCTTCTTTCGCTGGCTGAAGCTTCGGTCCGGTTACGCCCAAAGTCAGTTCGAAAGCAGGAATCTCCTTCGTCTCCCTGTGGAGTTTCAGCCCGAATCGATCTTCAAGCAATGCCTGCATCATAGGCCCCTGCATCATCTCGGTATTTACGCGCTGCTCCGTCTTGGCATCGATGGTGTAACGATCGGAACTGAGCCAGGAGGGGCCGCCTGAGATCGGCATTTGAAACACGCTAGGAGATATAGGGGCGTTGGCTTGGCCCGTTGGAAATACCAGATAAGCTAAGCGAATGAGATTGGCGGTGGTTACGCAAGCCAGATGCAGTCTGGTGGGATTTGGTTCGCCTCCGCTGGGCGGCTGGCTGTTTTGGCAGAGCCTGACTGAGGCAACTTCGAACTTCTGGGCTGCGTTCGACGCCGTTTGCGCGTTGAGGTCTGACAGCGCAATTAGAAGAAACACCACCGTAAGCATTGGTCTTTTCATCATATGAGCGTGAGCGGCAAGCCTTCCTATCAACGATTATGCCTCGCTCGGCAACCTACGCTGCAAAGCAAAAGCCCCGGCGTATGCCGGGGCTTTCTGCGCGTTGCTGAAGAATGGCTTACGCGGCCTTGCGGCTGTCGCGTGCTGCCTTCACGTAGTCGTGGCTGGTCTGGATGTGTGCGGCCTGTGTGCTGAGCAGTTGGTGGATGGGCAGCGGCAGGTTGTGCTTCAGGGCATCGGCATAGGCCTTCTTGGCGGTGTCTTCGCCCTGCTCTGCGGTCTCAAGCAGCGTGTGGTCAGTGCCGCCCAGCTTCGCCTTCAGGTCGCCCCATGTGCGATGCAGAGCGCCCGCAACGGTGCCGGTCTCCTTATAGGCATCGCCTACGCCTTCCTTCACCAGCACGTCTTCCAGTTCGCCCTTAAAGGAGGCGCGCTTCAGGCTCTCAGCCAGGAAGTAGCGCTTCAGCGTGGGATCCTGCAGCTTCTCGCCGATGTCCTTGAAGCCTTCCTGTCCATCGATCAGGCTCTCGATCACGTCCTTAACAACCTTCTCGGTATCCTTCAGAGTTTCCGACATTGGTAGTTCCTTCTTTCCGGGCGCGATGGCCCGATGGTGTTTCTGGCTTGCGGGTGCCGTAGCTAGAAACTACGGGGCCCGAAATCTGGGGGAGGTACGGTCGGGCGGCGTCCACCGGCTGCAGTGCGATTCTCCTTAGCCGGCGACAAGGGGAGGAAATCGCGAAAACCCCCTCCGCCGCCCGTCCGTGTGTTCCAAGGGCCCGGTGGCATCGTGCCGTCCGGGCAAATTGCCGGCGCTGAGCGCCAGCCTTGCATACGGGATAGGAGACGAAGGGCGGCGGACGGGTTGCCCGCGCGGATTCCTCCCGCAGATTGCATCTCCACGGGGCTTCGATGCGGGCGAAAATCGGGGATGATCCCTGCGTGTCGCTTCAATTCGCGGCGCACGTTGCGCCTATGTCGCATAGGGGACGGAGGTACCGACGATGAAGCCGCTACGACTGGAGATGACCCCCACGCGCAGCCGACGGCTGAACGAAATTCTGGGACTGGGCCTGCTGGCCGCCGCTCTGCTGCTGCTGCTGGCGCTGCTGAGCTACGCGCCCGGCGACCCGTCGTTGAACACGGTTGGCGGCTTCCACAGCGGGAGCGCTCTGCACCCGGTACATAACTGGGCGGGCCGCGCCGGAGCTTCTGTAAGTGATCTGCTGCTGCAGCTGCTGGGTATTGCATCGCTGGTGCTGCCGCTGGCGATTGGCCGGTTGGGTGTGTGCTGGATGCAGTCTCGTCCTCAGGGTTCGCCCGCGGCCAAGACGGTTGGTCTGGTGCTTTGGATTGTTGCCGCACCTGCTGCGCTGGCGCTGATACCGCAGCGGCTGTTGTGGCGTGGCGCGTTGCCCATTGAGGGCCTGACTGGCCGCCTGCTGGGTGACTTTGCGGTTGCCGTGCTGAACTATCCCGGCGCATGCGTTGTGCTTGGGCTTGCGGTGCTACTGAGTGTTTATCTTTCCACCACCTTTACCTTCAACACCGCGCAGGACTGGGCGGGCGCGCGGCTTGGCTTTATCCCGCAGCTGCGCGAGCGCTACATGCGGTGGCGCGGGCGGCAGGACAATCTGCAGGCTGCACGCAGCGAGACGCGTCGCGAACGCATTGTGGCCAAGCAAGATGCCGCAGTCGCCCGCGCTGCAGTGGCAGCAGAACGCGCTGCAAATGGCTCGTTGATTACCGGCATGTTTGCGCGCTGGGGCTTCTGGCGCAAGGGCATCAAGCCGGATGCTGAACCGGTTGAGGACTTCAGTGCGGGACGTACCGTGTGGTCGCAGATTCCGCGCACCGATGTGGATGCAGAGCAGCAGCCGGAGTTTGCGCCACTGCCCAGCCATCTGCAGGCAGAGGCCGCTGCGCATCTTGCTGCGAACGAAGTTGAGGGCGAGGAATTTGATGCTCCATCGCAGGAAAACTTTGCAGACTGGAGCGAGCCTGCGCCAGTGCTGGAAGAAGTACCGCGTATGCGTGCAGCCGTGGTGCCCTTTCCCGAACCACTTGCACCAGCAGAGCAGGGCATTGCCTTTGGCAAGCGCGCGGATGAGAGTCTGAAGACGGTCACGCTCACGGCGAAGTCGGTACACGGCTATCGCCTGCCGCCGTCGTCACTGCTGTACCGCAGCGAGGAGCATGCAACGGTCCGCGAGGAAGCTCTGCGCGAGGAGGCAAAGGTTCTGGTGGAGAAGTGCGCGGAGTTTGGCGTGGATGGCCAGGTGACGCAGATCAATCCCGGCCCCGTTGTGACCACGTTTGAGTTCCGCCCGGACGCTGGCGTAAAGTACAGCCGCGTCACCGGCCTGGCAGATGATCTGTGCCTGGCCATGGCTGCGGAGTCCATCCTGATTGAGCGCATGGCGGGCAAGAGCACCGTTGGCATCCAGGTGCCGAACCACGAGCGCGAGACCATCTGGCTGCGCGACGTTGTGGAGAGCGAAGGCTTTGCCAACTCGCGATCAAAGGTTGAGATTGCGATGGGCAAGGACATCAATGGCCGCATTGTTACGGCCAACCTTGCAGCCATGCCGCATGTGCTCATTGCAGGTTCAACCGGGTCGGGTAAGTCGGTCGCGATCAACGCCATGATTATGAGCGTCCTCTTCAAGGCCACGCCGGAAGAGGTTCGCATGATCCTTGTCGATCCCAAGCGCGTGGAGCTTGGCATGTACGAGGGTATACCGCATCTGTTCACGCCTATCATCACGGAGCCCAAGCTGGCGGCCAACGCTTTACGCAACGCGGTGCGCGAGATGGAGCGGCGGCTGAAGCTGCTGGCATCGCGCCACGTGCGTAACCTGGACCAGTACAACAAGCTGTTTGAAAGCGGCCAGCTCTTCAATGACGACGGTGAGGAGCAGCAGCCGCTGCCATACATCATGATCATCATCGACGAGCTTGCCGACCTGATGATGCTGGACAAGGCCAACGTGGAAGAGAGCATCACGCGGCTGGCGCAGATGGCGCGTGCGGTGGGCATACATCTGGTGCTGGCAACGCAGCGGCCATCGGTTGACGTAATCACGGGACTCATCAAGGCGAACGTGCCCACGCGTATGAGCTTCCGCCTTGCAACGAAGGTTGACTCGCGCACCATCATCGACAGCAATGGTGCAGAGAGCCTGCTGGGCCGTGGCGACATGTTGTTTCTGCCGCCGGGCACATCACGGCTGCAGCGCGTGCATGCGCCGTTCGTGACTGAAAAGGAGATCAGCGACGTTGTTGACTTCTGGAAGAAGCAGGGCGAGGCCGAGTACGTTGAGGGCTTCCTGGAAGGTCCGAAGGATGACAAGGGCAACGACCGCGGCGATGGCGAAGTCAGCAGCGATAGCGATGAGCTGTTTGACGACGCTGTCCGGCTGGTCTTTGATGCAGGCAAGGCAAGCACCAGCCTTCTGCAGCGTCGGCTGCGCGTGGGCTATGGCCGCGCCGCACACCTCATCGACATGATGGAGCGTGATGGCCTGGTGGGACCTGCGGATGGATCGCGCCCACGCGAGATTCTCAAGTCGCCGGACTTCTATCGTGAAGTGGATGAAGCGATTCGGTAAGAGTGTTGAATCGTCCTCCTGAGCGCATTACCTCAAACCTTTGTCATCCTGAGCGGAGCACGCAGTGCGTAGTCGAAGGACCTGCATTCTTCCTGCAGTTGCAAAAATATATATATGGCAGGAGGAATGCGACATCCCAGCACCTTCGTGGCGTTGCCAGCGAAATGCAGGTCCTTCGACTCCGCTCCGCTCAGGATGACAAAGGTTTGAGGCTGGATTCCGCTCAGGATGACAACTATGGTTGCCATTCTTTGTCACAGCTTGTGGGAAGCTCATAGGGGCACCGCTCTTAGCGGTGCCCCTATCGCTTGGGTGGCAATGATCTATGGGCAAAAAGCAAAAACAGAGTGCGGGTTTGCTGATGTATCGCGGCAGCGGTGACGCGCTTGAAGTTTTCCTGGTGCATCCGGGTGGGCCGTTCTTTGCCAGCAAAAATGAAGGCGTGTGGACGCTGCCCAAGGGTGAGTACAAGGATGGCGAAGGTCCGCTGGATGCGGCGAAGCGCGAGTTCCATGAGGAGACCGGCTTTCGTGCTGAAGGGCCCTTTCAGGGGCTTGGTTCCATCCAGCAGAAAAGCGGCAAAGTGGTGACGGCATGGGCCTTTGCAGGCGACTGCGACCCCGCTCTGTTGGTCAGCAATACCTGCCAGATCAAGTGGCCGCCGCGTTCTGACCAGCGCATCACCATTCCGGAGGTGGACCGCGGTGCCTGGTTCAATCTGGAACAGGCAGCGATTTTTATTCGCGAAGAACAGCTTCCTTTTTTACGACATTTTCCCAGGCTGATCGTCTTACCTGCAAAGTAACGCCAGATCAGATCCGAAGGGAAGTTTGCAGTTCTGTAAAAAAGAGCTTGCTGCATCTCAAACGCCTGTAGTAGACCTACAGGCGTAGTAAGTTCTGTTGCCCCTTAAATTCTGCAGTCCCAAAATTCTGGTATTCCGTGGAGACGCCGTGAAGGTTCCCAGACTCTCTGGTCTTGAGTTCAAGGTGATGGATGTGTTGTGGAGCCGTGGCGAATCGTCCATCCGCGAAATTTGCGATGCGATTGAGGCCACCGGCGTGCGCCGTGTGCCGGCCTACACCACCATCCAGACAACCGTGTATCGCATGGAAGCGAAGAAGATTGTGCGGCGGCTGAAGAAGGTAACCAACTTCCACATCTTTGCCGCGGCCATCACGCGCGATGCAGCGCAACGCACGCTGGTGGATGAGTTGCTGCATTTCTTTGGAGGCAAGGGCATGCCGGTCATGGCGCAACTGATTGAGAGCGGCAAGCTCTCGATGAAGGATGATCAGGACGCAGAGCGGACTCTCAAGCAGCTGGCAAAGAAGGGCGGCAAGGCATGAGCATCTCTGCCGTGTTGCCCAATCCTTTGCTGTGGTCGGTTCTGCATCTCCTGTGGCAGAGCACGCTTTTTTGTCAGGGCGTTTGGCTGTTGACACTGCTGCTGCGCCGCAATCG
>JAMFTB010000065.1 GCA_026225595.1 Terriglobus sp. | reverse complement strand
GAATTGCACAGCGAACACGTGACGTAACTGCTCAAACTGCGCGGCAGTGTTTTGCGCCTGCGAAGCGCTGCCATCTGTCAACACGCGAAAGTGCGGGCTGCGCACCTCCGTCCACGTGGTTTCCGCGCCAGCCTCACCAGCGCAAACCAAGACGAGCAGCAAAACACTGCAAAGGAACTTCCAGAATTTGAAGGAGGACATGGCAGCTATTTTCCCCACACCATCTATGTGCGCGTCAAGAAAACTAATGCCAGAGCCTCGTTGAAAATCAAAATCTTTCCCGCGAAGAGCAGAATGCTAGACTGACCGCTCCCACACATTGAAAGTCGCGCTCCGTCATGTGCAGTGTTTCGTGGCAGAGCCTGAGGTGCTGAATGTTCAAGAAGCTGCTTCCCATCCTGCTGCTTTGCAGTGCATGCGCAACGGCGCAGACGGTTGCTGTGCGCGCTGGTCACCTCGTCGATCCGGCGAAGGGAACTGTTGCGGACAACCAGATCATCCTGATCCGCGATAAGAAGATTGTTGAGGTTGGCGCGAAGGTTGCCATCCCCGCGGATGCCGTCGTGGTGGACCTTTCGCAGCAGTGGGTGCTGCCCGGCCTTGTGGATGCGCACACGCACATTACCGATAACACCATCCCCAGTCCTCCGGGCGCGTCAACTGAGGATCACACCCTGAACACGGAGAGCTCCGGCTTCCGCACCGCGCGCGGCCTGCACAACGCAGACCTCATGGTGCATGCGGGTTTTCTCGCGCTGCGCGATGTGGGCAACAACATGAACTTCACGGACGTTGCGGTGGAGCAGGCCGTTGAGACGGGATGGTTCAAGGGGCCAACGATTGTGCCCGCAGGCAAAATCATCGCGCCGTTCGGCGGACAGTCCCACAAGATTTCGCCGGAGGCGGGTCCGTTCTGGCGCAACGAATATGTTGACGCCGATGGGCCCGAGGAGATTCGCAAGGCCGTGCGCATGAACATCTACTACGGCGCGAAGGTCATCAAGCTGGTGAGCGACAACAACGCGTACCCCTACAGTGTTGAAGAGATCAAGGCCGCCGTGACAGAGGCGCATGCCGCAGGCCGCAAGGTTGCGGTGCATGTCTACGGCGGAGTCTCCGCAGACAACGTGATTGCAGGCGGTGCCGATTCCATTGAGCATGGCTTTGATCTGACGGACGATCAGCTGAAGAAGATGAAGGCGCAGGGCATGTTTCTCGTCGGCACAGACTTTCCGCTGGAGCACCTCGCCGCCTTTGGTGGCATGGTGCCGCAGCTGGACGCGCAGAAGACCGCGGACAATACCATTCGCCGCCTCTCAAGCGCGAATCGTATCGGCGTCAAGATGGCCTTCGGCTCTGACGTTGTGACGGAACTGCCCGGCGAAAATCGCGTCGATATGATGTTCGACTTTTTGCGCGTGTGGAAGAAGGCAGGCGTGAGCGCGCCGGATACGCTGCGCGCATGGACCACCAACGGCTATGAGCTGCTGGGCATTGCCAAGGAGCAGGGAGCCATTGCCGCAGACCTGGCAGGCGACATGATCGCCGTGCCGGAGAATCCGCTGGTCAACATCGACACGCTACGCAAGGTGGACTTTGTAATGAAGGACGGCGAGATTCTCCGCCGTCCTTAGATGCACATGTCCTGCCGGACGGGCCCGCTACGCGCGGGGCGGGTGCTCACGCACCTTTTTACTGGCTTTTGCGTGGCCCTCCCGTTGGTCGGCATGAAATTTGATCCCGACCAACGGGAGGGCTGGGCGAAGCAGTAAAAAGCGTGAAACGCCCGCCCCGCGCGCAGTGGGCCTGTCCGGCAGGACAGTGTATCTAGAAACGCATCAGGCGTAGCTGGAGACGTTGCCAGCGTTCTTCGCTCCGCGCTGCTGTTCGCACTTGGCTACGTAGCCGCTGTCACGCAGCTCCTTTAGCGGATCACCAGGCAAACCACGATCCAGCCGCCACGCGCGCACGGCCGGCCGCACATCCGTCCAGAAGGCTTCCCGGAAGCACTCCTCCGCTTCCACCAGTTTGCATTCATCCTGCAGCTGCGCCAGCTTTTCACGGTCCACCAGGGCGGCACGTGCAAACAGTTCCTGCGCTGTGACCACGCTTTGAACCATGGCCTCCATCTTGCCCTTCAGGTTGTGGCTCTGATCAATCATGTAGGCCACGCCGGCCGTGCGGCTGGTGGGCGCGCTCAAAATTTCGTGGAAGATGCGGAAGACCTGGTAGGGATCGATCGATCCGATGGTCAGATCGTCGTCGGCATACTTGCGGTCGTTGAAGTGGAAGCCGCCCAGCGCGTCCAGATGCAGCAGCCACGCAACAATCTGTTCAATGTTGGTGCCCAGCGCGTGATGGCCAGTATCCACCAGCACCTTTGCGCGCGGGCCAGCCTTCTGCGCCAGGTGCAGCGCCATGCCCCAGTCTGCAATATCGGTGTGGTAGAAGGCAGGCTCAAACGGCTTGTACTCAATCAGCAGCCGCTGATCTTCCGTGGTGGCAGCGTGCGCCGTCACCAGGATCTCTTCCAGCCACTCAATGCGGCGCGCAATGGACTGTGAGCCCGGATAGTTCGATCCATCCGCATCCCAGATGGAGATATCGCGCGAACCCAGAGCCTTCGCAATCGCAATTGATTCCAGCAGGTGGTCGAGCGCAAGCTTGCGGGTGGCGGGGTTTGGGTTCGACATGGAGCCGAACTTATACTCCTGCGCCTGAAACAGATTTGGATTGATCGAGCCGGACTTCACGCCGTACTGCGCTTCCAGCCCGCGGATGCGGTCCACGTCGCCCACGCCGTTCGGCACATCCCACAGCACGTGCAGCGCAACGGTGGGGCTGGCGCCGGTCAGCTTGTTCACCTGCCCGGCATCGGCAAACTTCTCATCAATGCTGGTTGCAGCCGCCGCCTGGATGAACTTGCCAAAGCGTGTGCCCGTGTTTGAGAAACCCCACGACGGCACTTCAATCTGAAAGCTGTCCAAAGCTGCGCGAAGCTTGGCCTCTGCGGTGTGCGATACCGTTTCCATCTTTATTCGCCTCTTGTATAAAGCTTACTGCGACACGAAAGAACTGCGCCACTCTGCCAAACTCGCGGCAGATTCAATAGAGAGTCTAATTCTCTTTTGGATTTTCGTGGTTCTCTTTTGAATCAACGATCAGTTACAGTTGTGACGCGCCCAAACAGCGCTAGAAATACGCACAGCGAGGCACCGTGGGCTCCAATCCTTTCATCGGCATCATCTACCACTGGATCGGCGGCTTTGCCTCCGCCACAAACTTTATTCCCTTTCGCGGCATCAAGCGCTGGTCATGGGAGATCTACTGGATTGTGCAGGGTTTTGCAGCGTGGATCATTGCGCCCACGCTGATTGCGTCGCTATTTGTACCGCACCTGTTCACCATTCTTAGCGTTGCGCCGCACCGTGCACTTGGCTTTGCCGTGCTGTGGGGCGTGCTGTGGGGCTTTGGTGGACTGACGTTTGGCCTGTCTATCCGCTACCTGGGCATTGCGCTGGGTTACGCGGTTTCGCTGGGTCTGTGTACCGCGTTTGGCACGCTCATTCCGCCTATCTACTCGGGTGAGATGCACACCATCATGCACCAGCGTTCGGGCCAGTTCATTCTGCTGGGCGTGCTGGTCTGCCTCATCGCGGTTGCGGTCAACGGCTTTGCGGGATGGTCAAAAGAACGCGAAATGACCGCAGAGAAAAAGGCAGAAGCAGGCGAGGGTGATTTCTCGCTGGGGCGTGGTCTGCTGGTCGCCGTGTTCGCCGGCATCATGAGCGCGTTCTTCGCCTTTGGTCTTGCCGCGGGCGCGCCCATTGCGGCCATTGCAAAGAAGAGTCTGCTTGCAGAAGGGCATCTTGATCTGTGGCAGAACCTGCCGGTGCTCATCGTGGTGCTGTGGGGCGGTTTCATCACAAATTTTTTGTGGTCGGTTGTTCTGATCCTGCGCAACGGATCAGCAAAGCAGTTTGCAGGCGCGCCGGGCATTAATCCCATGCAGGCTGCGGGCGATGGCACTCCCGCTGAAGTGGGTCGTCTGACCGGATCGCGGCTGGCAAGCAACTACCTCTTCGCCGCTCTGGCAGGCGTCGTCTGGTACTTCCAGTTCTTCTTCTACTCGCTGGGTCAGACGAAGATGGGCAAGTATGACTTCTCATCGTGGACGCTGCACATGGCTTCGATCATCATCTTCGCCACGCTGTGGGGCATCTTTCTCAAGGAGTGGAAGGGCGCATCCGCGCGGACGAAGGGACTGGTGGCGCTGGGTCTTACGCTGCTCATCGGCTCCACTCTGATTGTTGGATACGGCAACTACCTGCAGTCACTCCACTCGTAGTCTGCCGCAGCCGGAATGATGTCCGTCACACCTGCACTCATGCGAGTCGGAGCTACGTTTGGCGAAGAAATCAGTCAAAAATCTCTACCTGATCCCCGTGCTGAGCAAGAGCCTCGACATACTCGAGCTGCTGCAGGCAGAAGCGCGGCCAATGACCATGGAAGAGGTGCATCGCCGCACCGGCACGTCAAAGGCCACGGTCTACCGCGCGCTGAACACGCTGGTGCATCGCGGCTACCTTGCAAAAACGTCGGACGGCGCCTATCGCCACGTGGCACGGCCCACCAAGTTGTGCTTCGGCTTTGGCGCACAGAGCGAGGAGCTGCCATTCTCAAACGAGGTGAAGAAGAGTCTGGTTGCCGCAGCTGCAAGCGCGGGCGTGAACCTGGTCATTCTGGACAATCGCTACGACGGCACGACAGCAATTCACAACGCGGAGACGTTCGTAAAAAAGCGCGTGGACGTGGTGATTGAATTTCAGGTGGAGCAGGATGTTGCCGCCATCATTGGCGACAGGATCGCCGCAGCAAACATTCCTTTTATAGCGATTGATATTCCGCATCCCAACGCAACATTTTTCGGCGTGGATAACTATCGTGTGGGCATGGCCGCAGGCGATCTGCTGGTGGCCCATGCAAAGTCTGCGTGGGGCGGCAAGGTGGATAGCGTGCTGGGGCTGGATCTGCCGGAGGCCGGTCAGCTGGTGCAGGGACGCATCTCCGGCGCGTTTGAGGCCATCCGCGCGCAGCTGCCGCAGCTGCCGCAGTTGCCGCAGTTGCCGCAGGAGGCATACTCCCGCATGGATGGCCGCGGCCTGCGTGAACGCAGCGACAAGCTGGTGACGACGTACCTGGAAAAGAATCCGAAGAGCCGTCACATCCTGATTGCGGCTGCCACGGATTCCAGCGCTCTGGGTGCGATTGACGCTGCGCGCCGCCTGAAGCGTGACCGGCACATCGCCATCGCCGGGCAGGATTGCATTCCCGATGCGGTGGCAGAGATGAAGCGGCGTGTCTCGCCCATGGTGGGCTCGGTTTCGCACGAGCCTGCAACGTACGGCATGGCGCTCATCAACCTGGCGATGTCCCTGCTGCGCGGGCAGACCGTCGCTCCTTACAACTACGTAAATCATCGCGTGGTCACGCGGGAATCTCTGCTGGCCGGCCGCTAGCAAGCCACCGTATTTAAGCCGACTCAAAGACAAAATCAAACGTGATTTCAATACAGAGACTTATTCCCAAACGTCTTCGTCTGTGGGTACTATGTCGTCCTCACGGATGAAGGAGCAGCAACGGGCATGAACTCTCGAATCACTCTCTCTGCAGGCATAGCAGCACTGGTCACAGTCTTCGGCACGGCTCTTTCACTTGCACAGAGCGCCACGCTCACCGGCAATCCTCATCCCACGTGGCCGCAGCTGAATCCCGTAACGCGCCTCACCGCGGAAACGTTCGCGCATCCGCCCATTACGGACCGGCCATGGGTGCGCGTGAACACGCCCGCAGACGTTACGTCTGAAGAGCTGACCGCAGAGATTGCGGAGATGAAGCAGCACGGCATTGGCGGCATTGAAATTGGCCAGGGCACATTCCCAAAGACGCCGCAGCTCATCGCGATTTTGAAGGCAGCGAATGCGCAGGGGCTGAAGGTGAGCCTGAGCCACGGATCAACCGCCGCGCCTGAAGGCTACAGCTTTGACAAGGACAACGTACGCAAGACGCTGCTCTACACCGCATCCAGCGTGAACGCGGGCGCTGCGGCAGACATTACGCTGAAGGCGCCGCTGCCGCCGGTGAACCGTGGCTTCGGCGGCGGCCGCGCTGGTGGAGCACCACCGCCCCCGCCACCTCCACGCCGCAGCACGCTGATCGCGGTGATGGCCTACAAGTGCGCTGCCGCATGCGCGTCAACAGGACCAATCACGCTCGACCAAAGCTCCGTAATCGACCTGACATCAAAGCTCACAGGCACGAACACCAGCGGCGTTGGCGGTGGCACCACCACCGGCAATCTAAAGTGGACAGCGCCCGCAGGCGGCCAGTGGCAGGTGATTGCGTTCTGGTCGCAGGGCGCGAACGCGCAGCCCGATCTCTTCAGCAAGGCAGGCACGGACGAACTCATCGCAGGCATGGAGGCTGACTGGACACCAGAGGTGAAGTCGTTACTGAAGGCGAATGGCGGCGACATCTTTTACGACTCGCACTCGGCTGATCGCGGCAGCCCAACGGAGACGTGGACGAACAACATGGAGGCGGAGTTCAAAGCGCGCAAGGGTTACTCGCTCATTGCAAACGCGCCTGCGCTCTTCGACGCGAACTTTGCTTTCAGCGATGGCAGCGCACCGCGCATACACAACGACCTGAATGAAGTTCGCACCACCCTGTGGATCGAGAAGCACCTGAAGCCGATGGAGGCATGGGCGCACAGCTTCAACTACCGCATCCGCCTGCAGCCCTACGGCGAGCAAATCAACACCACGCCCGATGCGATTGAAGCCGCAGCCATACTCGACCGGCCAGAGACGGAGTCGCTTTTCTTTGGCGACGAGATCGACAGCTTCCTCACCATTGCGTCCGCCAATCACATTACGGGCAATACCTGGTACTCCACGGAGTGCTGTGCCGCGCTGAACAAGGCCTACGCGCAAACCTTTCAGGACGCTGTGATCCGCATGCATCGCGAGTATGCCGCGGGCGTTACCAAGCTGGTCTACCACGTGTACCCCTACCGCGACTCCAGCGCGAACAAGTGGCCGGGCTATCACTCCTTCGGCAACGCTGGCTTCTCAAACGCGTGGGGTCCGCGCAATCCGTTCTGGGGCGACGCGAACACCTACAACGACTACTTCGCGCGCACGCAGCAGGTGTTGACGCAGGGCGATGCGAAGGTAGACGTTGCCGTTTTCATGCAGAGCTACACCTTTCCGCAGCCCATGCAGATCAAGGGCGGCTTCCACATCTGGCCTGACACCAAGCTGCAGGAGGCGGGCTTCACGCGCGATTATGTTGATCCCGCGCTGCTCGCAATGCCCGGCGCAACCGTTACCGCCGGACGCCTTGCAGCAGGTAAAGCTGCATACAAGGCGTTGATCATCGATCGCGAACAGCAGCCTGCGGACTACCCCGTGAAGTCGTCGATGCCGCTGGCGACTGCAAAGCGCATCCTCACGATGGCGAAGGCTGGCCTGCCCATTGTGATTGTTGGCGGAGAGCCGGACACCACCTCCGGCAACACGCCAAAGGACGATGCAGCACTGCAGTCAATCATGGGCGAGATGGTGAAGCTGAAGAACGTACATCAGGTGGCGCATGAGGGTGATGTGCCCGCACTGCTGCTGTCGCTCAATATCCATCCTGCAATGGAGCCGAAGTCGTCGTCGCCGATCATCAGCCTGCATCGTCATGACGCGGCAAAGGCTGCGGACTTTTACTTCCTCTACAACCAGGCAATGATCACGCCGCCCAACGAGCCCACCAACCTGTTTGAGCCTGCAAGTGATAAGGCCTTCAACGGCGATGTGCATCTGCAGGGCGCGGGCAAGCCTTACATGATGGATGCATGGTCCGGAAAGATCACGCCCATCAAGGACTTCACGCCCGGCAACGGCGGCGTAACCGTGCACCTGAACCTTACCGGCGATGACGCTGCCATCATCGCGCTGAGCACCACACCCATGGGCACGGCTGCATCTGCATTGGTGAAGACAACCGCGGCACCCATCGATCTAACCAATGCGAAGTGGCATCTGTCCGTTGAAGACTGGAAGCCGGCCAATCCGTTTGGTGCAGCCGGCGCGCAGGGCGCTGAGACCAGTAAGCAAACCGTTGCGCTGGACATTGACGGCCTGAAGCCGTGGACGCAGATTGCGCAGATCAAAGATGCCAGCGGCATTGGCACCTACACCACCATCATCACGCTGCCTGCAGACTGGAAGACCGGCACGGCCGCAACGCTGAAGCTGGGTGAGGTCTTCGACTCGTTCAAGCTCACAATCAATGGACAAGTCGTGCCCATCAACCAGATCAGTGCGACAACTGAGGTTGGCCCTTACCTGAAGGCTGGCTCCAACAGCGTGGAGGTGCGCGTGGCGACTACGTTGAACAACCGGCTGGCTGCGGTTGATCCGGATGTGAAGAAGCGCAACCTGGAGCAGGCGTACGGCCTCATCGGACCAGTCACACTCACGCCGCACCAGTAAAAAAGCAGCAACGGCACGCCGTTCATCGTGACTGAGTTTTAGCGGTTACCGAACGGCGTGTTCTTCGCTCTTGTGCTGACGGATGCTGCGTGACACGCGTGCCTGCGCTGTAGCAGGCGGCTTGTTCGTCGCGTGCTCCGCAATGGCAGCCTTCATCATCGACACGGCCAGATCGTAGTACCGCTCGCGTGCGGTGGTTGCGTTGAAGTGGTGATCGGCGCGGTCCAGCAGTAGCATGCGCGCAGGCACATACGCAGCAAGCTTGTGCCCCTTGCGACCAAACTGCGTCCTCAGGTCAGAGAGGCCGGGATCGTCATCGCTGAAGATCAGGTTGCTCTGCACGCGGCGCTTTGCCAGTGTGCGCATATTCTGCCGCACGCGTGCCGTCTCAGAGCCAGGCGCAGGCGGCAGAATGCCGCGCACCGTGTTGACGACGCGCGACGCAGTGCGCTGTGTCAGTACGCGTGCAATGGCCAGAAAATTTACGTCGCCCGTCAGTGATCGTCGCCACTCACCGGGGTTGGTCAACGCACGCAGGTAGCCCTTGAATGAGCGACGGTTGCCGCCCTGTGCCACGCGAATGTCATCGCCATAGTGCCACAGAAATTTCTGCAGGTTGACGATCACGTTGCCCACCACGCGTTTGTCTGCCAGCGTCACCTGCAGAGCGGTGTACGCGCCACTGCACAGGCCATAGACCATCGCCATGGGATAGCCGTGTGCCTGCAACACATCAATGCCTGCGATGCATTCCGGGATGCGTTCCGGGTCATAGTGCGGATGCCGTGTGTTGCCTCCTGCAGGGCTGTCGCCCATGCCGGTCAGATCCATTCGCAGCGATGCCATGCCCGCCTCAGCCATGCGACGTGCAAGCGTTACATATGCGCCGCCGTTGCCAATGTGGTGCGAACTACCCTCATGCAACAACAGCGCGGCCACCGGCGCGGCAGCCTGTTCGCGCGGCCAGCACAGGATGCCGAAGAGCACGTTGTCCGGGCCAAACTGAATCGGCTCTTCAATGAACTTATCGCTGGTCAGAGTCGTTGCAACTGCAACCTGCGTCTGCTGCACCGCGGGCTGTTGTGCAGCTTCCAAATGCAGCTCAGCAAGCCAAGCGCGGATGTTGGCGAAGGTCTCTGTTGGGTTGGTGCTGGTGGTCGGGTCCTGCATCCAGCTGTCGTAGTCGGGGAAGGGAAGTTCCGTTACGGGCGCGTCCTCCACGCGCCATGCTTCTGCAAGTCTGGTGGCGCGACGGTCGCTTCGCGCCGTCAGCATCAGCGTTGGAATGTGCAGAGCAGGCGTTGTCGTCAGGTCCAGCGCATCAATCTCCTGCTGCAAGTGCGTTGACCAGTGGAAGCCGTTGGCGTTCAGCGGAACACCGCTCTCGGGCGGCATCACTGGGTCCAATCCTGAAAGCCGACCAACCTTTGCGGCAGCACGAATCTCGCGCAGAAAGGCCTGGCCGCTTAGCGCAGGCGCCATCAGCACCAGCGCTCCCACGCCGGGGATAAAGCCCGCAGCGCGCAATGCCACCGCCGCGCCCAGGCGCACACCCGCCAGCACCACCGTGCCCACGCCGCAGTGCGCACGCAAGTAAGCCGCGGCACGTTCCGCATCGCCAACCATGCTGGCAAAGGTTACGTCGTCGCCCACGCCGCTGCTG
>JAMFTB010000064.1 GCA_026225595.1 Terriglobus sp. | reverse complement strand
CGCGGCAAGTGGTGGCTCATCTACAACGATGCGGAGCTAAATGATCTGGAAGACAAGCTGAACATCAACAACCAGAACATCAAACAGTTTTTTGAGCAATACATGTCCGCGCGCACGCTGATTGCGCAGGCGCGCGCACAGTACTATCCCACACTGTCGGTTGCACCAGGCTTCCAGCGCACACGTTCTTCTTCGAATACACGTTCCGGCACCACCAGCACCACGTCGTCCACTGGGGGCACCGGATCGACAACACCCGGCACTGGCACAACCACAACGGCGGGTCAGCAAAACTCCGTGTGGTCCATTCCGTTTGAGGCCTCGTGGGAGCCTGATCTCTTCGGCAAGATTCGCAACACCGTGCATGAGTATCAATACGCTGCGCAGGTAAGTGCGGCTGACCTGGAGAACGAGCGGCTCAGCGAACAGGCAAGCCTTGCCGTCTATGTGTTTGAACTGCGCGGGCAGGACGCACTCGTTGAGGTCTATCGCAAGACCATCGAGGCCGATCAAAAGGCTGTTGACCTGACGAAGGGTCTGTACGAGACGGGCATTGATGATCAGTCTGCCGTGGTGCAGGCAGAGAACACGCTGCAGAATGCGCAGGCTCAGGCTACCAATTTGGAAGTACTCCGCGCGCAATATGAGCATGCGATTGCAGTGTTGATCGGTGCCAATGCATCAACCTTCTCGCTGGCGGCAAAGCCGTTGGATGCAACGCCGCCTGCAATCCCCATTGGAGTACCTTCGCAGCTATTGCAGCGCCGGCCGGACATTGCCGCGGCAGAGCGGCAGATGGCTTCAGTGAATGCGCAGATTGGTGTTGCAACCGCAGCGTTCTATCCCGCGTTGGATCTGACGGCACAGGGTGGAACAGAAAGCTCAGCAATCTCAAAGCTGGTGGACTGGCCAAGCCGCTTCTGGTCGGTGGGCGCTTCCGTGCCGCAAACCATCTTTGATGCAGGTCTGCGACGCGCTACTGTGAATCAATATGTGGCAACGTTCAATGCAGACGTCGCTACGTACAGGCAGACCGTGCTCACTGCCTTCCAGCAGGTTGAGGACAACCTTGCATCGCTGCGCATACTTTCGCGGCAGTACCAGCAGCAGCAGACTGCAGCGGCGTCCGCGCAGAAGGCGGTCGACCTTGAGATGGGTCGCTATGAGACGGGCATTGATCCGTACATCGATGTGGTGCAGTTGCAGACCACGCTGCTCACCGATCAAAGCGCGCTTGCAACGGTTCGCATTCAACAGATGACTGCATCGGTGCAGCTCATCCAGGCGCTGGGTGGCGGATGGGATTTGACGGACCTGCCCACACCGGCGCAGACATCCAGCAAATTCACCAAGGCCGACACCACGATTGAGAAGTAAAGGCTAGGCAACGAGCGGTTAAACAGTAAGGAGCTCTTCGAAGAATCCGCCGATTTCGCGCGCACGATCCACGAGGTGAATCTCCAGGATCCAGTGGCGCCGCTTGCCTTCAGCATCAAGCGAATACATCTGCAGGTTGCTCTTTGGATGGACATAGAGCGTTACCTTGTCGTCTGCAATTCGTTCGTGAGGGAACTGGCCGATCAGGTGGCCGGCGATGGGTGCGCCAAACTCCCATCCGTATTTTGCGGCGAGCGATTCGGCGTAGTGAAAGAGCTCGGCGCTTGTGATCTGCGAATGATCCTTGAAGTACTGCTTGCCGTCGGCGAAGGCTGATTCCACATCGCGCTTCATCTTTTGCTTCCAGGGATCGTTGCCCAGCACGAAGGTGCGGCCAAAGTCCGCTTCCCAATCTTCGAAGACGGGGCCGAAGTCGAGGAAGAGGATGTCGTCGCTCTGTAGGGTTAGGTCGGGCGGATTGTCCGCATAGGGCAGTAGCGTGTTTTTGCCTGCGCGCACAATGCGTTTGTGCCAGTACTTCGTGATGCCGAATAGCTCCGCCGCAAGCGCGTAGATGTCCTCGTTCAGCTGTTCCTCTGTAATGCCGGAACGAATAAGGCCGCGCGCCTCCACCTCGTGGAAGAGGCGCTCCGCTTTAAGCTGAGCCTCTTTCAGTTCCGCTGCTCTTGCTTCTTCGGTCACGCTCATGCAGCTACGCCGTCTTGACGAAGCGCATCGCTGCTGAGTTCATGCAGTAGCGCAGGCCGGTAGGGCGGGGGCCGTCATCGAAAACATGACCCAGGTGCGCGTCACACTCGCGGCAGCTGACTGCAGTGCGCTCCATGCCCATGGTCATGTCGGTCTTTTCGACGATGTTCTCCTTGGCGATGGGCTGCCAGAAGCTGGGCCAGCCGGTACCCGATTCAAACTTGGTGTCTGAGCTGAAGATTGCGTTGTCGCAGCAGATGCAGCGGTAGAAACCCTTGGCATGGTTGTCCCAGGTGCTGCCGGTGTAGGGGCGTTCTGTGCCTTCGCGGCGCGTCACGTCAAATGAGATGGGTGCAAGCTTCTGCTTCCACTCGGCGTCAGGCCGAACCACCTTGGGGATCGCGACCTTGCCGGTGGGCTTGCCCGCGTCAGAAAACTCAATAACGGTGACCGTGCCCGGCGTCGTGGTGACTGCGTGCGGCACAAACGCCAGCGTTGAGCGCAGAGCCACAAGGCCTGCCACGCTTGCGCCCGCAATCAGAAACATGCGGCGGGTGGGTCGCTGTGTGGTGTCCGTGTTCGAAAACATCGTCGTGTTGGAGGGACGGTTCGTCATAGTTACTCCCTATTAAATACGACTACAGCTGTTAGACGGATGTGTCATCCGAATGTAAATGCGTATGCCTGAGCGCCGGGTTGCAGAAACTCAATCCGGAAGGTCCTGTCCTGGATTGCGCCCTGCTGACGGATGAGCTGGTAGAGGCGGTTTTCCTTCACGGTGCCGTAGCCCTCTGCGTCCGTGTCCATGCCGTGGTTCGCGCCCGGTGCTTTGCCGTTGATGGTAACTCGGAAGCGGATTGGTTTGCCAGCAGTTGACGGCCCCAGAACCAGGTGCAGATCGCGCGCATGAAAGCGATAAACAATAGCGCTGGAGGTGGCCAATGAGGTTGCAATCTGGCGCTCGTCCTGCCACTTGCCGGCCAGCGCCCAGTCGTTCAGTTTCAGATTCACCGGCACGGTATAGGCCTGCGGCTCGTTCTGGTTGAAGCCTTCCGGTGACGCGAAGTTCTGCGCGCGGTGATAGCCGACGTACGTTTCCGGCGACTTCACATCACTGGTGTCTGCAGGGGCAAGCGCGCCCTCTGCGGCAACCTGCGTGGGGCTACCGGGCAGCGGCTTGTGATTTACCTCTTCCAGTAGGCTGCGAATCCACTGCTCAGACTCGTCGTAGCCGCCTTCGCCGTAGTGGTGGTAACGAACCTTGCCGGTAGCGTCAATGAAGTAGTGCGCTGGCCAGTAGTTGTTGTTGAAGTTGCGCCAGATGCGGTAGTCGTTATCCATCGCAACGGGATAGGTCACACCAAGATCGCGAACCGCCTTGCGGACGTTTGCCTCATCCTTTTCAAAGGGAAACTCCGGCGTGTGCACGCCGATGATGACAAGGCCTGCGTCTTTGTACTTGGCGTTCCATGCCTTGATGTAGGGCAGTGTACGCAGGCAGTTGATGCAGGAGTAGGTCCAGAAGTCGATGACGACGACCTTGCCCTGGAGCGATGCCATGGTGAGCGGCTGCGAGTTGGGCGTGTTGATCCATGCAGTGGCGCCGGAAAGATCCGTGGTCGGCGCGGCAACTGCAGGAGCGGCTCCCGCCGCCATCATGGCGTTGTTTGCCGCTGGCTTGGTTCCGGCCGTCATCGCACCGCCGGTCGGCGTCATTGCTCCGCCAGCAGCAGCCATCATGGCGTTGGATGGAGCCATTGCCTGATCTTTCGAAGCGGTTTCAGCAGTCTGAGGGTGGAAGCGATCCACCAGCCGCTGCTCGACGCCTGCGGTGCTGGCCAGCGATAGCTGCGTCAACACGCCGCGATCCAGCCCAAACGCCACCGCGATGACGCCAGCAAGCACCGCTACTCCAAGTGCGCGGCGAATCCATTCCTCTGCGCCAAGCGAACGCTTCATGGCGGCAAACACTTTGCCACCAGCCAGCAGAGCGACCGTTAGGGAAGTAGCAGCGCCAGCGGCATATGCCAGTAGCAGAAAGACGGTATGCGCGCTTGCACCGCTGAGTGCTGCGCCTGTCAGAATGAGGCCAAGAATTGGCCCGGCGCACGGCGCCCACAGCAAGCCTGTTCCAATGCCCAACAGAAATGAGTTCGCAACGCTAGGGCCCGAGCCTGTGTTGTTGCTGAGCCTGTTGCCAAGCTGCACCAGCGGCCGCGAGATGCGCTCTGCAAGCGAAGAGAAGATGAGCGTGAGGCCGAAGATACCGAAGAGCACAAGCGCCGCAGCGCGTCCAAACTGGTTGGCGCGGACAACCCATCCGCCGCCCACGGTGGCGAGGCTTGCAACCAGTGCAAAGGTAACGGCCATGCCCGCAAGCAGGGGCAGACCACTCCTGCGGAAGGGCTGGTCCGATCGCGCAAAGACAAACGGCAGCACCGGCAGAATGCACGGGCTAAGAATGGTGAGGATGCCACCGACGTACGCGACGAAGAGCAAAAGCATGGTGCTCACCAACTCCTGGAAATGCCACAATCCGGATGACCAAACGTATCGCATCCGACGGATATAGGACGACGGGCATTCTCATAAAGTTACGTATGAAATGGCACTTCGGTTTGAATCTATCGATTCGTCAGGCGGAATACTGTTCCACGTAGGAGCCGAGCACTCGCGCGACATCTTCCAGAAAGGCGCCGTCTTCGCCGGTGAATGCGGCAGGATCGTGGCTGTCGATGTCGATCTCGCCGATCACCTTGTCGTGCGCGTAGATGGGCACGACGATCTCAGATTTGGTTTTGATGGAGCAGGAGAGGTAGCGCGGGTCGGCGTTGACGTCGTCCACGATCACGGTCTCGCCCGTCGCTACCGCGGCGCCGCAGATGCCCTGCGTCACAGGGATGCGCACATGCGGCGTTGGGTCGCCGACGAAGGGGCCAAGCACCAGCGTCTCTGCATCGTTCGGGTCCAGCATGTAGAAGCCAGTCCAGCTGTAATGCGGCAGCGCCTGCGACAGACCTTCCACCACGCCCTGCTGCAAAGCTTCAAACGAGGCGGCAGACGAAGCCAGATGGCGAAATTGCTCCAGTAACGCCGCCCGCGTCTGGGAAAGCTGTGCAGGGGAAAGTTGTGAATTCGACATAACCCTATCGTATCGAAACGCGCCGCGAGAATGCGTAAGGTGAGTCAACCGCCTACTTCACCATTGCTTTCACCATCAACCGCCGCCACAGGGCATCCGGCAGAATGCTGTTCATCCAGTAAAACGGGCCGGGTTTGGCGAGGTAACGTAACCGGTTGCTCGAATCATTCGCAGCGCGGTAGATGATCTTCGCCACATCTTCTGGCTTGGCAGCTCTCGTGCTTCCTTTCGCGAATACGCCCCAGAATTTGTCCATGCTCTTTCGGTACGGATCGCTCACAGCGCTTTGCATGCTGCCTTTGCCAAATTCCGTGCTGATGCTGCGATTAAGAAGAGACTGACCCGGCAGGAGAACCGGCTCGAAACCAGGACTCGACTGCTGGAGTCGGCGGCTCAGTTGTTTGCGAGGGGCGGCTATGAGGGGCTTCCGTCGACCTGATTGCAGAGAGCGCAGGCTACT
>JAMFTB010000009.1 GCA_026225595.1 Terriglobus sp. | reverse complement strand
GCAGCGGAATGTGGGTACGTATGCGGCAGGATCAAGTGCGCTGAGATTCTTCGCTTCGCTCAGGATGACGGTCGGTGCAGATTTTAGGTTTCCAGGAGAAGTTTGCAGATGTCGTACATGCAGAAAGACGCTCCGATTTTCATTGCAGGCCACCGTGGTCTTGTTGGCTCTGCCATTGAGCGCGAGTTGCGGCGGCTGGGCTACACGAATATCCTGACGCGCACACGCACGGAGCTGGATCTGCAGGATGCTGCTGCGGTGCTTGCCTTCTTTCAGCAGACGAAGCCAAAATTTGTGGTGCTGGCGGCGGCCAAGGTGGGCGGCATCTATGCCAACAACACCTATCCGGCGGATTTCATCCATGACAATCTCGCGATTCAGTCGGCAGTGATTGATGCCTGCTATGCCACCGGCGTCGACCGGCTGCTGTTCCTTGGGTCCAGCTGCATTTACCCCAAGATGGCGCCGCAGCCCATGCCGGAGAGCTGCCTGCTGACCGGCCCGCTGGAGCCCACCAACCGCGCGTACGCGCTGGCGAAGATTGCCGGCATTGAGATGTGCTGGTCCTTCAACCGGCAGTACGGCACAAAGTATCTTGCCGCCATGCCGACGAACCTGTATGGCCCCAACGACAACTTCGACCTGAACAACTCGCACGTGCTGCCCGCGCTGATCCGCAAGACGGCAAGGGCGATCCAGGACGGTGCCGAAGAGGTTGTGGTGTGGGGAACGGGCACGCCCAAGCGCGAGCTGCTCTACTCCGACGACCTGGCCGAGGCATGCGTGTACCTGCTGAACCTGCCCGCGGAGGAGTACGGCAAGCTGCTGCGGGAGGATGCTCCACCGCTGATCAATATTGGCAGCGGCGAGGACGTAACAATTCGCGAACTGGCCGAAACTGTTGGACGGGTTCTGGGGTTCAAGGGAGTGCTACGTTTTGACACTTCCAAGCCTGACGGCACACCGCGTAAGCTGATGGATGTTTCCCTCATCCACAGTTTGGGCTGGCACCACCGTGTTGCGCTTGAAGAGGGAATCAAGCGCACATGGGAGGCAGTACGCGGTGATCTCGTCGTCTAAGTTTCGTCGCTGGTTGGGTGTGGGTGCCCCATGTCCTGCAGGGACATGGGAAAGAAATCTCCAAAGAGTTTCACCGCGCCCTATCCCACATCTTTTCAAGATGTGGGGCACCCTGATCGTTGGCTTGATCTTCGTTTCCGGAGCGCGTGCGCAGCACACCATCGCGGAGCAGTATCTCTTCCAGTCCATCAATGCGGAGCGTGCGGCGGCTGGGCTGCCTGCGCTCACGTGGAACCCGCAGCTGACGCGCGCAGCGCAGTACCACGCTGTGCAGATGCGTTCTGCCGGCGCGATCTCTCACCAGTTCCAGGGCGAGCCCGACCTGACCATGCGCGCTGCGGCCACGGGCACACGCTTCTCGCTCGTGGCAGAGAATGTGGCGACCAGCGGGTCTGTGCTGGAGATGCACACGGCGCTGATGAACTCGCCGCACCACCGTGAAAACATCCTGGATCCCGCGGTCAACTCCATAGGCATCTCCGTGGTGGCAAGTGGCAACCAGCTGTGGGGCGTGGAGGATTTTGCGCGTGACGTGCAGAACCTGTCCTATGAGCAGCAGGAGGCGCAGGTGGGCGCGCTGCTGCAATCCATGGGGCTGCAGAATGTGAGCAGCAGCACGGAAGCGCGCGCGACGTGTACGAAATCCACTGGCTTTGTGGGCACGCGGCCTGCGTTTGTGATGCGGTACACCGCCAGCGATCTGAACCGTCTGCCCAGCCAGCTGACCGCACGCCTTTCGCAGGGCGGAGTTACAGGCGCATCGGTGGGTGCATGCGCCTCGCCGAAAAATAGCGGCTTTACCAGCTACAACATTGCTGTGGTGCTGTATCGCTGACTGCTTTGCGCTGCTCTTCTGATTTGTCATCCTGAGCGAAATGAAGCGAAGCGGAATGAAGTCGAAGGACCTGCATTCTG
>JAMFTB010000063.1 GCA_026225595.1 Terriglobus sp. | reverse complement strand
TCATCCTGAGCGGAGCGCAGCGAAGTCGAAGGACCTGCGTTTCGCTGGCGCCAGCATGAATGTCAAATCCTGACCAACGGGAAGGCCACGCGAAGCAGGAAAAAGGTGCGTGAGCACCCGCCCCGCGCGCAGCGGGCCCGTCCGGCAGGACAAGGTTTATTGACCATTTCGTATCGACAGGCGAGCTCTGCTTCCGCGATACTGCCGTACAGGATCGACAGGGAGAAATCGTTATGTGCGATGAGCATATCCACCAGGGATTGACGCATGACCCCACAGTGTCACGACGCGCCTTTGTTGCAGGTTCGGTAGCGGCAGCCGCTGTGCTGAGCGCGGTGCCCGCAGTGGCGCAGGGCAAGATTGTTGAGAAAGACGTGACCGTGCCCATGGAGAAGGGTACATGCGATGCAGCGCTGTTTTATCCCGAAGGCAAAGGCCCGTGGCCTGCCGTGCTGGTGTGGACAGACATCCTGGGCTTGCGGCCGGTGTTTCGTGAGATGGGCCGCAGACTCGCCTCAGAAGGCTACGTTGTGTTGGTACCAAATCCCTTCTATCGCAATGCAAAAGCGCCTGTAGTGGATGGTTCGTTTGACTTCTCCAAGCCGGAAGATCGCGCCAAGGTAATGCCTATGGCCGCCGCGCTGACAGCAGATGCAGGCATCAGCGATGCAAAGGACTACACCACCTTTCTGGACGCACAGCCACAGACCAACAAGGCCAAGAAGATGGGCGTGCAGGGCTATTGCATGGGCGGCCCGCTGACCTTCCGCACGGCTGGTACGCGTGCGGATCGCATTGGCGCGGCGGCTACCTTCCATGGCGGAGGTCTCGTCAGCGATAAGCCGGACAGCCCACACCTGATGATTGCAAAGATGAAGGCGGAGGTGCTGTGCTGCGTTGCAGCGAACGACGATCAGCGCGCACCAACCGACAAGGACACGCTCAAGCAGACCTTTGCAGCAGACCATTTGAAGGCAACGGTCGAAGTCTTCTCCGGCTGCAATCACGGATGGACCGTGCGCGGCAGCGAAGTCTACAACGAGGCAGGCGCGGAGCGCGCATGGGCCGAGATGACCGCGCTCTACAAGCGGAACCTTGCCTAGGTAATGCGAAAATCCGTCAGTCGTTGAGTATCAGGATTCGCGATGCTGGTGACTTCCTGTACTCAGCTATGCGTCTAGCCTGTGCCTCTCTCTTTCGCTTTCCTGCTTCTTTCGCAGAGAACAGCAGGAACAACGCGAACATCAAGAATGGGGTATAGACGGCAAAAAAGAGCGTCATGCTGCCTCCGTAAGAAGATTATGCTCCGCAAAAGTAATCAAGGAGTAGCGCAAAAATGCTTGAAGTCATTTCCTCAAACGACAGCGTAATGACCACGCCGGAACAAGGTCTTCGCCGCCAGACGATGGCGACCAGCGACCCCGCCTCCACCAAACAAATGATGCTGGTGCGGCATCGCATGGATGCGGGCTGGGTCGGTGCGCGGCACGCGCATCCGAATGAGCAGCTGATCTACATCGTTAGCGGCGAAATTGCGCTAACCGTCGACGATGACAATTACACTCTGCGCACAGGCGACAGCATCATGATCCCCGGCGGCGCGGAGCACCAGGCAAGCGCGCCCGTTGCCAGCGAAGTGCTGGACGTCTTCACACCCGCACGCGACGACTACCGCTAAGTAGCTGTCCTGCCGGAGGGCCTCCTACGCGGAGAGCGGGTGCTCACGCACCTTTTTACTGGCTTCGCCTCGCCCTCCCGATGGTCGGCATGAAATTTCCATCCCCACCAGAACCGGGTGCCCCACGTATCGATTCTGATACGTGGGATCGGTCGGCACGGAACCCGCATCCTGCCCAACGGGAAGGCCAAGCGAAGCAGTAAAAAGGCGTGAAACGCCCGCACCACGCGCAGTGGGCCCGTCCGGCAGGACAGTTTTTAGGAACCGATGGCGCGATTTATGCGCTGAATCGAACACAGCTCGAAAACGCCACGGCGTGCGATGGCGTCTCATCCGCTTGATGAGAATTTTGAACGTAACCCGATCCGTCGCCCTGTGCGTCCTTGCTGTCTGCGTTGCAGCCCTGCTTACGCCGACGCCGCTGCATGCCGACGACAACGTCCGCTTTGACTTGGCTGGCCCCAAGATCAGCGTGCGCGTAACGCGCGGCGGCAAGACGCTGCCCATTGCGCAGGTTCCAAATCTGCAGGCGGGCGACAAGCTGTGGGTGAAGGCCGATCTGCCGCCAACGCAGTCAAACCACCTGCTGCTGATCATCGCGTTTCTGCGCGGCACCACGAATGAGCCGCCTGACAACTGGTTCACCAAGGTGGAGACGTGGGATAAGAAGTCTGCCGAGGGCACCTTCGTCACAGTGCCTGAAGGTGCAGAGCAGGCGCTGATGTTTGTTGCGCCTGAAACCGGCGGCGACTTTGACACGCTGCGTTCCGCGGTCAAAGGCAAGCCCGGCCAGTTCATCCGCGCGGATGCGGACATGAATGAAGCATCATTCGAGCAGCAGCGGACAGACCGCTACCTGGCTGCAATGAAGACGGTGCCCGCGGGTGATCCCAAGGCGGTTGCGGATCACTCTGCAAAGCTGGCGGCAACGCTGGCACTAAAGCCGAACGCGGATTGCTTCAAGCAGCCCGTCGATCAGCAGGTGAATTGCCTTACCGCCACCAGCGCTCCCATCATACTGAGCGACGGCCATGGGCAATCCATAGCAGACGCAATCTCCAGCGGACCGTCGTCTGACTTTGTGAACGCTGCTTCTTACACGCAGGCTGCGGGCGCTGGTGTGTACTCTGCCTATGTGGGCGCGCTGGTTGACCTGGTGCACCTTGCCAGCATGCTGCACACCGCGCAGTTCCAGTACATTCCGGCGCTGGCGTTTCCAACTGCCGAGACGATGAACCTGAAACTGAATGCGCCGCCTTCTTTCGTCAATCCAAAGTCGGTAATTGTGATTGGCCTGCCTGCGATTCAAAAATCCGTGCCGCCGCCGCTGAAGCCACACGCAGCCAACCAGGTGGCATGCCTACTGCAACCCAACATGGCGCTGCTGCTTGAGGGTGCGCCGCTGGTCTACTCCACCAGCTTTGCGCATGACCTTGTGCTGCACCTGAATCGCACCGATGCAACCGACTTGCCATTGAATCCTGACGCGTATGAAGGTGGCCTTGTCGTTGCCAAGAGCGCCCCGGACCGCAAGCCTCTAAATGATGTGCGCCTTGACGCAGGTGTTGCAGCAGGCGCTCCCAAGCCGGAGGCGAAGCTTGCATCCGCAACCGACCTGACGGTGACCGGAACGGTGCGTGGCTACTGGGGATTTGATTCGTTTGAAGGACCCACGCTGACGCTTCAACAAGTAGACGGCAAGGGCTGGAAGGTAGTGGGCGACACGCAGGTCATCGCCGGGCAGGAGGCGAAACTGTCGCTGCAAGGCGACGGCACTGCATGCGTGCAGAAGATTGCTTTAACCACCGGCAAGGACAAGGATGTTGACGTCAGCTTCAAACCCGCCGATGGCGACAAGGGCAACGACACGCTGAACCTTGACGTACCCGCGAAGCAGACCAAGGCTGGTGACTATTCGCTGGTGGTGCAGCAGTATGGCGCTGCAGCGCCGGAGAAGGTGGCACTGACCGCATACAGCGGCGACATTCATCTGGAAGCGCTGAGCATGCATCCCGGCGACAAAATCGCCACGCTGACAGGCGATGGCGTGAGCAATATTGCTTCCGTTGCGATTGACAACCAGACCTTCACACCAGCATCCAGCGGCAACACGGACAAGACGCTGAACCTGGAAGGCAAGGCAGGCGCATCACCGAAAGATGGTGCTGAGGTAATCGCCAAGCTGAAGGACGGCCGCACCATGCCGGTGAAGGTATCGCTGTCAACGGCGCGGCCCACGCTTACGCTACTCTCAATGAAGGCCGCGCCCGCGCAGGGCGACGGCATTGCAGTAACGCTGGGTGGCAAGGATCAGATCCCGCTGCAGGGTACGCTGACCTTCGTCATCCAGACGCGCGACGCCTTTGACCACGCGGAGAAGATTGAAGTGGCCACGGCAAACGGCGCGGCACACACGCTGCTGTCGCTCGCCGACACGCATCTCGTCCTGCAGGACGATCACACGGCCATTGCGACCGTCGAGCCGCTGAAAGCCTTCGGCCCGTCAGCGTTCGGCAAGCTGCAGATGCGTCCTGTTGCAGCAGACGGCACCACAGGCGAGTGGGCTCCGCTGGGCACGCTGGTGCGTGTGCCGCAGATCACCTCCATCAACTGCACAGCTGGAACCAATTGCACGCTGAATGGCAGGAGCCTCTTCCTGGTGCAGACCTTCAGCGGCGACAAGGATTTTGCCAAGCCAGCGGATGTGCCAACCGGATTCTCTGACGCTACGTTTACAGCGCCTGTCCCTGCGGATGGAGCCACGCTGTATCTGAAGCTGCGTGATGATCCAACATCGGTAGCGACGGTTACGTTGCCAACTCCAATGGATAAGCCTGCGGCGGCGACTACTGATGCGGCTCCTGCAGCAACTCCTCCAGCGGCAACGCCCGCTGCCACAACAACACCGCGGGCTGCTGCACCGGCACCAACTGCACCTGCCCCACCAGTTACAGCACAGGCACCAGATGCACC
>JAMFTB010000062.1 GCA_026225595.1 Terriglobus sp. | reverse complement strand
GAAGGACTCAAAGTCGCCGAAGTCGGCCTTGATCTGCTGCGCGATTGCCCCTGTTGGCTCACCGCCGCCGCCCGGCTTCATGATCTCCCAGAACATGGTGTGGTTGACGTGGCCGCCACCGTTGTTGCGGACGACGGTGCGCACATCTTCCGGCACTGCGTCCAGGTTCTTCACCAGCTCTTCGGGCGTCTTGGTGCCCAGCTCCGGATGCTTTTCCACCGCGCCGTTCAGGTTGGTGACGTAGGTGGCGTGGTGCTTGTCGTGGTGCAGCTTCATGGTCGCTTCGTCAATGGTCGGCTCCAGGCCGTCGTATGCGTAGGGCAGTGCGGGAAGTTCGAAAGCCACGTTTGTTCTCCTGAAAGCGATGATGTTTCGTAAAGGTGGTCGCGCGGCGTGATTCACCGCATCAGCCGGTTGGATGCTCGCGAGGTGCCGGCGGATGCGCCATTGCCCGCTACACAGACATACGAGCCTATTCTGCGCCATTTCTGCGCCATTGGTCATGCATGCTGGTTGAAATTTCGCACACACGCGCCATTGCTCACACAACACGGTGATGTAATGGAGCCAGCATGAACGCATTGACCGCTGCCTACCGTTGGCTGAACGACCAGGGACCTGCATTTGGTGCGCCCGGGCTTGAGGCTCGCTGGACGTCGAGCAAGAAGGACGCGGTATGCACCGCATACGCGGCCAGCAGCCGGGTTTGGTACACCGTCTCGCACGGCACGCTGAACGAGATTTATTACCCCACCATCGATCGCCCGCAGACGCGCGATATGGAACTGATCTTCACCGACGGCGAGACCTTCGTGCATGAAGAGAAGCGCGACTTCGAGTTTGATTTTCACTACATCGACGCAGACGCGCTTGCCGTGCGCGTGGTGGCCAGCGACCTTGGCGGCCGTTACACCGTGACCAAGGAGTTTGTCTGCGATCCGCACCACCCCGTGGTGCTGATGAACGTGAAGATTGAGGGCGAAGAGAGTGTTCTCTCTCGCCTGAAGTGCTATGCGCTGCTTGCGCCGCACCTCAACGGTGGAGGTGCGGGTAATTCCGCGCGGTCGATTGAAGTAGCAGGCCGGCGTGCTCTGCTTGCGTGGAAGGCGAACACGTCGCTGGCCATGGGCGTGGATTGCGGCTTTACGCGCAGTTCGTGCGGTTACGTTGGCACGTCGGATGGCTTTCAGGATCTGACCGGCAACATGCGCATGGACTGGGAGTTTGGCCAGGCGCTGGACGGCAACATTGCCGTAATGGGCGAGATTGACGTGGCGCGCAACCGCGAGTTCACGCTGGCCATTGCCTTTGGCGACGGCTACCACGCGGCGCTTGCGGGCATGATGCAGTCGCTCTCCGTGCCGTTCTCGCTGCATATGAAGCGCTTTGTGGAGCAGTGGCACCGCGCTGAATCGCCGGAGCGGCTGGCGGCTGCATCGCACGATGGCGGCAGGCTCATGCGCATCAGCCACAACACGATTCTTGCGCACGAGGATAAGACGTATTCCGGAGCGTTCATCGCATCGGCTTCCATCCCGTGGGGCAATGCCAAGGGCGATGACGATCTGGGCGGCTACCACCTGGTGTGGACGCG
>JAMFTB010000061.1 GCA_026225595.1 Terriglobus sp. | reverse complement strand
GGCTGGCGACGTTCTTCACCAGGACAACATGCATCACCTTTGGCGGCGAATATGCCGTGCTGCCGGATGTGGCACAGGTAACGGTAACCAAGCTGCACTGGCTGTCCAAGTCGCAGATGCTTGATGGATTCGCACTGGCAGAGACGACACCTGGCCCTCTCATCATCGTGCTTGCGTTTGTTGGGTTTATGGCGGCCTACAACGCATTTCAGCAGTCGTTGTGGATGGGGACGCTAGGCCTGCTGTTGACCACCTTTTATACCTTTCTTCCCTGCTTCCTGTTTGTTTTTGCGGGCGCTCCACTGGTGGAGCGCTCGCACGGCAAGCGCAGCGTGGAAGCGGTGCTGGGTCTGATAACAGCGGTGGTTGTAGGCGCCATTGCAAACCTGACGGTGTTTCTCAGCAAAGGCGTGCTCTTTCCGGAAGGCACAATCACCTGGAGCGGGCTGGATCTGCTGGCGCTTGCGTGGATAGCAGTATCCCTGCTGTTGCTGCGATGGCTTAAGGGCAATGTGCTGGTGTTGGTGGCAATCAGCATTGTTTTTGGTCTGGCGCGATTGCTTTTTATCCCCGTATAAGCGTGTGTTTCTTGCGCATAACGAAGCAGCTATCGCACAGCGCAAGACTTGTCCCGAAAGGAAGTACAATCTCCTGAAAGCGAATCGAGCCTTCCGCATCCTCTGCGTGGGCCGGGCGTCTAATAAGGGAGACCTATGCCAAAGCAAACCGATCAGCCCACAGGCGACGTACGCAAGCTCCCCATGATGCCCATCCGCGATATGGTCATCTTCCCCCACATGATGACGCCGTTCGTTGTCGGCCGCGAATCCAGCGTTCGCGCGCTGGAAGAGGCGCTGACCGGCGACCGCAAAATATTCCTGGCCACGCAGCACGATGCCAGCATCGACGAGCCCAGCGCCGACGACATCTTTGAGACCGGCACCATCGGCACCATTGTCCAGTCCGTGAAGATGCCGGACGGCAACATCAAGGTGCTTGTAGAAGGCGTGGAACGCGCACGCACGCTGGAGCTGAACGACGACGACGGCTTCTTCGTCGCGACGGTTCGCATTGGCAAGAGCGAGCTTGTGGTGACGCCGCAGATTGAACAGCTGATGCAGCTGGTGCAGCAGCGTTTTGAGCAACACCTGAAGCTGCAGCAGAGCCTGAACTACGAGACGATGGTGGCCAGCGTCCGCACGGACGAGCCCACCAAGCTGGCCGACGTGATCGCCGCCAACCTGCAGCTCTCCATTGAAGAAAAGCAGGAGCTGCTGGACATCTTTGATCCCGCCGCTCGCCTGGCAAAGATTGCGGACGTACTCGACATTGCGATTGAAAAGCTCAACATGGACCGCACCGTGCAATCGCGCGTGAAGCGGCAGATGGAGCGTGCGCAGAAGGAGTACTACCTCAACGAAAAGATCAAGGCCATCCAGAAGGAACTGGGCCGCGGCGAAAAGAGCGAGTGGGACGATCTGAAGAAGAAGATCGAAGCCGCGGGCATGCCGAAGGATGTTTTCGACAAGGCAATCCAGGAGCTGAAGAAGCTGGAGGCGATGCCGCCCATGTCGGCGGAGTCGACCGTAAGCCGCAACTACCTGGATTGGCTGCTGGCCGTGCCGTGGAAGAAGCGGTCCAAGGACATCCGCAGCATTGACCACGCAGAGAAGATTTTGAACGAGGACCACTACGGCCTGCCGAAGATCAAGGACCGTATCCTTGAGTTCCTGGCAGTGCGCCAGTTGGTTAAGAATCCTAAGGGTTCCATCCTCTGCTTCGTCGGACCGCCGGGCGTTGGCAAGACCTCGCTGGGCATGAGCATTGCGAAGGCTACTGGACGCAAGTTTGTGCGCATGAGCCTGGGCGGCGTGCGCGATGAGGCAGAGATTCGCGGCCATCGCCGCACGTACATCGGTTCCCTGCCGGGCCAGATCATCCAGAGCATGAAGAAGGCCGGCACCAAGAACCCGGTGATCATGCTGGACGAGATTGACAAGATGGCATCGGACTTCCGCGGCGATCCGGCATCGGCGCTGCTGGAAGTTCTGGACCCGGAGCAGAACTCCACCTTTCAGGATCACTACCTCGACGTGGAATACGACCTGTCGCAGGTGCTGTTCGTGGCTACGGCCAACGTGCTGCACACCATTCCCGGCCCGCTGCAGGACCGCATGGAAATTCTGCGGCTGCACGGCTACACAGAAGTCGAGAAGCTTGAGATTGCCAAGCAGTACCTGCTGAAGAAGCAGCGTGAGGCCACCGGCCTGACGGAAGAGAATGTCGAGTTCACCGATGGTGGTTTGCAGGAGCTGATCCGCGGCTACACGCGCGAGGCCGGCGTCCGCAACCTGGAGCGCGAGATTGGCAACGTGTGCCGCAAGATTGTGCGGCGCGTGGTCAAGGAAGGCGCAAAGCACCAGAAGGAAGCCATCACGGCTGAGAACATCAACGAGTTCCTGGGAGCGCAAAAGTTCCGCGACTCCATCATGCAGGAGAAGAGCGAGATTGGTCTTGTGACCGGCCTTGCATGGACCGAGGTTGGCGGCGCGATTCTGCAGGCGGAAGTGCAGGTGCTGGACGGCAAGGGCAAGCTGACCACCACTGGCCAGCTTGGTGACGTAATGCAGGAGAGCGCACAGGCTGCGCTTAGCTATGTCCGCAGCCGCGCGCAGCACCTGGGCCTGCCCAAGGACTTCTACCGCAACATCGACATCCATGTACACGTACCGGAAGGCGCAATCCCGAAGGATGGACCGTCAGCCGGCATTACGCTGGCAACGGCGCTCACCAGCGCTCTCACGATGATCCCGGTTCGCCGCGACATCGCCATGACCGGCGAAATCACGCTGCGCGGCAAGGTGCTTCCCATTGGCGGCTTGAAAGAAAAGCTGCTGGCGGCGCATCGCACCGGCATTCGCGAAGCCATCATGCCAAAGGACAACGAGAAGGACTTTGCAGAGCTGCCGCAGCTGATCAAGGACGAGATGAAGCTGCACTTTGTCAGCGAGATGGATGATGTTCTAGCACTTGCGCTGGAAGGCAAGCTGCCGCGCCTTGCAGAGGAGATGCCGGAGGCTCTGGCTAAGACCATGCCACCGCCACCTGCTGCAATCCACCCCGCAACAGAAGCTCGCCAATAAGTGAACTTCAGGCAATAGAAAAGGCCGGCATATTGCCGGCCTTTTCCATTTCGCCCTCCGGGGCTAACTTCATTTAGCTTGCGTTGCGGCTGCTGAAGAAATGACCGATCAGCGAGAAGATCCACACGAGCGCAAGAATGTGAATGGCAAGGCTGGCGCCATGCGTAAGAACTTCACCAGCGATCCAAAGCAAAAACAGAATGCCTGCGATTCCAAGAAACATAAGACCCTCCTCCGTAATGTGCGCTTACATCGCGCGACCCGATACATAGAAGCGTGGATTGGCGTGCAGGTTGCTTTTATGCCGTCGAAATCATTTTCTAACCGCTGTAGGAAACGCCACGCTAACCCGCCCGCATCTAGCTTGGGTGTGACGCGCTTTCGGGCGTTCAAATTTCGAATCGGGAGGGATCATCCCATGCTCATCCTGCTTATTGTTCTCCTGTTGCTCGCGTTTGGTAGCTCGCCCTTTATGCCCTACAGCCGCGACTGGGGCTACTATCCCAGCGGCGGACTCGGCCTGCTGGCCGTCGTGGTTCTGATTGTTCTGTTGATGCATGGCGTCTAACGTCAGCGAGTCAGCGGATGGATTCTGACGGTTGGTAGCGAAGTTATCCAAATAGCAAAAGAGCGGGAACCCGATTGGGCTCCCGCTCTTTGTTTGCGCTGACTTGCTGACTTGCTTGAAGCGCACAGTGCTTCTACGCGCAGCCGCCTGCGATAGAAGGAATAAACATCACCTCATCGCGATCCTGAAATTGATACGTGTCGCCGCCCAGGAAGCGGATGTCTTCGTCGTTGACGTAGACGTTGATGAACTTGCGCAGTGTGCCGTCTTCATCCTTGATGTGCGCGCCAAGTTCCGGGAATTTGACGCCGAGATCTTCCACCAGAACCGGCAGCGTGGTGGCTTCAGACTGGACCTGCTTGGTGCCTGCGGTGTGCCGCGCAAAGGCGGCGGGCAGCATAACTCGAATAGACAAACTAGTTTCCTCCTGCAATGGCCAGCTCGGGCTCTGCGGGTGCAGAGTTGCCGTCAAGCTCGTTGATGTAATCCTCAAAATCCGCCAGGCGCGGACGCACGGCGCGGCCCACTGTGAAGCGGTCGTTGATGCAGTCCGTCGTCTTCAAACCGTTGCCGGTGATGACGCTGACGGTCAGTTCGTCTGGAGAGATGCGGCCCTGCGCGATGAGCCGCGCGGTCACAGCAGTGGTCACTCCACCGGCTGTCTCCGTAAAGATGCCCTCGGCCTCTGCCAGCTCCTGGATACCGCTGACAATCTCGACGTCCGACACATCCTCTGCCCAGCCGCCGGTCTCGCGAATGAGACGCGATGCATACGGTCCATCTGCAGGATTGCCAATGGCAAGCGAGCGTGCAATCGTATCCGGCTTCTGCGGCGTGATCACGTCCGTATTGCCCTTCACCGCCTGCGAGATGGGCGAGCAGCCGGTGGCCTGCGCACCAAAAAAACGCACGTGCTTCGCCTCGACGAGGCCCAGATAAATCAACTCATCAAATGCCTTCTTGATCTTGCGGATGAGCGAGCCGCCTGCCATGGGGCAGACCACATTGTCCGGCAGCTTCCATCCCAGCTGCTCGGCAATCTCATAGCCCACGGTCTTTGAACCCTCAGAGTAGTAGGGCCGCAGGTTCACGTTGACGAAGCCCCAGTTGTACTGGTCTGCAATCAGCGAGCACAGGCGGTTGACGTGGTCGTAGTTGCCGTCAATGCGCACCAGGCGCGCACCGTAGACCAGCGTGTTCAGAATCTTTGCCGGCTCAAGATCGGCTGGGACCAGGATGCAGGCCTTCAGCCCCAGACGTGCGCTTTGCGCTGCAACGGCGTTGGCCAGGTTGCCGGTAGAGGAGCAGCCCACCGTCTCAAAACCGAACGCGCGTGCGTTGGCAAGGGCAACTGCAACCACGCGATCCTTGAACGACAGCGTGGGAAAGCACACCGCGTCGTTCTTCACATACAGGTTGTTTGAGCCCAGGCGGCGGCCCAGGTTCTTTGCCTTTACCAGCGGCGTAAAGCCCACGGGCAGGTCCGGCTCAAAGCCTTCGGGGATGGGCAGAAGACCGCGGTAGCGCCAGATGTTTGCCGGGCCGGCCTCAATGTTTTTGCGGGTAAAGATGCTGCGCGCGGCTTCTAGGTCATAGCGAACTTCCAGCGGCGTGAACGACTCGTCGCAGATGGAGAGCGGCTGGTTGCCATAGCTCTTACCCGATTCCTTCGAGTAGAGCTCGTACGGTGTACACGCAGAAGCAGACGACATGAATCCTTCTCCCAAGGTGGAAGAGGAACGAAAATGCGACGCTCTCTGGAGGGTTGCCGCTGGCGGGTAGCCGGCGTGCACGAAGGAAGTCTGATTAGACGGTCATACTGCTGATCCACAACGTGCGTGGGGCTGTATCCCGAATCTCATGTTCCCTGTTCCCTTGCGGGTTCCCAGGAGAGAGGTGACACCGGTACAGACTCGTCCGGTTGTCGTGGCGTCGCAGGGCTCGTCCCTCAGCCACTCTTCATGAAACTCAGGCCTGCCAGGCATTGCTGCTGTGCAGACTTGATTGAAACCTTTGTATCACTGTGACCGATGCGGCGCAAGCAGTTGCAGCCACCTGCGCAAATGCCGCAGCGAACTGCAGCTACCGTCATCCGATGCGATGGGATACAAGCTGGATTCGTTTCTTTGAGTGCGTGACCATGCGAGGGCGGGTGCTACTGCGTAACCAGCATGGTGTGGACACCCTCCACAAAACGCTGCGGGTCAAACTCCGTCCGCAGAATTTCGTCCGGGCAGTCCGTCAGCACGGCCACGCGCCAGTTGCACACGAAGGCCACCATCTGTTCCGGGTTGGCGGTCTTGATCTCGGTACACATCAGCTCGGAATCGTGAATCTTGTTCTCGCCCTCAACGTCGATCAGCACAAGGTCATAGTGCTTGCCCCAGAACATGGAGAGGCCCTCCGCTGTGGAGAGCGTGGAGTCCACCGCGTAGCCGGAGAGGCGCAGGATCTGGTCGCGCAGCGGACGCAGCATCTCACGCGAGCAGATGTGCAGGATAGTTTTGGCCGATGGGTCGGGAGTGAGTGGGGACATGGCTCCGGATAAAACGACGCAGCTGGGATGGCACGAACTCGGCTCGACGTACGGCCGATGCAAAACCAGATTTGCGGCGGTGCCCTTAGTTTACCGGAGCCGCCGCCTGAAGGCCACCCCCAGCGCACGGTACCGAACGCAATTCGCTATCATCTAATCTTCGCCATGATTTCCAACTCACCCACACTCCGCTACACCGCTACAGACCATCCGCTCTACCGCGTGATGCAACAGCGCATCGCCATCATTGACGGCGCCATGGGCACCACCATCCGCAGTTACGGCATGACAGAGGCGAATATGCGCGGCGATCGCTTCAAAAACGCAGACAAGGACCTGCTGAACAACGGCGACCTCTTCAGCCTGACGCAGCCTGCCATGATCTGCGACATTCACCGCCGTTTTCTGGATGCGGGTGCAGACATTATTGAAACCAATACCTTCTCTGCGACCGGTATCGCACAGAGCGAGTTTTTCGTAGAAGATCCGCGTGAACACGGCGGCCGTAAGGACCCTGACTTCTACGCAGGGATTTTGGAGAACAGCTTCCTGAACGACCTGGCGTGGGAGATCAACGAGCAGAGCGCGCGGCAATGCCGCCAGCTTGCTGACCGCTTCAGCAACGAGACAGGTCGCCAGCGTTTCGTCGCCGGCTCCATCGGCCCGCTGACGGTGTCGCTCTCCAACTCACCGGATGCAGACGATCCCGGCTTCCGCGTCGTCACGTTTGACCAGGTGCTGAAGGCGTACAAGCACCAGGTGCGCGCGCTGATCGCGGGCGGGTCGGACACGCTCATAGTCGAGACAATCTTCGACTCGCTGAATGCGAAGGCCGCGCTCGTCGCCATCCGCGAGGTGTATGACGAGGACGGCCTGACTGCAAAGGGCACGGAGCTGCCCATCATGATTAGCGCAGCAGTGGGCCTTGGCGGCGAGACGATGATCTCCGCGCAGACGGTTGAGGCCTTCTGGAATGCGGTGGCGCATGTGCGGCCAATCTCAGTGGGGCTGAACTGCTCTATTGGTCCTGACCTGATGTACCCGTTCCTCGCGGAGCTTTCGCAGAAGGCGGACGTGGCCATCTCTGCTTATCCCAACGCGGGCCTGCCCAATCCACTGTCCCCCACCGGCTTTGATCTTGAGCCGGAGGACATGGGCCGCTTCCTGGGCGGCTTTGCGCAGGACGGCCTGATCAACATTGCTGGGGGCTGCTGCGGCAACACGCCGGATCACATTGCCGCCATCGCGCGCGCGCTGGAGCACAAGCAGCCGCGTCCGCTGACTGCACCGGCGGTGGCTGCCTGATGGCTACTGACAGTAAGCCCCTGCGCCTCTCCGGCTCACAGCCCTTCACCCAGCAGCCCGGTGTGTTCATCATGCTGGGCGAGCGCACCAACGTGGCCGGCTCACCCAAGTTTGCAAAGCTCATCAAAGAGGGCAAGTACGAAGAGGCCGTGAGCGTGGCGCGCCAGCAGGTGGAGAACGGCGCCAACGTCATCGACATCTGCATGGACGAGGGCATGATTGACGGCGTCGCCGCCATGTCGCGCTACCTGCAGCTGCTGGGCAGCGAGCCTGAAGTGGCCAAGGTGCCCTTCATGGTCGACTCCTCCAAGTGGGAGGTCATCGAAGCCGGGCTGAAGTGCCTGCAGGGCAAAGGCATCGTCAACTCCATCTCGCTGAAAGAAGGCGAAGACAAGTTCCGCGCCAATGCGAAGACGGTGCTCAAATATGGCGCGGCTGTGGTCGTGATGGCCTTTGATGAAGACGGCCAGGCAGCAACCTACGAAGACAAGATCCGCATCTGCAAGCGCGCGTACGACATCCTTGTCGACGAAGTTGGCTTCCCTGCCGAGGACATCATCTTCGACCCCAACATCCTGACCGTTGCCACCGGCATGGAGGAGCACAACAACTACGCAGTCGACTTCACCAACGCGACGCGCTGGATCAAGGCGAATCTGCCGCACGCCAAGGTGAGCGGCGGCGTCTCAAACATCTCGTTCAGCTTCCGCGGCAACAACAAGGTGCGCGAGGCGATGCACTCTGCCTTCCTCTTCCACGCAATTGGCGCGGGCATGGACATGGGCATTGTCAACGCCGGCATGCTTGAACTGTACGAAGAGATTGATCCAGAACTTAAAGTGCTGGTTGAAGATGTGCTGCTGAACCGCAGAGCCAACGCGACCGAACGCCTTGTGGATTTTGGCGAGGCGCTGAAGGCCGCAGGCACCGCGGGCTCTGAAGTGGTGGAGAAGAAGGCCGAAGAGTGGCGCAACGGCACCGTGGAAGCGCGGCTGTCGCATGCGCTGGTGCGCGGCATCGACACCTACATCGACCAGGACACGGAAGAGGCCCGCGCAAAGCTGGGACGTCCACTGCTGGTGATTGAAGGCCCGCTGATGGATGGCATGGGCGTTGTTGGCGACCTGTTTGGCGCAGGCAAAATGTTTCTGCCGCAGGTGGTCAAGTCCGCACGCGTGATGAAGAAAGCCGTCGCCTATCTCTTCCCCTTCATGGAAGCAGAGAAGGCGGAGATGGCTTCGCGTGGAATCGTAATGCGCGCACAGGGCAAGATTGTGCTGGCAACGGTGAAGGGTGATGTTCACGACATTGGTAAGAACATTGTGGGTGTTGTGCTGGCATGCAACAACTACGAAGTCATCGACATGGGCGTGATGGTGCCCGCAGAGAAGATCCTTGCACGCGCAAAGGAAGTAAAGGCAGACATCATCGGCCTGAGCGGTCTCATCACACCATCGCTGGACGAGATGGTGCATGTGGCGCGCGAGATGGAGCGGCAGCAGTTCAACATTCCGCTGCTGATTGGCGGCGCTACGACAAGCCGCGCACACACCGCTATCAAGATCGCGCCGCACTACAGCCAGCCCGTGGTGCATGTGACGGACGCAAGCCGCGCCGTACCGGTAACGACGAACCTGCTGAGCGAAGACAATCGCGCGCAATTTGTGGCCGACCATCTTGCTGAGTACGAAGCTGTGCGCAAGGCCCACCTGGCGCCGAAGCAGCCGATGGTGCCCATTGCAACCGCACGTGAACGCCGCACACCCATCACGTGGCGCGGGGAAGACATTGCAGTGCCGGATGCGTACGGCGTACGTGTCTTTGACAACTATCCGCTGGAGGAACTGCGCGAGTACATTGACTGGTCGCCGTTCTTTCATACATGGGGCTTGAAGGGCATCTATCCGCGCATTCTGGAAGACGAGCGTCAGGGGGACGAGGCGCGCAAACTCTTTGTCGACGCGAAGTTGATGCTGGACCGCATGATCGCGGAGAAGCCCATCACGGCGCGCGGCGTGTATGGCTTCTTCCCTGCCAACGCCATTGGCGATGATGTGACGCTGTACACCGATGCGACGCGCACCGCTGAGCTTGATCGCCTGTACTTTCTGCGGCAGCAGGCGAATCGTGAAGGCAAGGAGCCGTGCCGCTCTCTGGCAGACTTCATCGCTCCCGTTGAAACAGGCCTGCACGACACGATTGGCGCATTCGCCGTCACCACCGGGCTTGGCCTGAAGGAGTTCTGCGAAACCTTCAAGGCAGATCACGACGACTACAGCGCCATCATGGCTGAGGCGCTTGCGGATCGTCTTGCAGAGGCCTTTGCCGAGGCGCTGCACAAGCGCGTGCGCGATGCGTGGGGCTACGGCTGCAATGAAGGCCTGACCATTGACGAAATCATCCGCGAAAAGTATCGAGGCATCCGCCCCGCGCCCGGCTATCCCGCCTGCCCGGACCACACGGAGAAAGCCGCCATATGGCGGCTGCTGGATGTCGAGAACAACACGGGTATCCAGATCACGGAGTCGTATGCGATGTGGCCCGGGTCAAGCGTGAGCGGCATCTACTTCGCGCATCCTGAGTCGCGCTTTTTCAGCCTGGGAAAAATTGATCGCGACCAAGTTGCGGACTATACGGAACGAAAAGGCTGGCCGCTGGCTGAGGCAGAGCGCTGGCTTGGTCCGAATCTCAACTACGATCCTGAAGCCTAAGGCAGAACGCAGCGACCGCAACGCCTACGCGGCGATCGCTGCGGAATCGTGGTGATCGCTGCGTTCTGCTCTTAAGCTCCAGCGACTGCTGAATCAGGGATGCCACGCCCCTGCAGCATGGGGCCGATGACCGGATCGCGGCCCGCCCACTCGCGATAGAGCACTGCGGGGTCAGCTGTGTTGCCGCGTGAGAGCACCATCTGCCGCAGGCGGTCTCCGTTGGCGCGGGTGAGGCCGCCGTTCTGTTCAAACCAGTGGTAGGCGTCGCTGTCGAGCATCTCTGCCCACAGGTAGGCGTAGTAGCCCGCGGCATAACCTCCGCCGAAGATGTGCGAGAAGTACGTTGACCGGTAGCGCGGAGGCACCAGCGCAACGGCAACGCCCGCGCGCTGCAGTGCCGCCGCTTCAAACTGCACCGGCTTCTGAATCTCATCGTCAGGAGCGAGCGTGTGCCACTGCATGTCGAGCTCTGCTGCCGCCAGGACTTCTGTAAGCGCGTGGCCTCCGTTGAAGTTCTTGGTCGCCTTCAGCTTTGCCTGCAGCTCTGCGGGCATCACCTCGCCTGTCTGCCAGTGCTTTGCGTAGTTCGCAAAGATGCTGGGATACGAGGCCCAGTGCTCGTTGAACTGTGATGGGAACTCCACGAAGTCACGTGGAACTGCGGTGCCGCTCAAAGACGGATAGGTCGCTTCACTAAACAGTCCATGTAGCGCATGGCCGAATTCATGGAAGAGCGTCTGCGCCTCATCGCTGTCGATCAGCGATGGCTTGCCCTCCGCAGGCTTGGTGTAGTTGCACACGTTGGTGATGATGGGCGCATCGCCCAGCAACTTTGCCTGCGTGAGCAGAGAACTCATCCACGCGCCGCCACGCTTGGAATCGCGACGGTAGAAGTCGCAGTAGAGCAGCGCCAGGTGCGAGCCGTCTTCATTGAAGACCTCGTAGGTGACAACGTCCGGGTGATACACCGGCAGGTCTGTGCGCTTGCTGAACGTGATGCCGTACAGCTGCGTTGCGGCAAACAGCACGCCATCTTCAAAGACGCTGGTCAGGCTGAAGTACTGCTTCACCTCGTCCTCGTTGAGGTCGTACTTGGCCTTGCGCAGCTTCTCTGCGTAGAAGGCCCAGTCCCACGGTTCGAGCTTGAGGCCTGCTCCGGTTTCATCGATGAGCTGCTGCATGGCCGCTGCCTCTGCCGTTGCTCCTGCAATTGCCGCGGGCACCAGGCGATCCAGAAACTCCACGGCGGCCGCGGGTGTGCGCGCCATCTGATCACTCAGCTTCCACGCGGCGTAGCTTTCGTAACCCAGCAACCGCGCCCGCTGCGCACGCAGCTGCGCCAGCCGCGAAATCATCTCACGCGTGTCACGGTCGTTGCTCTGCTCCGCGCGCAGCAGTGATGCGTTCCACAGCAACTCGCGCGTTTCACGGTTCGTCAACGAGGCAAGCGCCGGCTGCTGCGTGGTGTTCTGCAGCGTGAGGTAAAAGCCTTCAAGCCCACGCGACTTTGCAGCTGCTGCAGCTTCATCCATCTCCGCGTCGCTCAGGCCGTCCAGCGCCTCACGCGTCTCCACGCGCAGACCACCTTCCTTCATTGCGGCCAGCACCGTGTTGTTGAACTTTGCCTGCAGCGTGGACTGCTCCGTGTTGAGCGCCTTCAGCGTGTTCTTATTCGGTTCGCTCAACAGCGCGCCGCTCTTCACAAAACCGTCGTACGTGATCTCAAGCAGGCGCAGCGACTCCGCATCCAGATTG